>DAMCRY010000049.1:0-15085 GCA_032115075.1 Massilia sp.
AACTGATTCGATGCCGCTGCAGCTGCGATACCATCCTGCGCCGCGCCCGCGACGCCGTCGCAAGGCGACCGGCTCGGTTCCGGCGCTTGCTGGCCGCAGCCGGGAGTGACATGTCGACGCCCGCTGCCCCCCCCCGCCCTGCCCGGCCGCGGAGGTGTAGTGGTGCGACGCCATGCCGCTCCCGCCATCGCGGCACGCCCGCGACGCTGGCCGATGCCGGCAGATCGGCTACATGCTGCCTGGTAGGGTGACCGGCCGCCGACAGGGCCTTCCCTCGATCGACGGCGATTCACCGCGCAGCTACCCCTCTCCGGGCTGGCGGCGGAACGAGCAAAATGGGTGGCGATGAGATGGCATTGAAGCGTGCACCGCAGGGTTGCGGGCAGGTCGGCTGCATGCAACCAGAACCAGGAAGCCGGACCTCGCACTTAACCGCGCCAGTAGCGCATCCGGCGCCATCCGGCCCTCTCGCCTGCTGTCCGGGATCTCCTCCATGCCGCCGGCACGTCCCGATCGCCTGCTGGCGCACACACGCCCACCGCTGCAATCCGGTGCAGCGCGACGATGCTGCCATTCCACCATCGCCCGTGGCGGCGCTGCGCGACCGGCACGGGTGGGCAGCCACCGACCTCGCCACTGGGCGCGCTAGCATTCCCGCCGCTGTTTCCGGGGCAAGGGAAGGTCATGGCCATGCGTCCAGCGGTACGGCTCGTCGCGTCCCGAGAAGTACAGCGCCACGTCGACCAGGCGGTGATTGATCGAGGATGGCTTCAGGCTCCAGATCACGAGAAAACT
Organism: Massilia sp.; assembly: GCA_032115075.1. Taxonomy (GTDB): domain Bacteria; phylum Pseudomonadota; class Gammaproteobacteria; order Burkholderiales; family Burkholderiaceae_D; genus Telluria. The sequence continues at coordinate 796 of DAMCRY010000049.1, forward strand.
CATCAGGCAGACCGGCACGGCCCAGGGCCGCATGGACGGCGGCGCCGAGTCGGCCGCGGCGCGCAGGAAGGCCAGGCCGGCGGCGATGCCGAGGACGAAGCTGGCGACGACCTCGGAGACCGTATGGAAGCCGAAGACCACCAGCAGGCCGGCCAGTCCGATGCTGAGCATCACCCCGAACAGCGCGCCGCGCATGCGCCAGTGCGCCGGCGCGTGCTGGAGCAGGACGAAGAAGAAGACCGGGAGGACGGCGGTGGCGCGCCAGGCGTGTCCGCTCAGCGCCTTGAAACCGATCGCGGGAATTTCCAGTCCCCAGCCGAGGTAGGCGATCTTCGACGATGCGACGATGACCAGGCCGGACGCGAAGATGAGGCACCACCACGCGGCCAGCTTCCAGGCCCGTCCCAGGACGAGCCAGGCGGCTACCGTCCCGGCCACCGGAACCATCACGGCCGTATGGCCGATATCGATGATGTGCATCCAGGTGATCATGGCGCGGCTAATCCTCGCTGTCGGGTGAGCGGCGTCAGCCCGCTTCGGCGAAACAGGCCTGGTCCGTCTTCTCCGCGCGCGCGGCGACCTCCTCGACAACCCGGCAGGTCAGGGCGAGGTCGGCCTCGGTCAGGGTCGGATGGACGAGGAACATCAGGCTGGTGTCGCCCAGTTCCCTGGCCACCGGCAGGCGCCGCGCCGGGCGGTAGCCGGTGCCGTCGAATGCCTTTTCCAGGTAGAGTTCCGAACAGGAGCCTTGGGTGCAGGAAACACCCTGCCCCGCGATCTCTTCCATCATCCGGTCGCGGCTCCAGCCGGGCGCCAGCTTATCCGTTTCGACGAAGGCGTAGAATTTGTAGTACGCGTGTTCGATGTGCGGCGGAACGAGAGGCACGCGCAGCACCCCGGTCTTGCGGCAGGCAGCCGCAATCCGCTCCGCATGCATCTTGCGCTGCGCGCTCCATGCGGGCATGCGGCGCAGCTGGATGCGTCCAATGGCCGCCTGGACTTCGAGCATGCGCCAGTTGGTGCCGATGGACTCGTGCACCCAGCGGTAGCCCGGCGGATGCTGGCGTTCGTACATCGCTTCCCAGGATTTGCCATGGTCCTTCCAGGACCACATCGTCTGCCACCAGTCGCGCCGGTTGGTCGTCACCATGCCTCCTTCGCCGCCGGTGCTCATGATCTTGTCCTGACAGAAGGACCAGGCGCCGATGTGACCGATGCTGCCGACCATGCGGCCCTTGTAGCGGGCGCCGTGGGCCTGTGCACAGTCTTCGATGACGTAGAGCCCGTGCGCCTGGGCGAGGTCCATGATCGGGTCCATGTCGCATGGCCACCCCGCCAGGTGGACGCACACGATGGCCCTGGTGCGGGGCGTCAGCACGGCGCCGATGCTGGCGGCCGTGATGTTCTGGCTGTCCCGGTCGACGTCCGCGAATACGGGCGTCGCCCCGGCGTTGACGATGCAGCTCGCCGAGGCCAGGAAGGAGCGCGGGGTCACGACGACTTCGTCCCCCGGTCCGATGCCGAGCGCCTTGAGTGCGCAGTCGAGCGCGAGCGTCCCGTTCGACAGCGACACCGCGTATTCCGTTCCCACCCAGGCCGCGAACTCCTTCTCGAATTCGCGGCACTCGGTGCCGGTCCAGTAGTTCACCTTGTTCGACAGGATCACGTCTTTGACGGCCGCGGCTTCCTCGTCGGAGAAGCTGGGCCAGGTAGCGCAAGGGATGCTCATGTTGTCCTCACCGGAAAAGAGTTTGCATGATGTAGCGAAGATCGCGCAGGAAGGAATAGTTCCGGATGTATTCCTTGTTCAGCCTGACTTTGTCGGGCCAGATGATCCGGTCGTTATAGGCGACCGGGTCGTCGACCGCCGCCAGGATTTCCTCTTCGTTCTTGTACTTGATCGAGGCCGGACCGGTGATGCCGGGGCGCAGCTCGAGGATGATGCGGTCGCTTCCTTCCAATTTGTCCGCATAGCCGGGAACATCGGGACGCGGCCCGACGATGCTCATGGTCCCCAGCAGCACGTTGAAGAGCTGGGGCAGTTCGTCGAGCTTGTACTTCCTGAAGATCCGGCCCGAGGGGGTGATGGAGGCGATGTTGCGCGACGCGATTGGGCTGCGCCCCCTGTCGCCCGAATGCATCGTCTTGATCTTGCAGACATGGATGATGCGGCCGTGCCGCCCGATGCGCTTCTGGATGAAGAAGCCGTTGCCGCGCGTATCGATCGCGGCGATCGCCCAGCACAGCCCGATGACCGGTAGCGACAGCGCCAGGCCGATGGACGCGCTCACGATATCGAACATCCGCTTCAGGAACCTATCCGTTCTCGACATCGCACACCGTTCCATGGTTATGAAGTTGCTTGTACAGCATGGCGCAGGTCCTCAGCGGCAGGCGGCCAGGAAACGCTCGCCCAGCACCGGATAGGTGAAGTTCTGCAGCACGAAGCGCTTGCCGCGCTCGCCCATGGCCTTGCGTTCGTCCGGGCTGGTGCCGAGCAGCGTCCGGATGCCGCGCGCGCTCGCTTCCGGATCCTCGGGCGCGACCGTGAGGCCGCAAGCGGCTTCCCCGACCGGGTCGTTGCCCGCCTCGACCGCATGCAGGACGGGGCGGCCTGCCATCATGTAGTCCATGAGCTTGTTGGGGGCGATGCCGAAGCGATACAGGGAGTGCCGGCGCCAGCCGATGTAGGCAATGTCGAACCACTGCAGCAAAGCCGGAATGTCGTCCTTGGCCACCGGATCGATGAAGTGGACCTTGCGCAGACCTTCGGCCTGCACCCAGCGCTTCAGGCCCTCCTTTTCGGGGCCGCCGCCCACCAGCACGAAAGACACCTTTTCGTCGCGCATGATCTTCGCCGCCCCCAGGAGCGTGGGGAGCGCGTTCGAAATCCCGTGGTTGCCGGCATAGCCCACAATGGCGTGTCCGGATTTGGCGATCTCCGCCAGGATGCCTTCGACCGGCCCCCGCAGGCGCGGAATCCCTGCCGGCCAGGCCTGCGGCTGCACGCCGTTCGGGACGATATGCAGGCGCTCGAGCGCCAGGCCGCGCGCGCCCACGTGCTCGTGCACCTTGGGCAGCATCGAAACCACGGCATCGGCGTTGCGGTACACGTAATGTTCGGCCGCCTGGGCCACCATGATGAAGGGATGCCATTTCGACATGCCGCCGAGTTCCATCGGCGTCAGGGGCCACAGGTCGTGCAGTTCGAACACGAGCCGCGCCCCCGCCATCCGCGCGATGTGGTGGGCCGGCCAGATATCCATCGGATAGGTGCTGGAAGCGATCACGACGTCCGGCCGGTCTTCCTTGGCCAGCCGCCGTCCTTCCCGGTAGAGGCGCTGCACGAAGGCGCCGATATTGCGCACCCGCCCCAGGCCATTGCCGCGATAGGCGGGCGTACCGAGCCAGGTATAGCGGATGCCGTCGATGGTTTCTTCGAGCTGTCGCCGGCCGCCCAGCTGCGGCTCCTGGGCGCGCAGGTGGGACCGGCTCGACGCCACGATCCGCACCGGGTGTCCGGCCTGCACCCACTCGCGCGCCAGGTAATACGGCCGGTACTCCATTCCGTGGCGCGGTGATCCGGCATAGTGATTGATGTAGAGGATGCGCATGGTCTGGTCCCTCAGGGCCGCGTCTTGCCGAACGACAGCGGCGCGCCCTGGACAAAGCGTTTCTTGTAGCGGTAACGGGCGAAGGCGCCCAGCGCCGCGCCGACGCACATGTCCGGCATGGACTTCGCCGTCAAAGCCCACAGGATGGTGATGGACACGAAGGACCAGGCCAGCACGAAATCCCTGTCCTTCTTAGCCGAGAAAAAGCCGTGCAGGAGAAGCCAGATCCCGTGCCATAGCAGCAAGGCGGAAAAGAAGACGAAGCCGAACAGGCCGAAGTCGACCCAGGTCGTGATGACGTTGTGCGCGTAATGGCCGTCCGGATAACTCGCGAAGTCGCCGAAGATCGGGTTCTCCGAGATCGTGCGGAAGGCATCGTGGGCGAACCGGTCACGCATGTTGGCCGAACTGGAGTGGGACAGGTCGAGCAGTTGCAGGATGCGGTTTTCGGGCAGCTTGGCCACGATGTAATCCACCCCGCCGATCAGGATCACTGACGCCAGCACCAGGGTGAACACGGCATACAGCCGGTGCCTGGCGTAATACAGCTCGTTCACCGGGATCAGGAACAGGACCGCGGAGAATTCGCTGCGCGCCCCGTTCAGGAACAGGGCGCTCGTCACGACGACGTACAGCACATAGCGCACCACCACGTACCTGATCGTGCACGCCACGATCAGGTAGGTATAGATGTAGGAACGTGCGAAACCCTGGTAGGTCGCCAGGCTGTTCGGATCCTTGGCTTCGCCCAGGGCTTGCAGGAAGAAGAACCCGCCCACGGAGAAGTAATAGGTGATCGCCGACATCACCAACAGGCAGATGAAGACGATCCGCAGGAAGGTCTTGTCGCCGAGGTCGACCAGGCGGAAGATGACATAGGTCTCGAAGCAGAAAATCAGGGCCTGGCCGTAGCGCTCGACGATGATCGAATCCTTTCCGGCCACATAATTCACTGCCAGGACGAGCGCGTAATAGGCGCCGAGGAAAACCAGGCAGATGTCCACCTGCGAGACGTAATTCCTGTTCGCTTTGGCCGACAGGACGAAGGCGTAGGTCAGCGGCAGCAGCAGCAACAGCGCCACCAGCGTGAAGTAGCCGCCCAGGTAGGCGCCGATGGCCCCGATGCCCAGCAAGGTCTGGTAGAAGAAAAAACCGGGGAACAGCAGCAGGAAGGCGGCGTGCGCGATGAACGTCGGGCTGAAGGTCCCGGCTTTCCTGATTGTCGCGATGTCGCTTGCTTGCATGATCTTTCCGCAATCGTCAGGGCAATCGTTCGCCCGCCTTTACCGACTCGGAATCGCCGGACTGCGCGGGCACGGGGGCGGCGTTCTGGGAGAAGCGGTAGGACAGGTACAGGTAGATCAGGTAGAGAATTGAATAGCCGATCGTGTAATGCAGGAGCACCTGTTTCAGCGGGAGCGGGGCGATGAAAATGCTGATCGTCGTGATGAACAGCGCGATTTGCCAGACCAGCTCGATTTTCTGTTTTCCCGCAACGAAGAATACATAGCTCAAGGGGCTGGCGACGAAATTCAGGAAGTACAGCGGCGCCAATATCCGCGCGAATTCCCCGGCTTCACGCCAGGGCTCGCCGAAAACCCAGGCGCACAAATCGGGAGCGAAGGCGAAAATGACCAGTGCAGGCCCACAGCCAAGCAGGACGAGCGCCTTGAAGGTGCTGCGAAACGCCGCCGTGCAGTTTCCAAGGGTCTGGAATTCCTGGACGGACTGGCGCTTGAAGACTTCGAGCACCGAGGCTGCAATCAGGGAAATGGGCGCGGTAAGGATTCGTTCGGTCAATGCGAACAGACCGGCTTCGAACAACCCGTATTTGGCGCCGACCAGAAACAGCGGGAATTTTCCCGCTGCGATATTGAGCAGCCCCGCCGGCAAGGAAAAGCGCCAGAAAGATTGGTGCTTGTTCAGATAATCGCGCTGAGGCCGGGTCGGAAGCAACGAAAGATGGGGAGATGGGGGGGACAGCAGGACAATGGCGGCGATGATCGCGACCGTCATTCCGAGAATCTGTCCGGCCAACAAGGCAGTGCCGCCAATTCCGGCCACTAGCAGGAATAGCTGGCCGAGCGCAATGGTCCCTGCCCCGAATACCTTGGCCATGGCGGCCTTCCCGAAAGCGCGATACGAAGTCGCATACGCCTGGAGCGCCGCATTGTACGAGGCGAGCCAGGCGCCGACGCCGATGGTCATCAGCCCGAACCAGGAGATCTTCTGCGCCTGCGGGATGTCCGTCACGCGCACCAGGACCGCGGCGCAGGTGACGAAGATCGCCAATAGGGTGGAGCAATAGGCGACGACACTGAAACAGGTTCGCTGCTCATCCGAGTCGTGGTCGAGGATCATCGCTGCTTCGAGCCGCAGGGTGCCGACTGTCGCCGCGATGGCAACGATGCCCATCCAGATGCTGAATTCCCCGAGGTCTTCCGGCGTGCACAGACGCGTGATCAGTGGCGCAACCAGGAGCGGCAAAGCCTGTGCCAGAACCGTGCCAGTCAACACCGTGGTGGCATGCCTCCAGAAAACAGGGACGGATACATTCATATTATCAGCCGGGCTCGTGGATTGCGAATCCTGAAATGGCGCACTGGTAATGGAAATAAAATGCGGGCGAATCCGGGAGCGCCCCGGATGAACGGCACAAAGGCCTGTAAGGAAAGCACCCAGTCTGCGCCCCTCCCCGTCGCCAGTGCCACTTGGAGCAAATAATATCGAGTGGCGGGCGCGTCAATTTCCTTTTAGCTGATTATCAACTTCCGCTGCGTGATCGGATTGATGAGCATCAATCCGGCACAGCCATTCCCAATAGGAAATTGATAGCCCTTTTAAAATGCACCGGCAAGTCGTAGGCCGCAGACTTCTTTATTCGCCGCACGATTTATAAACATCATCGCGCATAACATTTTCTCGTGGGAACGGCGTTTTGACTTCGTTTGACCGCAATCGAAAAGCAGCCAGGCAATTCAACTTCGTCGCGTGCTTTCAAAGTCAACACAATTCCGGTGCCTTTGCGTCGTTTCAAAACCTGTATGGCCGTTTTCTTTATTGTCGTGATTACCAATGCTTGCACGACGCGACACCTGACGTTGATTCGACTTCTTTTCGTATCGCCATCCGACAGCCGTTCCGGCCGCCATGAGAACCGATTCCGCATGATCGACCGGCATCGCACCGCCTACCTCAGCAAGGGAGACACGATGTCCATTCCCACCCTGCCGCGCGTGACGTTCCAGCGTCACGGCCAGTTCGACGAAGCGAGCTGGCACTCGATCCTGATCTCCGTGCTGCGCGGCCTGGCGGCCTTCGTCGTCGCCACCGCCCACCTGCGCGCGGCGATGTACCCCGCGGTCCGCGATGTCGCCGGGCCGCCCTTGTGGTTCCAGGGCCTTGCCTTTGCCAGCGGCTTCGCCCACCAGGCGGTGCTGGTGTTCTTCGTCATCAGCGGCTGGCTGGTCGGGGGCAGTCTCCTGAACCGGCTCGGCGAGCCTCGTGCGATCGCCAATTACGCGATCGACCGCGCCACCCGCCTGTGGACGGTCCTGATCCCGACCTTTGTCCTGACCCTGCTCTTCGCGATCGCGATCGGCACCGCCACTCCCGCCGATTTCAGGCTCTCGCCCGACAATCCCCATTCGGCCCTGACCTTCATGGGCAACCTGGTCGGGCTGCAGGGCATCCTGCTGCCCGATTTCGGCGAGAATTTCCCGCTCTGGAGCCTGGCCAACGAGACCTGGTACTACGTGCTCTTCCCCCTGCTGGCGCTTGCCTGCACCGCGCGCGACAACGCCTTGCGCCTGGGCTGCGGCGCCGCCCTGCTGGCGCTCGGCTTCCTGCTGCCGGCCGCAATCGTCGGCTACTTCCTAGTCTGGCTGCTCGGCGTGGCGTTCTCCCGCATCCGCATCGAATGCGGAACCGGCATGCGCTGGGGTTGGGCGCTGCTGGTGCTGGCAGGCGCCGGGTACTACCGGTTGACGGGGGAGCTGGATGCCTTCGAGCTGTCGACGCTGGGCCAGGACGTTGTCTGCAGCCTGCTCTACCTGGTCCTCCTGTCGAGCCTGCAGTTCAAGGCGGCCCCGACGGCGCTGGTACGACGGATCGGCGCCACCGGCAAGTTCTTCGCCGAGTTCTCCTTCAGCCTGTACGTGCTGCACGTCCCCGTGATCGGGGTGCTGCATTACTGGGTCCGGGGCCAGCTCGGCGTGGAAAGACTGTCGCCGTTCGATCCCGTGCACACCGCGCTTTTCTTCGCGATGCTGGCCGCCCTGCTGCTCTCGGCCTATCTGTCCTATCTCCTGTTCGAGTCCAGGACCTACCGCATCCGGACGGCGCTCAAGAACGGTCTCTTGCGCCGGGGGCCGCCGCAGGCCAAGGGCAGGCCGCTGTCAACCGAGCGTTGACCCTGGATGCGAGGCAAAAAAAAACCGCATCGATGAACGATGCGGTTCTGGTCCGGTCGAGGCGCCTGTGGCGTTGACCGGGCGATCTGGCGGCGCGATAGGGCACGGACTGGCGAATATGCCAGCCGGCCTGCCCGATCGAGGGAGCGAGAATCCGCTCCCCTTGCCGATCGGAGGGACTGATTAGTACTCGTAGGCGCCGATGTCGACGGCGGCGCCGCGCGGACGGGCCACGCCTGCGAAGTCAACCTTCGGTGCCTGGTTCGAGGTGCCGCGGTCGATTGCCGGCGAGCTCTTCGAGAGCTTGTAGTTGCCGGTGCCCGTCGCCGAGTAGCTCACGAACAGCGGATCCGACGAGATGGTGCCGCTCACGCTGCCCTTGACCTTCATGTTGGTGCCGCTCTTGGTCACCAGGTTGTTGACGTACTTGTTGTTGCCACCCATCTTGCCGCCTTCGACGATGCCGTAGGTGGTGTTGTCGTAGACGATGTTGTTGGCAACGTAGTTGTTCGCCGAACCGGTGGTGGTGCCCGAGTCGCCCTGGCCCAGCAGGATGCCCATCTTGTTCTTGAAGGTCGTGTTGTTCACGATCGTCGACGAGGTGGCGCCGTGCCATTGCTGGATGCCGACTGCCGCCACGCCCGAGACGATGTTGTTGGTCACGAGGTTGTTGGCGTTGGCAATGTAGATGCCCTGCACGGTGTTACACTTGCCGATCATCTTGTAGCCGATGTTACGGACGACGTTGCGGTCGATGACGACATTGCCGACCGGGCCGTAGGTGTCGATTGCCGCGCCGCCGCTGCCATTGCAGCCGCCGCTGATGGTCAGGTCGTGGATGAAGTTGTTGGTGATGGTCAGGTTGCGGCCTGCGGCCAGGATGCCGTGACGGCCGGTGCCCGAGATGTCGAAACCGTCAATGTCGACGTAGCTGCCCTTCGAATCCCAAGTGATGCCGGTGCCCGAGACGACGATCTTGGCACCCCACTTCACGTCCGAGACGAACTTGATGCGTGCAGTTGCGGTACCGCTCTTGCTGGTTCGGATGCCGACGCTACCGAGCGACGGAGCGGAGACCTTGTAGGTGCCGGCGGCGACGTGGATGGTCGAGCCAGGACCGGCCAGGGCGTCTGCCCGGGTGATCGTTTTCACCGGTTTCGCCTGGGTGCCCGGGTTCGAGTCCGAACCGGTCGGCGAAACATAGATGTGGGCGGCGGCGGCCATGGCACTGCTGGATGCTGCAAAGAGGACTGCCACGCTGGCGCACGACATCAGGGTAGAACGAACATTCGGAACAAACTTAGCTGCTTTTTGCATTTCAAATTGCCTTAAAAGTGGAATGGAGTAGCTTTGAGCACTGGAAACTGCCTAAGTTCAATAGATTTTCGGAAAAATTTTCGCGAAGTATTTAAAAGCAAAGATCTGTTTCCAAGGGTTAAGTCGACTTGCAGTCTAGGACGGCTCCATCGATATAAAAGGAGTAGCTTTGAGCGCAGGAAACTTCCGAAGTTCAATGGATTTAGAGAAAAATTTCTCTGATACAAATCAGCTAACCGTAAGTTCCTGTTAGCAACATGTTTCCATACGCAATTGAACTCGACGGAGCTGCTTGGAGCAGCGATGTAACTCCAAGCTCAATAAACTTGCGGGAAAATTTTCCAAGTATTGAACAGCACGAATTGTTTCCGAAAAACAATGAAAATTTAGGTTGTCCAATTGCTCTGTCGGATAAACGACGTGAGTACTCCTCGTACAAGGAGAAATTACGTTTTGGAAACTAGATGGCCGAGCATAAGCACGAGGAGATCTGCGAAGTCCGGTTGACTAAGAGGATCTTCTGATGCAATCCGCGGGTAGGATGACGTAGTGTGCGGCAGTGATTGGCCCCTGAGCACGCGACTGGATGTCACGGTCGTTTCACAAGCGGCAAGCTATCGCGAGCGTCAATTATTCGGCGTAGGGAGCAGGACGAGCAGGTTTCTGCGCGGCGCGAAGATGGGCCGCCCGGTAGTCTCTTGAAGTCCGGAAGTGGCGCAATGCGCTACGGCGCGTCATAAAGAAACGTGCACGTTGGCGGAGTCGATGCCGTCGATGGCATGCGACAACGGCAGGCGGCCGAGAACGCTACCCCACCCGCGCATGGTTCTTGCAGCCGCTCCGGCGGACAGGATGGGGCTAGCAATATGCCGAATGAGCAACGCCCGTCTTGCTCATTCGGCGTACTTCAGTTGACCGATCGGGCTGCCCTGGAAGGGCGAACGGGACTGGCCGATCGCATAGGTGATATTGTTGAACAACACGCCTTGCGGCGACAGGCCGGCATGGTTGAGGCGCTTGACCGACTCGGTGATTTCCGCATCGGTCGTGACGTGAGCGCGTGCGAGCAGGAACACGGCGCCGGCACGGGCGCCGACGACGAGTGCGTCCGCGGCCTGCAGGAGCGGGGGCGTGTCGATCAGCACCAGGTCGTAGTTGGGGCTCAGTGTCTCGAGCAGGGTGCTGAAGTTCAGGTGCAGCAGGAAGTCGGAACGGTTCGGCGGCAGGATGCCGGTGGGGATGAAGTCCAAGTTGTCGATGACGTTGCGGTGGATGAAGCCTTCCACCGGCGCCGCCCCGCTGACTGCCATCGACAGGCCGTGGTCGCGGCTGACACCGAAATAGCGGTGCAGGCGGCCGTTGCGCAGGTCGGCGTCGATCAGCAGCACACGCTTGCCGCTGGCCGCCATCACGGCGGCAAAGTTGACGGTCACGAAGGATCGGCCGACGCCGCGCGTCGGTCCGGCGAACACGACGATGTTGTTCCTGAAATGCGGCATCGAGAACTGCAAGGCGGCGCGGAAGCTGCGCAGGCTCTCCACCGCCGGGTCTTCCGGCAGGATCTGGGCCAGCAGCGGCAGGACGCCCTCGCCTTTTACCTTGCGCATCAGCTTGTCCTCGTTGACGCTGTGCGGAATCGACGCGTAGACCACCTTGGCGCGCAGCAGGCGCTCGACCTTGGCCGGATCGTCGATCCCGCCGCGCATCGCCTTGCGGGTCACCGCGATCAGGGTGCCAAGGAACAGGCCCGTGACCACCGCCAGCGCCACGATCAGCGGGCGGTTCGGCTTGATTGGCCGCTCCGGTGCGATCGGCGCATCCACCAGGCGCACGTTGCTGACGCGGCCGACCGAGATCAGGCGCAGCTGCTGCGCGGTATTCGACAGCGCGGTATACAGATCGGTCTTGACCTTGATGTCGCGCGTCAGGCGCGCCTCGTCCTGCTCCATTACGGGCAGCTTGCGGATACGGGTGTCGATGGCCTCGATCTCGGCCTCGACTTCCTTGCGCTGGCGGTTGATCGCGGCCACCACCGGGTGGTCCTCGGTGAAGCGCGACAGAAGCTCGGTCTTCTTCTGGATCAGCTCCATGCGCCGCGTGCGCGCCGCCGCCGCCTGCGTCAGGCTCATGCGCGCTTCCTCGCGCAGGTCGACAGTGCCATGGGCGTTGCGGAACTGGTTGTAGCGGTCTTCCGACTGTTCCAGCTGGCGTTTCAGGATGGGCAACTGCTGGTTGAGGAAGGCCAGCGACTTCTCGGCCTCCTCGGTCTTGCGCGCCAGGTTCTGGCGCATGTACTCGCGCCCGATCTCGCTCAGCAGGGCGTGGATGCGCTCGGCGTTCTCGCCCTGCAGCTTGACCTGGATGACGCCGGATTGCTTGCCCTGCTCGGTGATCACCATGGCGCTCTGGATCGCCTGGATGGTGCCGAGGCGGGAATTGCGCTTGATGCGGAAGCGCGCCCCGGGGTTGGCGTGCAGGCGGTCGACCTTGATCTCGACCAGGCCGCTGGGGGTCGGCACCCGGTAGCGCTGGCCGACCGTGGCGTCGAAGGCGATGCTCTGGCCGCCGCCGGAGAAGCGGTAGCGGTTGCCGGGGCGCGCCGTGATGATGAATTCGCGCTTCAGCCAGCTGTCCGGGACCTCGAACACCGAGACCTCGGCCTTTTCCCCGCCCCAGACGTAGCCGCCCTGGCCGAACAGGCCGGGCTGCGATAGCGCCTCGCCGTTCTGGTTGGCGAACCAGGAGCCGACCACGGGGAAGTATTCGGGACGCACCTCGATATACAGTTGCAGATTGTCGACCGCGCGCGAGACCACCATGCGCGAGCGCAGCAGCTCCATTTCGGCGATCGCCGCCTTCTTGGTCTCGAACAGCGAGGACGCCTCGCTCAGGATGTTCTTCGAGGCGGTCGGACTTTCCTCCTCGACGTGGATCATCAGGTTGGCTTCGTATACGGGCTTGGCCAGCAGCGCGTACAGCACGGCCACCACGGTGATGATGCCGGTGATGGTACCGATCAGCCAGCGGCTCTCGTACAGGGTGTTGAGGTAGCCCTTGAAGTCGACCGTCGGTTCCTCGGGCAAGGGTTCGGCCGGGCGCGGGTCGAAAGGTACCGACAGCACGGGCGGGCTGCTCAGCATGTGGCTCAGGGGATGCGGATCGTGCGGGGTGGTCATCGGGGATTCTCCTGGGCTCACGGCCTGGTGGTGACGCCGACGGCCTGGGTCAGCGCGCCCGGGAACAGCAGGCTCAGGTGGCGGTTCCAGTTGGCCAGCGGCGAGGCCGCGACGTAGACGACGTCCTTCGGCCGCAGCTCGAACGACTCGGCCATCGCGAGCGCGCCGCTGACGCGCGCGTCGAGCCGGAACACGCGGGTGCGTTCCGGCGTCTTGCGCACCACGTAGACCTGGCGCGCGTCGCCACTCAGCGGACTGATGCCGCCGGTTTCGCCCAGCGCTTCGTTGAGCGTGAGGCGGCCGTTGTGCATGGTCAGGGCCTTGGGCGTGATGACTTCGCCAGAGACGAAGACCTTGCTTTCCTCGCGCGAATGGACGCGCACCACATCGCCGTGGGCGAGCAGGATGGTGCCCGGGTTCACGCCCTTCTGGATCAGTTCGCGCAGGTTGACGGTGTAGCGCACCTTGCCGCGCTCGACGACGATGCGGCTCTGGTCGGCGCCCTGAGTCATGCCGCCCGCACGGTTGAGCGCCTCGACCAGCGTCATCGGGATATCGTCGATGGCCTGCAGGCCCGGCGTGCGCACCTCGCCGTCGACGTAGACCCGGCGGCTGCGGTAGGACTGGACCCGCAGCGTGACGTTCGGATGGGCGATGTAGCGCGCCAGCTTCTTCGTGAGCAGTTCGCGCGCCCCTTCCGCCGTCAGGCCTTCCATCGTCAGCAGGCCCACCAGGGGGAACTGGATGCGGCCCATGTGATCGACGGCGAAGCCGGGCGAGGCGGCGCTCGGGGAAGGCGCACCGCTGTCGGCCAGGGCCGTCGCGGAATGCATGCCGCCGGCGGCCAGCTCCGGGTGGTCCCAAACCACGATGGCGAGGATGTCGCCGCGGCCGATCGTGTACGGGGGCGGCGCGGCGACGAACAGCGGCCCGAGGTCCTGCTGCGGAGCGCCGTCGAAGGCAGCGCGCTCGGCGGCGATCAGCGTGTCAGTGATGAGCTCGGTCGGCGGGGCCGGGGCGCCGTCCACCGTGGCGGGGCCCGCGCTGCCGAAGCCGATGCCGGTGGCGCATCCGGCGAGGCAAGCTGCCAGGCAGCCTCCCAGGAGCATCGCCTGCACCCGCGGGAACGCGGCGGCGGACCAACGCTTGATTGCACCTGAACAAAACGAAGCCATGATTGTTGCCTATCAAAAATAGACGCCTTACTTGAACCGTTCAGTTCAGCGTACGGCGTCCATCAGGCCAGGCTTTGCACGGGATCAAAGGTCGAGCCTGGGCGGCTCGGGCGACTCGGCAAGAAAACAGCGTCAGCGCAATTCTTCGAGGAGCTTCACGCCTTCGGCGAAGGCCCAGACGCGGCGGATCTCGATGACGTCGAAGCGCGCCGCCACGTTGGGCGGGAACGCCGAATAGCGCGCATTCAGGTGCACGAAGCGGCGCACCGCTTCGTCCAGGTCGGGACGACCGCTGGAGCGCACGATGGTCACGTCGTCGATGCTGCCGTCGCTGCGCAGCGACACGCTGACGAGCGGGTCGGCCTTCGCCTCCTGACCGCCGAGGCGCGCACCGCCGAGGACGGCGTTGCGTTCCAGCTTCTGGCGCACGCTGTCGACGTAGAGACGCAGCGGAACGTCGCGTTCGGCGCCGTCCGCGAGGACGCGGCGGGAACCCGAGAACGGGTTGGGCCGCGCCGGCGGCGCCACGTTCGGCAGGTTCCGGCCGCGCAGCAGTTCGCGCGGCAGGCTGACCTTGCCGTAGCGGGTGCGCTTCA
>DAMCRY010000050.1:0-15052 GCA_032115075.1 Massilia sp.
ATCCTGATGCCGCGCAGCGAGCAGGCGCTGGACGCGAATAGCGAGCTGGTGCTCAACCAGAAGCGCCGCGACTACCGTATCGAGCCGAGCATACGCACACCGGGCCTGCCTGACCATGTGCGCAGGCTGGGCGACCTGCGGCTGGAGTGCGAGGTGTCGGCGGCGGTGCGAAAGGAGGAGGTGCCGCTGCTGCTGCGCGCCGGCGCGGCGGCGACAGGCAGCCTGTGCAGGCTGCCGATGGTCGGCTACATCCACCGTTCGCCGAAGCGCCTGGCCTCCGCCACGATCGTCGCGGGCGAGCGCAAGGCCGGGCTGGCGCTGGTCGACAACGGGGCCGGCTACCAGGCGCCGTTGCGGGACAAGAGCTGGGATGACGAGGCGCTGATCGTGTATACGTTCGCCGACGACCCGGCAGCGGGCAGCGTGGCAGAGCATCCGTGAGCCAAACGCGCGGATGGCGAAACCTGGTCCGGTCCACCGGACCGGACCACGCCTAGCGCAGCTTTTCGAGGACGGCGCGGGTCGCGGCCGGAATCGGCGTCGGCCGGTTGGTGGAACGGTCCACGTAGACGTGCACGAAATGTCCGGCCGCCGAGGGCAGGGCATCGTCGTTGCGGTACAGCGCGATCTCGTAGCGCACGCTCGAATTGCCGAGTTTGGCCACGCGCACGCCGGCGTGCACGGTATCCGGGAAGGAGATGGAGCTGAAGTATTGGCAGCCGGTTTCCACCACCAGCCCGACCGTGCCGTCCTGGTGGATGTCCAGCACCTTCTCGTCGATCAGGTAGCGGTTGACCGCCGTGTCGAAGAAGCTGTAGTAGTTGACGTTGTTGACGTGCCCGTAGCTGTCGTTGTCCATCCAGCGCGTGGGAATCACGAGGAAGTGGGGGAATTCGCTACGGGGCGTGTCGCGCATCAATGGGTGCTTTCAGCTCAGTTGATGCTGCCACTGGCCGGCATCATGGTTTCCACCGGTGTGTCGCTGGCGAACAGCTGGGCGCAGTCGACCTTGTCGAAGGCGTAGTGCTTGCCGCAGAAGTCGCAGTTGATGCCCAGTTCGCCCAGGTCGGCCAGCGCCGACTCGACTTCCGGCTGGCCCAGCATCTTGAGCATGTTGCCGACCTTCTCGCGCGTGCAGCTGCAGTGGAACTGCGGGTGTTGCGGGTCGAACACGCGGATGGTCTCTTCCCAGAACAGGCGCTTGAGCAGCGTCTCGATGTCAGTGCTCAGCAGCTCATCGCGCTTCAGGGTCTGGCCCAGCATCACGGCGCGGTTCCAGGTTTCCAGGTCTTCCGCCTCGGAAGCCTGCTTCTGCTGGTCGTCCTTGCCGCTGTGGCGCGGCAGTTTCTGCAGCAGCAGGCCGCGCGAGACCTGGTCGTCGGCCGCCAGCCACAGGCGCGTGTCCATCTGCTCGGAACGCAGCATGTAGTTCTCGATGACGGTCGCCATGTCCTCGCCGATCAGCGGCACCACGCCCTGGTAGGGCTGCTGGCCCGGCACCTTGTCGACCGGGTCGAGGGTGATCACGAAGCGGCCCTTGCCGTGGGCGTTGAACATCTGGGTCAGCGTCGCGTCCTCGGGGATGTCGGCGTCCGGCGCCAGCTTGGCGGTGGCGCGGATGCGCAGCTGGGCGTCGCACTCGACCACCAGCAGGCGCACCGGGCCGTCGCCGAAGATCTGCATGACGATGGCGCCGTTGAACTTCAGGTTGGCCGACAGCAGGGCGCTGGCCGCCACCATCTCGCCGAGGGCCGCGCGCACCGCCTTCGGGTAGGCATGGCGCGCCTGGATCTCGCGCCAGGTGTCGGAAATCTCGATCAGCTCGCCGCGCACGGCGGCGTTGTCGAAGATGAACTTTTGCAGGGTGTCGCGCGGGGTGGTCATTGTTTCAGTCATTGTCTTATCCGATTTGCTTGAGCTGCGCCTTGAACAGCTGGCCGCGCGCCACGTAGCTCGCGGCGCTGGCCTGCAGGCGCAGCAGGTCTTCTTCCGTCAGGGTGCGCACGGCCTTGGCGGGGGAACCCAGGATCAGCGACCCGTCGGGGAACTCCTTGCCTTCGGTAACCAGGGCGCCGGCGCCCACCAGGCAGCCCTTGCCGATCTTCGCGCCGTTCAGGATCACGGCCTGGATGCCGATCAGCGAGCCGTCGCCGATCGTGCAGCCATGCAGCATGGCCTGGTGGCCGACCGTCACGTTCTTGCCAAGGGTGAGGGGAAAGCCCATGTCGGTATGCATCACCGTGCCTTCCTGCACATTGCTGTTCTCGCCAATGGTGATGCGTTCGTTGTCGCCGCGCAGCGTGGCGCCGTACCACACCGAAGCGTTGGCCTCGAGCGTGACCTTGCCGATCAGGGTAGCGGTGTCGGCAACGAAACTTGATGCGTCGATCTCGGGCGCATGCTCGCCCAGCTGGTAAATCGCCATGGATGTGCTCGCGGAAGGTTGAAATGCCGCTATTGTAAACCCTGCGTCCGCCATCGTCCGGTCGCCAGCAAATGGGGACGTCCCATGCGAAATCAAGTTCCTCGCCGTATAATGCGAACGACCGTTCTTTTTGCTGAGATGCCATGCAAGCTTCCCGTTCCGAATTCCTGACCATCCGCGGCCTGCGCTGCCACGTGCGCCATTGGGGCCGCATCGGTGCGCCCAGGATCTTCATGCAGCACGGCTGGATGGACGTGGCCGCCTCCTTCCAGTTCGTGGTCGACGCCCTGCGGGGCGACTGGCACGTGATCGCTTTCGACTGGCGCGGTTTCGGCCTGAGCGAGCGCACCCACGGCGACACCTACTGGTTCCCCGACTACCTGGCCGACCTCGAAGCCGTGCTCGAGCATTACGCGCCGGGCGAGGCCGTGAACCTGCTCGGCCACAGCATGGGCGGCAACATCGCCAGCCTGTACGCCGGCATCCGTCCGGGCCGCATCGCGAAACTGATCAACCTGGAAGGCTTCGGCCTGCCGGCCACCCGGCCCTCGCAGGCGCCGGGGCGCTACGCCAAGTGGCTGGACGAATTGCGCGCCAAACCGGACATGCGCGGCTACGCCAGCCTGGAGGAGGTGGCGGCGCGCCTGCAGAAGACCAATCCGCGCCTGCTCGACGAGCGGGCGGCCTTCCTGGCGGCGCACTGGTCGGCCCAGGATGCCGACGGCCAGTGGCGCATCCTGGGCGACCCGGCGCACAAGATGACCGGGCCGCTGCTCTACCATGCCGACGAGGTGCTGGCCTGCTGGACCCAGATCACGGCGCCGGTGCTGTGGGTCGAGGCCGAAGAGACCGAGATGTGGCGCTGGATGGGGCCGAAGGAGCAGGCGCGGGCGGAGATCGACCGCCGCCGCGAGCACCTGGCCAGGGTCACGCCGCGCATGATGCCGGGGGCGGGGCACATGCTGCACCATGACCAGCCGGAGGTATTGGCGGCGATGATCGAGGCGTTCCTGACGGGGGGAGAGGTTCCGGGCTAGGATGCGAGATTGGGTTCCCGCCTGCGCGGGAACGACGCTGATTTAGGGATTGGGTTCCCGCCTGCGCGGGAACGACGTTGTTTTGGGCAGTAGGCGGGCTCGGCGAGGGATTTCGTACCGTCAGCTGAAAAACCGTCGTTCCGGCGAAGGCCGGAACCCAAGTTCGCAGTATGACCGCACCGTTGTCAGCACCCATCACGCCAAGCAAGCTTAATTGCCGTAAAGAAACCCCTGTGCTACAGTCCCATCCCGAACCCCGCGCCGCCAGGCGCCATCGAGACAGACTCACAGGATTACCATGCGATTTCGAGCCGGCTTCGCGCTGCTCTGCGCCCTGCTGACCGCAGGCTGCGCCGTTCCCTACAGCCCGGCCCCGGTGGCCACCAATTTCCCGAGCACCCAGCAGGACAAGCTGCAGGCGGCGGCGCACTGGGGCGTCATCGCGCGCCACATGGCCGGCCAGCTCGGGCCGTCCCTGAAGGTGAACGCGAAACGCCCGCTGTACGTGACCTCGCAGCAGTCGAGCGCGTTCGCCCAGGGCGTCAGCGCGCACCTGGTCACGGCCCTCGTCAACCAAGGCTATGCGGTCGTCAAGGTGCCGGACGCGAACACCCTGCGGATCGAGCTCGACACCCAGGTGGTGGCCTTTTCCCCAAAGCGGCCACAGTACAGGTTCGCCGGCGAGCGCACCGCCCTGGTGGCCGGCGCCTGGGTGCTGACCGGCATCGAGCACAGCGTCGAATGGCTGGCCACGGCCGCCATCGCCGGCCAGGACGCCTATGCCTGGTTCCGTTCCCAGTTCGCCACCGGCGAGACGCCGAAGACCGAGATCATCGTCAACCTCTCGCTGGCCGACGACACCCGCTACTACGCCCGCAGCACCGCCGTGTACTACACGCTCGATACCGACCGCGCCCTGTACGACGCGGCCTTCCAGCCATCGAAGACCTTCGCGGTCCGCAACCGGTGAGGCCATGATGCGATCCACGCTTCTTTCCGCCGCCGTCCTGGCCCTGCCGCTGCTGCTGGGCGCCTGTTCGACCCAGTCGCGCGACGACACCGACTACAGCGCGGTTTCGTCGAACGCCTTCGTCGCGGCCAATTACCGCGCCGCCGACGCGCTGGCGCTGCAGCTGCGCGGCAAGCTGGGCGACGACAAGCCCCTGATCATGGCCACCATCGTCAACATCGATGCCCTGGAACAGAGCGCGATGCTGGGCCGCCTGGTGTCCGAGCAGCTTTCGACCCGCCTGGCGCAGGGCGGCATGAAGGTGCTGGAAATGAAACTGCGCAACAGCGTCTACCTCAAGCGCGGCCAGGGCGAACTGATGCTCACGCGCGAGATCGGCGACGTGGCGCACACCCACAATGCCCAGGCGGTCGTGGTCGGCTCGTACGCCGAAACCCGGGAAGCCGTGTTCATCAACGTCAAGGTGATCCAGCCGAGCACCAACCTGGTGCTCGCCGGCCACGACTACGTGCTGGCGAAGGAAGCCACGGTGCGCTCGATGCTGCAGGCGCAGTAACAGTAACAGCAGCAAAGCCCGGGCCTGCCCGGCTGGCCGCAGCCCGGGCGGCGATTGCGCGTACAATGTTTCGCTCCATCGCCATTGAAACTGCCGTGCCATGAAAGTCGATCTTCACTGCCATTCCACCGTCTCCGACGGCGTGCTCGCGCCCGCCGCGGTGGCGGCCTACGCCCGCAACGCCGGCGTCGATGTCTGGGCGCTCACCGATCACGACGAAGTGGGCGGCATCAAGGCCGCGCGCGAAGCCGCGGGGCAGCTCGGGATGCGCTTCGTCGCCGGCGTCGAGATCTCGGTCACCTGGGCCAACGAGACCGTCCACATCGTCGGCCTGCACATCGACGAGGACAATCCAGTCCTGGTCGCCGGCCTGGCCGCGACCCGCAACGGCCGCCAGGCCCGTGCGAAGGAAATTTCCGCCCAGCTTGAAAGCGCCGGCATTCCCGGCGCCTACGAAGGCGCGCTGCGCTACGTCGGCAACCCGGACCTGATGTCGCGCACCCACTTCGCGCGCTTTCTGGTCGAGATCGGCGTGTGCGCCTCGACCGCCGAGGTGTTCCGCAAATACCTCACCGAAGGCAAGCCGGGCTACGTGCCGCACCGCTGGGCCACGCTCGAGCAGGCGGTGGGCTGGATCCGCGGCGCCGGCGGCATCCCGGTGATCGCCCACCCGGGGCGCTACCCGTTCAGCGCGACGGCCGAAGGCGCGCTGTTCGACGAATTCCGCCAGCTCGGCGGCAACACCATCGAAGTCGTCACCGGCAGCCACACGCCGGACCAGTACGCGGTGTATGCCGAAGCGGCGCGGCGCTACGGCTTCCTCGCGTCGCGCGGGACCGATTTCCATGCGCCGGGCGAGGCGCGGGTGGAGTTTGCCGAGCTGCCGCCGCTGCCGTCCGGGCTGACGCCCGTGTGGCACGACTGGTTTTAAGCGCGTCGGCGAAGCCGGCCACCCTGCCTGAAGCCGGGCTTAAGTCCACGGCCGAGCCCTTGTATTTTCCACTTCTCAGCCCTATCTTGGCAGCCTGACATCGTCAAGCTGCCGGGAGGCCCGTCCATGAAACGCATCGTCCTGTTCCTCGCCACCAACCTCGCCGTCGTGCTGGTGGTGTCGCTCGTGCTGAACCTGCTCGGAGTGGGTCGCGCCGTCACGGGGGAAGGCATCAACGTCGGCGCCCTGGCCGTGTTCTCGCTGGTGGTCGGCTTCACCGGCTCCTTCATCTCGCTGCTGATGAGCAAGCCGATGGCCAAGTGGTCGACCGGTGCGCGCGTCATCGAACAGCCGGGCAACAGTACCGAGCAGTGGCTGGTGAGCACCGTGCGCCGCCTGTCCGAGCGCGCCGGCATCGGCATGCCGGAAGTGGCCGTCTACGACGGCGAGCCGAACGCCTTCGCGACCGGCGCGTTCAAGAATTCCGCGCTGGTGGCCGTGTCCACCGGCCTGCTGGCCAACATGAACCAGGACGAGGTCGAGGCCGTGCTCGGCCACGAGGTGGCGCACATCGCCAACGGCGACATGGTCACGCTGACCCTGATCCAGGGCGTGGTGAACACCTTCGTCGTGTTCCTGGCGCGCGTGGTCGGCTTCTTCGTCGACAAGGTCCTGTTCCGCAGCGAGGACCGCGGCCCCGGCATCGGCTACATGATCACCGTGTTCGTCTGCGAGATCCTGTTCGGCATCCTGGCCTCGATCATCGTCGCCTGGTTCTCGCGCCAGCGCGAATTCCGCGCCGACGCCGGCTCCGCCAAGCTGCTGGGTTCGTCCGTGCCGATGCAGCACGCGCTGGCCCGCCTCGGTGGCCTGGCGCCGGGCGCGCTGCCTTCGTCGATGGCCGCGTCCGGGATTTCCGGCAGCGGCGGCGGCTGGGGCGCGCTGTTCTCCACCCACCCGCCGATGGAGCAGCGCATCGCGGCGCTGCAGGCGCTGCGTTAAACATCCTGCGCTGCAGGCCCTGCGCTGACTAGATAGAAAGGTAGCCGATGGCACAGCATTTCCAGATCCACCCCGAGAACCCGCAGCAGCGCCTGCTGAAGCAGGCCGCCCAGATCATCGCCGGGGGCGGGATCGTCGCTGCGCCGACCGACTCGGCCTATGCGCTGGTGTGCCGCCTCGACGACAAGGCCGCGGTCGAGAAGCTGCGCCGCATCCGCGGCGTCGACGACAAGCACCACCTGACCCTGCTGGTGCGCGACCTGTCCGAGATCGCCCACTTCGCGCGCGTCGACAATACCCAATACCGCCTGCTGAAGGCCGCCATGCCGGGGCCGTACACGGTGATCCTGGAAGCGACGCGCGAAGTGCCGCGGCGCCTGTCGCATCCGTCGCGCAAGACCATCGGCGTGCGGGTGCCGGAAAACGCCATCCTGCTCGGCCTGATCGAGGAGCTGGGCGAGCCGCTGATCGGCACCACCCTGCAACTGCCGGGCGACGACCACATGCTGTCCGACCCGGACGAGGTGCTGGAGCGCCTCGGCAAGCAGATCGAGCTCGTCATCGACGGCGGGGCCGGCACGCTGGAGGCGACCACCGTGGTGGACCTGACCGGCCCCACCCCGGAACTGGTGCGCGAGGGCAGGGGCGACCCGGCCGTGTTCGGGCTCTGAGCGAACTTCTTCCTTCCCCTTGCGTTTCTTCCCACTGCCGGGCGGTGCGGCCGCTCCGGCTAGTTGCCTCTGTTAAAATCCCATCATGGATGAAATGATTCGGGCCGTCACGGTCTATGCTATACCCCTGATCTTCGCGATCACCCTGCACGAAGCGGCCCATGCCTTCGCGGCGAAACGATACGGCGATGCCACCGCCTTCGTCGCCGGACGCATGACGCTCGACCCCTTCAAGCACATCGATCCCTTCGGCACCGTCGCCATGCCCCTGCTGCTGTATTTCGGCACCCAGGGCGCCTTCACCTTCGGTTACGCCAAGCCGGTGCCGGTCGACTTCAACGCGCTGCGCAATCCGCGCCTGCACTCGGCCCTGGTGGCCTTCGCGGGGCCGGCGGCGAACCTGGTGATGGCGTTCGGCTGGCTGATCATGTGGCAGCTGCTCGTCAACCACTCGGGGCGCGGCGACTTCCTGCACGAGGTGGCGGTCGCCGGTGTGAAGGTCAACCTGCTGATGTTCGCCTTCAACCTGATCCCGATCCTGCCCCTCGACGGCGGCCGGATCCTGAACAGCGCGCTGCCGCGAAAACTGGCCTATCGCTTCTCGCAGCTCGAACGCTATGGCTTCATCATCGTGCTGGCGCTGGTGTTCCTGCGCATGCTCGACTTCTGGATCATCGGCCTGCAGAGCTTCGCGCTGCAGTTCCTGCAAGTGCTGCTGCTGCCGCTGCAGTTCCTGTTCGGGTGAGCGGTATGCACGTCAACATGATGAACCTGCCTGTCTCCCGCTGGGTGGCGCGCTTCGCGCCGCTGGCGAAAGGCGGCGAAGCGCTCGACCTGGCCTGCGGCAGCGGCCGCCATACGCGCTACCTGGCCGCGCGCGGCATGCGGGTGCTGGCGCTGGACCGCAATGCCGAGCTGCTGGCGCCGCTCGCGGCCCCGAATGTGCAGACCTTGCAACACGATCTCGAGGAAGAGGGCGCCGCCTGGCCCTTCGGCCCGGGCCGTTTTTCCCTGATCGTCGTCACCAACTACCTGCACCGCCCGCTGTTCCCGCAGCTGGCGCGCAGCCTGGCGCCGGACGGGATCCTGGTCTACGAAACCTTCGCCCAGGGGAACCAGGCCTATGGAAAGCCGTCGAACCCGGCGTTCCTGCTGGCGCCCGGCGAGCTGCTGGGCCTGGCGAGCGAGGGCGGGTTGCAGGTGCTGGCCTACGAGGACGGCCACGTCGATGCGCCGCATCCGGCGCAGGTTCAGCGCCTGTGTGCGGCCGGACCGGCCTTCGTCAAAACCGAAGCGAAGCTCGACCATAATCTGGCCGGGAATGAACCATAGAGGCGGGTGATCCGCTACAATCAGCGTTTTATGTATTTTCTTAACTTACTGGCAGCGTCACGCATATGATTAAGGGCAGCATCGTAGCAATCGTCACCCCGATGTTCGAGGACGGCAGTCTTGACCGCGACTCCCTGCGCAAGCTGATCGACTGGCACATCGCCGAGGGTACCGACGGCATCGTCATCGTCGGCACCACCGGCGAATCGGCCACCGTCTCGCCGGAAGAGCACGGCGAACTGATCAAGCTGGCGGTGGACCACGTCGCCGGCCGCATCCCGGTGATCGCCGGCGCGGGCGGCAACTCCACCGCCGAAGCCATCGCACTGACCCGCCACGCCAAGGAAGTCGGCGCCGACGCCACCCTGCAGGTGGTGCCGTACTACAACCGGCCGACCCAGGAAGGCATGTACCGCCACTTCCGCGCCATCGCCGAGGCGGTGGACCTGCCGGTGATCCTGTACAACGTGCCCGGCCGTACCGTGGCCGACATGGCCAACGAGACCGTCGCGCGCCTGGCGCAGGTCGACAACATCGTCGGCATCAAGGACGCCACCGGCAACATCGGCCGCGGCATCGAACTGCTGCGCATGGTCGACAAATCGTTCGGCGTGTACTCGGGCGACGACCCGACCGCGATGGCGCTGATGTTCTGCGGCGCGGCCGGCAACATCTCGGTGACCGCCAACGTGGCCCCGCGCGCGATGCACGAGCTGTGCGTGGCCGCGATGGCCGGCGACGTGGCGCGCGCCGTCGAGATCAACAACCGCGTGCTCGACCTGCATGCCAAGCTGTTCGTCGAGCCTAACCCGGTGCCGGTGAAATGGGCGCTGGCCGAGATGGGCAAGATGCCGGCCGGCCTGCGCCTGCCGCTGGCCCCGCTGTCGTCGTCCTTCCATGCTACCCTGCGCGGCGCACTGGCCCAGGCGGGCCTTCTTCCTGCCTGAACCCGCAAGGGTTCCGGTCCTTAGTACCTGATATCGAACGACATGACTAAACGCACTATCACGACTCCCGCCGCCGCGCGCGTGCTGACGCTCACCGCGATCGCGCTGAGCGTCTCGGCCTGCACCACCATCTTCGAATCGGACAAGGTCGACTACCGCGGCGCCAAGAAGGCGGCGGCGCTCGAAGTCCCGCCGGACCTGACCGCGCTGCAGCGCGACAACCGCTACGCCGTCCCGGACGGCAAGGGTGTCGCCACCGCCTCGGGCTTCCAGCAGCAGATGGGCGCCCAGCAGGCAGGCCCCGTGGCCGGCGGCGGCATGGTCGGCCCGGTCGGTCCGATCTCGACCGACGCCGTCAGCGTGCAGCGCAACGGCGACCAGCGCTGGCTGGTGGTCAAGCAGACCCCCGAGCAGCTGTGGCCGCAGCTGCGCCAGTTCTGGGAAAACCAGGGCTTCGCCATCGAGACCGAGTCGCTCACGACCGGCACCATGGAAACCAACTGGGTCGAGAATCGTTCGAAGATCCCGCAGGACTTCATCCGCAACGCGATCGGCAAGGTGTTCGACCGCGCCTACTCCACCGGCGAGCGTGACAAGTTCCGTACCCGCCTGGAGCGCCTGCCGGACGGCTCGACCGAGGTCTTCATCAGCCACCGCGGCGCCGAGGAAGTGCTGCAGGGCGCGCAGAAGGAAACCACGATCTGGACCGTGCGTCCGAACGACCCGGGCCTGGAGTCGCAATTCCTGGGTCGCCTGGTGGCGCAGCTGACCGGCGTCAAGGAAACCAAGCAGGCCGAGACCATGGTCGCCAACGCCCCAATCGCCACCCAGCACGCCAAGCTGGTGGGCAATACCGTCCAGCTGGACGAAGGCTTCGACCGCGCATGGCGCCGCGTCGGCCTGGCGCTGGACCGCGTCGGCTTCACCGTGGAAGACCGCGACCGCGTGCAGGGCATCTACTTCGTGCGCTACGTCGATCCGGACGCGGCCAACAAGGAAGGCTTCTTCAAGCGCCTGTTCACCTTCGGCGCATCGGAAGAAAAAGCCAAGGAAGCCCAGCGCTACCGCGTGATCGTGAAGGCCGAGCAGGGCGCTGCCGCCAGCGAAGTGACGGTGCAGACCAACGACGGCAAGTCGGAAACCGGCGAGACCGGCGCCAAGATCCTGCGCCTGCTGACGGACGAGCTCAAGTAAGCGTTTGCGCTTGTCGTAAAAAACCGGCCTCGAGGCCGGTTTTTTTATGCCTTGTCGCAAGCAGTACGGGCGAAAAAAAACCGGCCCGCAGGCCGGTCTTTCGAATCAGATCGCGCTGATTACTTGGTAGCAGCAGCGTCAGCAGCTTGCGAAGCAGCGGTCGAAGCAGCAGCAGCAGCGTCAGCAGCGGTCGAAGCAGCTTCCGAAGCGGCAGCAGCAGCGTCAGCCGGAGCGGTGGTAGCAGCAGCGTCGGTAGCGGCCGGGGTAGCAGCAGCGTCGGTAGCAGCAGGTGCTTCAACAGCAGCCGGAGCGGCCGGAGCAGCTTCTTCTTTCTTGCTGCAAGCAGCCAGAGCAACAGCCATCAGGGAAACGATCAGCAGGGATTTTTTCATGATTTTCCTTAATATCTCAAAAGGTGGTACTGCTTGTTTGAATAATAATTACCGGTAATTATTGCTCAGAGGAATTCTCGCACTTTCAAAGGAAGCAAAACTGCCTCTTCGGCAACGGAATCTCCTGACCTGATATTATAGCCAAATTTACTGAATCGCAACAGGAAACTCATGCTCCGGCGAAAGTAATTTGTGCTCTAACAAGCTTTATCTTGTTACAAGATGCAACTGCAGCAAATCACGTGTAACTGAGCAGTTAACGTTGCGCAAACTGGATCGGTTGACAATCACAGCCCTGCGATTGACGGCTGCAACGTCGGGCGCGATTCGGCCCAGATCGCCTCGAAGCGATGGCGGGGAATATCGAGACTGTCGGGCGTGTCGAAGGCCATTTCGCCGCGCAGATGGTCGCAGTGGAAGCGCCGGAGTACATGCCGGTTGTCGACGATGCAGAAGGAGTCGGTCAGGTCGTGCAGCGCCTTGGGCGTCGCGCGGCATTCGATGGCGTGGCCATGATCGCGCAACAGGCGCAACAGGCGCGGGTAGTGGCGCTCGATATGGCCCGGGCTGTGCATCGCCAGGCGCAGCATCCCGCCGCGCCCCAGGAAGGTGCGCAGCGCGGCGTCGGTGTCGCGCGAGCCCAGCGGGAAGACGGCGAAATCGGGGTCGAACAGGTCGAGCCGGACCTGGGCGGCGTCCAGGCAGGCGCGGAACTGCGCCTCGAATCCGGCGCGGGTGTCGAAACGCGCCGTCGCCGGCTTTCCCGTATCCTGCATGGAGGCTCCTCTTGCCGGATCAGCCCAGTTCCACCCAGCCGTCTTGGTACCAGGTGTACAGCGCTTCCAGTACGTCGTCGGTCGCATTCGCCAGCGCCGCGCCGTCCAGGCGGCGTTCGTTGGCCAGCACGTCCAGCACTGCCTTGTCGGCGCGGCCGACCGCGAACGATTCGCCGTTGATAAAGACGTTCTTGCCGCGGTAGAGCATCAGGGTCTTGCTCGACAGCTTCAGGCCGCGCTTGCCGGCCGTTTCCATGAACCGGCCCACGGTCAGCGGCTTGGCAGGCCCGGTGAAGAAGACGTTGTGCTTCGGCTCGGACAGGTATTCGCCCAGGAAGATCGCCACATCCTCTTCGTCCCAGCGCACCTTGTTGAGCTCTTCCGTGATGGTGGAGAGCATCTCGCGCGGGATCTCGGCCGGGTTCTTCGCCGGCTGCAGTTCCGGATCGGCGTAGCGGCCGGGCAGGTCGATCGAGTCGGCCATGAACTGCAGGAAGGCTTCGCCGAGTTCCTGGAAGGAAGGCGAGCGGAAGCCGATCGAATAGGTCATGCAGTCGCCTTCGGCCACGCCGTCGTGGGCGTAGTGGGGCGGCAGGTAGAGCATGTCGCCGGGCTCGAGCACGAATTCCTCTTCCGGCTCGAAGTTGGCGAGGATCTTGAGCGGCAGGCCTTCGACCACGGCCAGGTCCTGCTGGGCGCCGATGCGCCAGCGGCGCTTGCCCTGGGCCTGCAGCAGGAACACGTCGTAGGAATCGAAGTGGGGACCGACGCCGCCGCCGTCGGTGGCGAAGCTGACCATCAGGTCGTCCAGGCGCGCGTCGGGCAGGAAGCGGAACTGGCGCAGCAGTTCGTCGGCGCGCTCGTCGAGCAGGTTGACGCCCTGGACCAGCATGGTCCACCCGCGCTCGCTGCGCGCCGGCAGTTCGGCGAGCGGGCCGTGCTGCATGTCCCACTGGCCGTCGCGCAGGGTGACCAGGCGCGACTCGACGTGGTTCAGCTTGGCGAGCTCGGCCAGCTTTTCGAATTTCAACAGAGGCTTGAAGCCCGGGATGGCGCCGCGGATCAGCAGCGGTTTCTTGTGCCAGTAATCGCGCAGGAACTGGGCGGGAGTAATATTCCCGAGGAGCTGTAATTTTTTCATGCGCCATTATATCAACGCAAATGCGCCAGCCTGACAAGTGCCATGGCCGGGTGAGGGTATAATCCGGGGCTTACTACGAAAGGATCTGCGATGAAGATTGCCAAGAATACGGTCGTGACGGTCAACTACAAGCTGTCGGACGCCCAGAACAACCTGATCGAGGAGGGCTCCCAGCCGATGGTGTACCTGCACGGCGGCTACGAAAACACCCTGCCGAAGATCGAAGAAGAGCTCGATGGCAAGGAAAAGGGCTATTCGTCGACGATCCAGGTCGAACCGGAAGACGCCTTCGGCGACTACGACCCGGCGCTGGTGAAGGTCGAGGACCGCAAGCGCCTGCCGGAGCCGCTCGAAGTCGGCATGCAGTTCGAAGGCGTGGCGGAAGGCGTCGACGAAGAGCCGACCATCTTCACCGTCACCGACATCGCCGATGACAAGGTCGTCCTGGACGGCAACCACCCGCTGGCCGGCATGGCCCTGCGCTTCGAGCTGTCCGTGGTGGACGTGCGCGCGGCGTCGGACGAAGAGATCGCCCATGGCCACGTGCATGGCGAGCATGGCCACCACCATGAGATGGACGACAGCGACGAGGGCGACCACTTCCGCAGCCAGCCGCTGAACTGAGGCGATCGCGCCCCGCGGGGCGCAGCCTTGCCCGGAAAACGAAGGGGGAGCGATGCCGGCGGCATGGCTCCCCCTTTTGTCTTGCGTCCACCACCGGGACGGCCAGGTTCAGCGCAACACTTCCCCCAGGCTGAACACGTTCTTCCCGTTCCCCGCCACGCTCACTTCCACCGCGTGCGCCCCGACCGACAGGTGCCCGATGTTGCCGCGCCACTCGATCGCCGGCTTCGCACCCTTCGGCAGTCCCGCGCTGTCCACCACCAGCACCTGTCCCTGGAACTTGGCCGCCCGCATCTGCACTTGGCGGCGCGTGTCGGCGAAGCCGTCGTAGCCGGCCGGGGCGCGCTGCAGGAGGGCGCGCAGGCCGTTGGCGGGTTGCAGCAGCGGCTGCATATTCCCTTCAGCAAACAGCACCACGGCATCCACCTTGTCCTGCCTGGCGATTGCGAACAGGCGGTTCAGCCAGAAGCGGTTGGCCACCGCCCGGTCCTCGTATTCGCTGTTGCGCCCGGCCGCAGCCAGGTAATGGTTGTTCGGGGCCGGCAGGTTGATGGTGGCGTACAGCACCTTGCCGACCTGCCAGTGGGCGTTCTCGGCATAGCTGCGAAAGCGCGGGCTGCTCGACAGGCGCGTGACGGCCAGCTTCGCCTTGCCGAGCGATTCCGGCTCGCCGTAGAACAGTTCGCGCAGGCGGTTCAGACGCTCGATGGCGCTGGTGCGCCCAGCCGAGTTGCGGCAGCCGGTCCAGTCGTTCCCGGACAGCGAGAGGATCACGGGACGTCGTGCCTTCTCCAGCAGGTCGCGCCGCTTCTGGTAGAGGCGGTCGCCGCAGGCCTCGCCGGCGGCCTTGATGCCGGTGACGACCAGGAAGGCCAGCTCCTCGTCCTTCGCCTCGTCGAGCACGGACTTGAGCGCGTCCTCGCCCTCGGCCGCGGCGCGGTGGCCGACCACGGCGAAGTGGTGCACGCTGCCGTCCTTGTCCTTCTTCTTGTCGCGCGCGGCGGCCGCATGCGCGCCGCCGGCGAGCAGCGCGCAGGCGAGCAGCGCGGCAAGG
>DAMCRY010000051.1:0-15040 GCA_032115075.1 Massilia sp.
CGGCAACGGATCGAGCAGGCGCATGCCATGAACCGGCGCAGGCGGGGCTTTGGGCAATGGCGTCGGCGGGGGCGGCGGCAGGACTGGCGGCGGGACGGGTACGGGAAGGGGCTCGGGCGACGGCAAGGCCTGCGCCGGGGCCAGGGTGACCCGGATCGGCCCGCCCGAACCGGCGTCGAAACCGGGCACCCCGAACTGCAGCGACAACAGCAGGCCGTGCAGCAGTACCGAGACGGCAATGCCGGCAGCGAGTCGCCGGTCGCGCTGGACCGGTGAGACGTGAGGACTGCGTTCTTGCGCTCGATGCATGCCGTGGCCGGAAGCGGATATTGTCAGGCTGGCATCTTAGCGTTTACTCAGCAGTATGGCGAGGCGCGCACGATTGAGCGAACGGCGGCCGGACCGCCGGTCCGCCCGCTAGCGTTGTACCCGCGTGAACGAATACGTCTCGCCATGGGCGAGGTAGACCACGTCCCGCTCCAGTCCCGCCGCCTTCACTTCGCGTGCGAAGTCCTCGAGCGGCGACTTGAACACGTCGTAGTCGTTGTAGTGGATCGGCACCGTCTTCTTGGGACGCACGATCTGCATCATGCGTACCCCGTCCTTGCCGTCCATCGTCACCTTCAGCACGCCCAGGATGCGGGTGCCGCCCAGGTGCAGCAGGGCCAGGTCGATGTTCGGGAAGCGCTGCGGGACCGCGCGGATGTCGTCGTATACCAGGGTGTCACCGCTGATGTACATGCGGTAGTCGGGCGCTTCCGGATTGCCGAAGTCGAGCACCGAGCCCATGGTCTTCGGCAGCAGCACGGCGACCCCGGCGGGTCCGTGGCGGCCTGGCGCGGCGGTCACGCGCAGGCGCGCGCTGCCCTTGCTGACGTCGAGCCGGTCCCAGGTGCTCAGGCCGATGGTGCGGGTGAAGCCGAGGCGCTTGAGCCGCTCGCTCGCCTCCTTCGGCGTGACGATCGGCGTCGCGCGGTTGAGCTTTTCCTGGACCAGCTTGTCGAAATGGTCGTCGTGGAAGTGCGACAGCACAACCAGGTCGATCGGCGGCAGGTCTTCGAAACGGATCGCCGGATTGGTCTTGCGTTCGGAGGTCAGCCCGTAACCCAGGTGCACGTGGCCACCCTTGTGCAGGAAATTCGGGTCGGTCAGGATCGTGAAGCCCTGGTAGCGAATGATCACGGTCGCCGTGCCGATGAACTGCACCGTGCCCGTGTTCGCGTCCTGGACCGCGCCCTCCCCCGGCGAGGCGAGCTGAAGGGTGAAGGTCTCGCCCTGTGCCGGGGTGCCGGTGGTGGCGTCGGCATGGGCAAGGCCGCCGGCGCCGCACAGCGCGGCGAACAGTAGACAGGTTTGTAGCAATCGTGCGAAACGCATGGAAACTCTCCGGGCCGGGCGCGCCGGGGATGGCGCGCGATGCCGGAACGTTAACACGACAGCGGCGAAGCCGGCGTTCGCTTGCCCCGTGGAGCGGGCCTAGCGCTTGACCAGGCCGGCGAGTTGCCGGCGTGCCTTTTCCCATTCGGTGCCGGCGAGGGCCGCCGTGCACTGCGCGCAGGGTTCGAAGGGATTGCAGTCGTGGTCCAGGGCGATGTAGTTCGCGCCCACCACGGTCTTGCCTTGGTAGCTGTCGACCCGTCCGCCCGTCCCGGCGCCGCTGCCGGCGGCAGGCGCATCGGCGCCCTGCCCGGCCCATTTGGCGAAGGCGGCGGTGGCGACGCCGTCCGGCACATACCAGCGGCGCCTGGTCGGATTCCAGCGGGCGCCGAGCGCCTTGGCTTCGTCCTTTTCGGCGTAGGGGACAGTCAGGAAAAGCATGGATGCGAATACCTCGGGAATGGCGACCGTGCCACGTGCCACGGTCCGGGACCGTGATATTACTGTACGGGACGCGAATCGCGAAGCGCCGGCCACGCGGCGGGACGAGGAGATCGCGGAGAATGGCCTGCCCAGCTGGGTTCGAACCAGCGACCCTCAGCTTAGAAGGCTGATGCTCTATCCAACTGAGCTATGGGCAGATGAGAACGGCGCCTTCATGCACACGAAGTCGCGTGCGAGCGCCGCAGAAATGAAACGGGCTGTCGATCGACAGCCCGCGGAGGAAGCCTTGGTCGGAGTACAAGGATTCGAACCTTGGACCCCCTGGTCCCAAACCAGGTGCGCTACCGGGCTGCGCTACACTCCGATGTCTGGCCGATGATACTCTCCCGGCGATGGCGCGTCAAATCGGGACGGCCCGCGCCGGGCGCGAGACCTCAGGCCGCCAGCTTGTCGGCGATGCGGCGCGCCATGCTTTCGGCCAGCTCCGCTTCCTTTGCTTCCACCATGACGCGGATCAAGGGCTCGGTACCGGATGCGCGGATCAGCACGCGGCCGTTGCCGCCCAGTTCGCGCTCGACCGCTTCCTTCTCGGCCACCATGGCCTTGTCCGTGGTCCAGTCGAAGCCCGGGGTGACCCGTTTGTTGATCAGGGTCTGCGGGAACAGCTTCAGCTCGGCGCAGCAGTCTGCCAGCGACTTGTTGCTGCGCTTGAGGGCCGACAGCACCTGCAGGGCCGAGACGATGCCGTCGCCGGTGGTGTGCTTGTCCAGCGCCAGCAGGTGCCCCGAGCTCTCGCCGCCGAACAGCCAGCCGCGCTCCTGCATGACTTCCAGCACGTAGCGGTCGCCGACCTTGGCGCGCGCGAAGCCGACGCCCATTTCCTTGAACGCCACCTCGAGCGCCATATTCGTCATCAGTGTGCCGACGGCGCCGGCCACCGGGCCGGTCGAGAGGCGGTCGCGCACCATCAGGTAGAGCAGCTCGTCACCGTTGTAGACGCGGCCGCTGGCGTCGACCATGATCAGGCGGTCGGCGTCGCCGTCCAGCGCGATGCCGAGGTCGGCCTTGTTGGCCACCACCGCTTCCGACAGCGCCTTGGGCGCGGTCGCGCCGACGCCGGCGTTGATGTTGAAGCCGTCCGGCTGGGCGCCGATCGAGACCACCTCGGCCCCAAGTTCGTGGAACACGTGCGGGGCGATGTTGTAGGCGGCGCCGTGGGCGCTGTCGACGACGATCTTCAGGCCGCGCAGGTCGAGTTCGTTCGGGAAGGTGCTCTTGCAGAATTCGATGTAGCGGCCCTGGGCGTCGCGCAGGCGGGTCGCGCGGCCCAGCTTGTCGGAAGGTACGCAGCCCATGGGCTGGTCGATGGCGTCTTCGATTTCCTCTTCGACCGCATCGGGCAGCTTGGTACCATGTTCCGAGAAGAACTTGATGCCGTTGTCCTGGAAGGGATTGTGCGAGGCGGAAATCACGACGCCGGCCTGCAGGCGCAACGCACGGGTCAGGTAGGCGATCGCCGGGGTCGGCATCGGGCCGGCCAGCATCACGTCGACACCCGCGGCCGAGAAGCCGGCTTCCAGTGCGGCTTCGAGCATATAGCCCGAGATGCGGGTGTCCTTGCCGATCAGGACGACCGGGCGGCCGCTGCTGGATTTGCCGCCGCGCGCCAGCACCGTGCCGGCCGCGTAGCCGAGGCGCATGACGAAGTCGGGCGTGATCGGTGCTTCACCTACCAGGCCGCGGACACCATCCGTACCGAAATATTTGCGTGCCATTCTTGTTCTCTTTCCGTGATTAATTGTTGTTAGCGTAGTTAGCCGCATGCCATACCTTCAGGGCATCGACCGTGTCTGCTACATCATGCACACGCACAATTCTAGCGCCATGCGCTACCGCAGCCAATGCCCCGGCCACGCTGCCGGCGACGCGCTGCTCGACCGGGCGATTGACGATGGCGCCGATCATGGATTTGCGCGACAGCCCGGCCAGCACCGGCAGGCCCACTTCGTCGCGGATGCGCGCCAGGTTGCGCAGCAGCGCGTAATTGTGCTCGACCGTCTTGCCGAAGCCGAAGCCCGGATCGATGCAGATACGTTCGCGCGCGATCCCCTCGCCCACCATGGACTCGACGCGCGCGGCGAGGAAGTCGATCACCTCCTGCACCACGTCGACGTACCGCGGCGCCTGCTGCATGGTCTGCGGCGTGGCCTGCATGTGCATCAGGCACAGGCCGCAATCGCTGTCGCGTACCGCCTCGATGGCGCCCGGCGCGTGGAAGCCGTTGATGTCGTTGATCATGTCGGCGCCGGCGATGATGGCCTCGCGCATCACCTCGGGCTTGCAGGTGTCGACGGATAGGGCAACGTCGAGCGTGCGCAGCGCGTACAGCGCCGGCATCACGCGCGCCAGTTCCTCGGCCACAGGCACGCTGGGCGAGCCGGGACGGGTCGATTCGCCGCCGATGTCGATCATGGTGGCGCCGTCGCGGATCATCGCCTCGGCGTGCGACAGGGCGAATTCCAGGCCCTGGTAGCGGCCGCCGTCGGAGAAGGAATCGGGCGTGACGTTGAGGATGCCCATCACGACCGGATGGGTGGAGGACGGGCCGTCCAGCGCGAGGCTGTACTGGCCGCATTGCAAATTCTTGGGCATAGGGAAAACGTGATGTCGTTAACGCACAAAAGGCATCCGGAGGATGCCTTTTGCTTGGTGATGCGGGCGATCAGGCAGGCGCCGTGGCGTTCGGAGCCACGCCGCCACCGCTGTCGCCCGGCGGCGTGCGCTTGGTCAGCAGGCCGGTCTTCGGCTGGCGCGGCTCGCGGCCGGCCATGATGTCGTTGATCTGCTCGGCATCGATGGTTTCCCAGTCGAGCAGCGCCTTGGTCATCATTTCGACCTTGTCGCGGTTTTCTTCGAGCAGGCGGCGCGCCAGGGCGTATTGCGTGTCGAGGATGTTGCGGATCTCGGCGTCGACCTTCTGCTGCGTCGCTTCCGAGATGGTCTTGGTGGCGCCGCCGAAGAAGCCTTCGTTCTCGCTGTCCTCGTAGACCATCACGCCCATGCTCTCGGACATGCCGAAGCGGGTCACCATCGAACGGGCCAGCTTGGTCGCGCGGGCGAAGTCGTTCGAGGCGCCGGTCGACATCTGGCCGACGAAGATCTCTTCGGCGATGCGGCCGCCGAACAGGATCGAGATCTCTTCCAGCATCTTGTCCTTGTAGCCCGACAGGTTGTCGTGCTCGGGCAACTGCCAGGTCAGGCCGAGGGCATAGCCACGCGGCATGATCGTGACCTTGTGCACCGGATCCGCCTTCGGCAGCAGCTTGGCGACCACCGCGTGGCCCGACTCGTGGTAGGCCGTGTTGCGGCGTTCTTCCTCGCGCATGACCATCGACTTGCGCTCCGGACCCATGTAGATCTTGTCCTTGGCGTCTTCGAAGTCGATCATCTCGACCAGGCGCTTGCTGCGGCGCGCCGCGAACAGCGCTGCCTCGTTGACCAGGTTGGCGAGATCGGCGCCCGAGAAGCCCGGGGTGCCGCGCGCCAGGATGTCGGCCTTGACGTCGGTACCGATCGGCACCTTGCGCATGTGCACGTTCAGGATCTGCTCGCGGCCGCGGATGTCCGGCAGGCCCACCATCACCTGGCGGTCGAAACGGCC
This sequence comes from Massilia sp., assembly GCA_032115075.1. GTDB lineage: Bacteria > Pseudomonadota > Gammaproteobacteria > Burkholderiales > Burkholderiaceae_D > Telluria. The sequence goes on from DAMCRY010000051.1 coordinate 5,483, forward strand.
CGGACGCAGCAGCGCCTTGTCGAGCACGTCGGCGCGGTTGGTCGCGGCGATGACGATCACGCCCGAGGAGGCTTCGAAGCCGTCCATCTCGACCAGCAGCTGGTTCAGCGTCTGTTCGCGTTCGTCGTTGCCGCCGCCCATGCCGGCGCCGCGGTGACGGCCGACGGCGTCGATCTCGTCGATGAAGATGATGCAGGGCGAGTGCTTCTTGGCGTTCTCGAACATGTCGCGGACACGGCTCGCACCGACGCCGACGAACATCTCGACGAAGTCGGAACCCGAGATCGAGAAGAACGGCACTTTCGCCTCGCCGGCGATGGCGCGGGCCAGCAGGGTTTTACCGGTACCCGGAGGACCGACCATCAGCACGCCGCGCGGGATACGGCCGCCCAGCTTCTGGAACTTGGTCGGGTCTTTCAGGAAGTCGACGATTTCCGAGACTTCTTCCTTCGCTTCATCGCAGCCGGCGACGTCGGCGAAGGTGACGGTGTTGTTGGTTTCATCGAGCATGCGCGCCTTCGACTTGCCGAAGGAGAACGCGCCGCCCTTGCCGCCGCCCTGCATCTGGCGCATGAAGAACACCCACACGCCGATCAGGAGCAGCATCGGGAACCAGGAGATGAAGACCTGCTGCAGGAAGCCCGGCTCTTCGGGCGGCTTCACGTCGAAGCGCACGCCGTTCTCGCGCAGGTCGCCGATCAGGCCGCGGTCGAGGATGGTCGCGGTGGCGCGCACCTTGGTGTCGTCGGTCTTGACCGCCGTGATGTTCTGGCCTTCGATGACGACGTCCTTGATGCGACGCGCTTTCACTTCATCGAGCAGCTCGGAATAAGCGATGGTCTTGCTGCCGCCGGCGACGCTATGGTTGTCGAACTGCTTGAACAGCATGAACAACAGCAGCGCAACGACCACCCAGATGGCGGATTTGGAAAACATATTATTCACGAAAACTCCTCCGATGCGATCGCATCTCTACCGATTTCAGTATGACGATTTTAACCGCAATAAGCCGACGCTGCCACGCAACGTAAGCAATAGTGATTAAATGCCATTTTTTCATGCCAGGCATGCCACGCAAGCGTTTGCGCAGGCAGCCTCACGCGGCTGATGTGCGGTTGCCGCGCCGAATATCAAGGCCAAACTTCAGCAAAACCACGAATTCAGGCCACCGGATTCTTCAGACCACGCCCGAGCAGGAAAATTTCCGACGATTTGTCCCGGCTCGCCTTGGGTTTGACCTGCTTGACGGTTTTGAATTCATCGCGGAATTTTTCCAGTATCTGAGTAAAGCCCATATCTTTGAAGCACTTCACCAGCAGTGCGCCGCCCGGTTTCATGTGAAGTTGAGAAAACTCAATTGCCAAGTCGATCAGGTGTTCCATCCGCGCCGCATCCGCGGTCGGAATGCCCGACAGGTTCGGCGCCATGTCCGACAGGACCAGGTCGGCCTTGCGTCCCTGCAGCAAGGCGTCGAGCTGGCCGAGCACTTCTTCTTCGCGGAAATCGCCCAGGATGGTCTGGACGTCGGCGATCGGTTCCATCGGCAGCATGTCGAGCCCGATGATGGTGCCATGGATGCCGCCGCCGTCGGCGCCGGCCAGCTTGCGACGCGTATACTGGGCCCAGCTGCCCGGCGTGCAGCCGAGGTCGACAATGACCTGGCCGGGCTTGATCAGCTTTTCGCTTTCGTCGATTTCCTTGAGCTTGTAGGCCGCGCGGGCACGGAAGCCCTCTTTCTGGGCCAGTTTGACGTAGGGGTCGTTAATATGGTCGTGCAACCAGTTTTTGTTTAATTTGTTCTTGGCCATTCGCGTAGAATACTGCTTTTAAAGGTACATCCAAAAAATTATTATGCTTAAACTCACTCCGGCCGAGCGCAGCGCACTGCGCGCCGAAGCCCACGGACTCAATCCGGTCGTCATGATCGGCGAATCGGGCCTGACCGAATCGGTCATGAAGGAAATCGCTTCCAGCCTCGACGCCCACGGCCTGATCAAGGTACGCGTGTTCGGCGACGACCGCGAAGCCCGCATCGCCATGTACGAACAGATCTGCGCCGAGCTCGATGCAGCGCCGGTCCAGCACATCGGCAAGCTGCTGGTGCTCTACCGTCCGAAAAAGGAAGCCGTCAAGGAACGCAGCAGCAAGGCCGGCAAGGGCATGCGCGAAGTCACCATCGTCAAGGCCAGCGCCAGCGGCACCAAGAAGCCGAGCGTCACCAAGGTCATGCTGAAAGGGAACGAACGCGTCACCGCGGGTGGCAACATCAAGCGCGCCAAGCCGCGCCAAACCAGTACCAAGAAGAATGCACTGAACAAGTGATTCGGGCCGTGCAGGCAAACCGGGGCAACCCGGTTTTTTTTCGTGGTCAAAACCTGACTTCGATCTCGCCACCTTACGTCGAACCGTCGTCCCGGCGCAGGCCATGGCCCAATTCCGCCGGACAACGTCATCCCTTCATTGCGCCTACGAGGCCAAAGGGTACGACGTCGGCTTTCAGGGAAAATCAGGCTCCGGCCTTCGCCAGAGCGACGGATCACATTGTAGTGGTGCAAATGGAAGCTAGCGGCTCTTGAGCACGAGAACCGCCGCCAGCACGCTCTCGATCACGTGAAACAGCTGCGACACCCCATGCATGACGGCGAACTGCGTCCAGTACGGCGACGCCCTCACCCCGGCCGGCCCGGCCAGCTCGCGCATCTGCGCCATCGCCGGCTGCAGCCCGGCCCACATCGCCAGCGCGCAGGCCAGCATCGCCAGCACCAGCAGGTTCAGGGAACGCCGGCGCCCGGCGTCGAGATCCGGCGACAGGCGCACCAGCGCCAGCATCAGGGCCGCGCAGGCGATCGACACCCAGCCCAGGCGCGCCAGCAGTTGGGCGACGACGTCGCCCGCCACCGTGCTGGGCACCGCGGCGAACACCGCCGGCGCCGCGATATAGCCGAGCGCCCACAGGGTTCCCGCCCACAGTACCGCCACCAGCAGCCGGGCGGCAGCCAGGCGGGACGACGGGCGCGGGAGGGCCTGGTCCATCAGACGTAGCGGACTTCGAGGATCTCGTATTCGCGCGGACCCGACGGGGCCTGCACTTCGACCACGTCGCCGGCGTACTTGCCGATCAGGGCGCGGGCGATCGGCGAGGTCACCGAGACCTTGTTCAGCTTGATGTCGGCTTCGTCGATGCCGACGATCTGGTAGCTGACTTTCTGGCCGCTTTCCAGGTCTTCCAGGTCCACGGTCGAGGCGAACACGACGCGGCCTTCCGCATCCAGCGTGGCCGGGTCGATGATCTGCGCGGTGCTCAGCTTGCCCTCGAGTTCCGCGATGCGGCCTTCGACGAAGGCCTGGCGCTCCTTGGCGGCATCGTATTCCGCGTTTTCAGACAGGTCGCCGTGCGAACGCGCTTCGGCGATCGCGTCGATCACGTTACGGCGCTCCTTGGTCTTGAGCTGGTGCAGCTCTTCCTTCAGGAGTTCGGCGCCGTATTTGGTCAGTGGTACGGTAGTGTTCATGTCGCTCTACGTTGTTTCGTGATTGGACGCACCAAGTGAAAACCACAGAGGCGCGCGACGCTTGCCGCGCGAGCTCTGTGGTTCCTGGTACTGCTTGTTTCTTACACTGCGCTTAGTTTAAGGTTTTATGGAGACCTTGTAAATCGTAGACGCGCAGCTCGTCCAGGTGGCGCATGCCCTCGATCGCGGCTTCCGCGCCGGCGATGGTCGTGTAGGTGACCACGCGCGACTGCAGGGCCGAGGTACGGATGGTGGCGGAATCCTTGATCGCCGAACGCTTTTCTTCCACGGTGTTGATCACCATGACGATCTCGCGGTTCTTGATCATGTCGACCACGTGCGGACGGCCTTCCAGCACCTTGTTCACCTGGCGCACCGGGATGCCGGCCGCTTCGATGACGGCGCTAGTGCCCTTGGTGGCCACCAGCGAGAAGCCCAGCGCCACCAGTTCGCGCGCCACGCTGACGGCGCGCGGCTTGTCCGCGCCCTTCACCGACAGGAACACCGTGCCCTTGGTCGGCAGGATGATGCCGGCCGCCAGCTGCGACTTGACGAAAGCTTCGCCGAAGGTCTCGCCCACGCCCATCACCTCGCCGGTCGACTTCATCTCCGGTCCGAGGATCGTGTCGACGCCCGGGAACTTCACGAACGGGAACACGACTTCCTTGACGCTGTAGAACGGGGGCGTCACCTCCTTGGTGATGCCCTGGCTGGCCAGGGTCTGGCCGACCATGCAGCGCGCCGCTATTTTTGCCAGCTGCAGGCCGGTCGCCTTCGACACGAACGGCACGGTACGCGAAGCGCGCGGGTTCACTTCCAGCACAAACACGGTGTCCACGGTTTTACCGTCGACTTCCGACTGCTGGATCGCGAACTGCACGTTCATCAGGCCGACCACGTTCAGGGCCTTGGCCATGAGCGAAGTCTGGTGCTTGAGTTCGGCGATGGTCTCTTGCGACAGCGAGTACGGCGGCAGCGAGCAGGCCGAGTCGCCCGAGTGCACGCCGGCCTGTTCGATGTGCTCCATGACGCCGCCGATGAAGGTGGCTTCGCCGTCCGAGATGCAGTCGACGTCGACTTCGATCGCGTCGTTCAGGAAGCGGTCCAGCAGCACCGGCGAATCGTGCGAGACCTTGACCGCTTCGCGCATATAGCGCTCCAGGTCGCGCTGCTCGTGGACGATCTCCATCGCGCGGCCGCCCAGCACGTAGGACGGACGCACCACCAGCGGATAGCCGATTTCGTCGGCCAGCGCCAGGGCGTCGGCCTCGGTGCGCGCGGTGCGGTTCGGCGGCTGGCGCAGGCCGAGCTTCTGCAGCAGCTGCTGGAAGCGCTCGCGGTCTTCGGCCGCGTCGATCATGTCCGGCGAGGTGCCGATGATCGGCACGCCGTTGGCCTCCAGGTCGAGCGCCAGCTTCAGCGGGGTCTGGCCGCCGTACTGCACGATCACGCCCTCCGGCTTCTCGAGGTCGACGATTTCCAGCACGTCTTCCAGGGTCAGCGATTCGAAATACAGGCGGTCCGAGGTGTCGTAGTCGGTCGACACGGTCTCCGGATTGCAGTTGACCATGATGGTCTCGTAGCCGTCGTCGCGCATGGCGAGGGCCGCGTGCACGCAGCAGTAGTCGAACTCGATGCCCTGGCCGATGCGGTTCGGTCCGCCGCCCAGCACCATGATCTTCTTCTTGTCGGTCGGGTTGGACTCGCACTCCTCGTCGTAGGTCGAGTACATATAGGCCGTGTTGGTCGAGAACTCGGCGGCGCAGGTGTCGACGCGCTTGTACACCGGGCGGATGCCCAGCGCGTGGCGGCGCTCGCGCACGGCCTGCGGCGTGGTCTGCATCAGGAAGGCCAGGCGGCGGTCCGAGAAGCCCTTCTGCTTCAGCTTGTAGAGAAGCGGCTTGTCCAGGCTGTCCAGCTTCTGGTGATCCAGCCACAGCTCGATGTCGACGATCTCCTTGATCTGCACCAGGAACCACGGGTCGATCTTGGTCAGGTTGTGCACCTCTTCCAGGGTGAAGCCCTGGGCGAAGGCGTCACCCACGTACCAGATGCGCTCCGGGCCCGGCTCGCCGAGTTCCTCTTCGATCTTCTCGCGGTCGCGGGTCTTCTCGTTCAGGCCGTCCACGCCGACTTCCAGGCCGCGCAGGGCCTTCTGGAACGATTCCTGGAAGGTGCGGCCCATGGCCATCACCTCGCCCACCGATTTCATCTGGGTGGTCAGGTGTTTATCGGCGGCCGGGAATTTCTCGAAGGTGAAGCGCGGGATCTTGGTGACGACGTAGTCGATCGAGGGCTCGAACGAGGCCGGGGTCGCGCCGCCGGTGATCTCGTTGCGCAGTTCGTCCAGCGTGAAGCCCACGGCCAGCTTGGCCGCGACCTTGGCGATCGGGAAGCCGGTGGCCTTCGATGCCAGCGCCGAGGAACGCGACACGCGCGGGTTCATCTCGATGACGATCATGCGGCCGTCCTTCGGGTTGATCGCGAACTGCACGTTCGAGCCGCCGGTGTCGACGCCGATCTCGCGCAGCACGTTGATCGACGCGTTGCGCATGATCTGGTATTCCTTGTCGGTCAGCGTCTGCGCCGGCGCGACGGTGATCGAGTCGCCGGTGTGGACGCCCATCGGATCCAGGTTTTCGATCGAGCAGATGATGATGCAGTTGTCCTTCTTGTCGCGGACGACTTCCATCTCGTACTCTTTCCAGCCGAGGAGCGACTCTTCGATCAGCAGTTCGCTGGTCGGCGAGGCTTCCAGGCCGCGCTTGCAGATCTGTTCGAACTCTTCCTCGTTGTAGGCGATGCCGCCGCCGCTGCCACCCATGGTGAACGACGGACGGATGATGGTCGGGAAGCCCAGCTCGCGCTGCACGGCCCATGCCTCGTCCATCGAGTGGGCGATGCCCGAGCGCGCCGAACCGAGGCCGATCTTGGTCATCGCGTCCTTGAACTTGGCGCGGTCCTCGGCCTTGTCGATCGCTTCCGGAGTCGCGCCGATCAGCTCGACGTTGTACTTTTCCAGCACGCCGTTATGGTGCAGGTCGAGCGCGCAGTTCAGCGCGGTCTGGCCGCCCATGGTCGGCAGGATCGCGTCCGGACGCTCCTTGTCGATGATGCGCTCGACGACCTTCCAGGTGATCGGCTCGATGTAGGTGACGTCCGCCGTTTCCGGGTCGGTCATGATGGTCGCCGGGTTCGAGTTGACCAGGATGACCTTGTAGCCTTCTTCGCGCAGGGCCTTGCAGGCCTGGGCGCCCGAGTAATCGAATTCGACCGCCTGGCCGATGACGATCGGGCCCGCGCCGATGATCAGGATGCTTTTGATATCACTACGTTTTGGCATGTTTATTTCTTCTCCGCGGCTTGCATCATGTTGATGAAGCGGTCAAACAGGTAGGCGACGTCGGTCGGGCCGGGCGAGGCTTCCGGGTGGCCCTGGAAGCAGAAAGCGGGTTTGTCGGTGCGCTCGAAGCCCTGCAGCGAACCGTCGAACAGCGACACGTGGGTGACGCGGCAGTTGGCCGGCAGCGTTTCCGGGTCCACGGCGAAACCGTGGTTCTGCGAGGTGATCAGGACCTTCTTCGAATCGAGGTCCTGCACCGGGTGGTTGGCGCCGTGGTGGCCGAACTTCATCTTCATGGTCCTGGCGCCGGATGCCAGCGCCATGATCTGGTGGCCCAGGCAGATGCCGAAGGTCGGGATGCCCTTCTCGATCAGTTCCGCACTGGCCTTGATCGCGTAGTCGCACGGTTCCGGGTCGCCCGGACCGTTGGCCAGGAAGATGCCGTCAGGATTGAGCGCCAGCGCATCGGCGGCGGTCGCTTCGGCCGGCAGCACGGTGACCTTGCAGCCGCGCTCGGCCAGCATGCGCAGGATGTTGCGCTTGACGCCGTAGTCGAAGGCGACCACGTGGTATTGGGGATTGTCCTGCTTGCCGAAGCCCTGGCCGAGCTTCCACTCGGTCTCGGTGAAGACGTAGGGCTCCTTCACCGACACGACCTTGGCCAGGTCCATGCCCGCCAGGCCAGGGAAGGAACGGGCCAGCTCCAGCGCCTGGGCCTCCAGCGGCTCCTTGCCCTGGACGCCGGTCAGGATGGCGCCGGCCTGGGCGCCCTTCTCGCGCAGGATGCGGGTCAGCTTGCGGGTGTCGATGCCGGCGATGGCCACCACGTTTTCCTGCTTCAGGTAGTCCGACAGCGATTGCGTGGAACGGAAATTCGATGCCAGCAGCGGCAGGTCACGGATGATCAGGCCGGCGGCGTGGACCTTGGAGGCCTCGACGTCGGCCGGGTTGACGCCGTAGTTGCCGATGTGCGGGTACGTCAGGGTGACGATCTGACGCGAATAGCTGGGGTCGGTAAGGATTTCCTGGTAGCCGGTAATCGCGGTGTTGAACACCACTTCACCGGTCGTATGACCGGCGGCGCCAATGGAATAGCCTTTGAAAATCGTTCCGTCTGCAAGGGCCAGGATGGCCGGGACGGCTGGGCCAGAAAAAAATGGCGGCAAGGGTAACTCCCAATAAAGTTACCGTAGCTGCGCCACGTCAGACCGACATCCAAATTGCCCGGGCGGTTGCTGCCTGCCGGGAGATGGACATCAAGTTGAATGAGGGATGGTGTGTAGGCGCTACGGCTGATGTGTGAATGGTTAAACTTCCAAATTATAGCGCGAATCGCCCTTATTCGGCAATGCAGCATTTTGAGAAAAGTGACCCTGATTTTGCCCAAAAGTGCGCGAAACCGGCGCACGCACGCGTGTTTTGCTGCCGTGGCGAAATAAAAAAAGGCGCCCGCAGGCGCCTTCCGGATGACAGCGGGATGACAGCTCAGGCCGCGGTCAATGCGGCGATGCCGGCCTTGGCGATCTGCGCATCCTCGTTCGATTTCACGCCCGACACGCCAACCGCGCCGATCACGTGCCCGTCGACGATGACCGGCACGCCGCCTTCCAGCATGCCCTCGAGTTCCGGCGCGGACAGGAAGGACATGCGGCCGTTGTTGATCACGTCCTCGTAGATCTTCGATTCGCGGCGGCCGAGCGCGGCGGTCTTCGCCTTCGCCGGCGCGATATGGGACGAGGCCGGCGCGGCGCCGTCGAGCCGCTGGAACCACAGCAGGTGGCCGCCGTCGTCGACGATGGCGAACGAGACGGCCCAGTTGTTGCGCAGCGCTTCGGCTTCGGCGCCGGCGGCGATCTTCTTGACGTCTTCGATGGTGAGGTAAGGCTTGGATTGCATGTCTGGTCCTGTCAAGGTGCGAGTTGTTGTTTGGCCTTGAGCTTGGCCTTGATCTGCGGCATCGCCGCGGCGGCCGCCTGCTCGCCGGCGAGGATCGCCAGGTTGCGGTTGTTGAAGTCGGCGCTGCCCATGTTGCCGAGATTCGGCGTGATGACGATGTCGGCTTCGCGCAGCTCGAAATGGTTCAGGCGCTGGCCCATGATGCTGAAGGTCTGCATCAGGACGTCCAGCGAACTGGCCGTGGCGGCGCCTTCGGTGGCGCTCGAGATGTTCACGGCGATCACGAATTCCGCGCCCATGTCCTTGGTGAACTTTACCGGCACCGGCGCCACCAGGCCGCCGTCCACATAGGTGTTCGCGCCGATCTTGACCGGCTGGAACACGCTCGGCACCGCGGACGAGGCGCGCACGGCCATGCCGGTATTGCCCTTGTTGAACAGGATCGGCTTGCCGGTCTTCAGGTCGGTCGCGACGGCGCCGAAGCGGATCTTCAGGCGCTCCATCGGCACGTTGCCCACCGCCTTGTTGACGTAGTTCTGCAGCGCCTCCCCTTTCAGCACGCCGGTCGACTTGCCGAACAGCGGCAGCGCCCAGTCCGAGATCGTCGCCTCGTCCATGGCCAGCGCGGTCTTCTGCAGGGTGAACCCGTTCATGCCCGAGGCGTACAGGGACCCGACCACCGAGCCGGCGCTGGTGCCGACCACGATCTCGGGCACGATGCCCTGCGCTTCGAGGGCCTTGATGACGCCAATGTGGGCGAAGCCGCGCGCGGCGCCGCCGCCGAGGGCCAGGCCGATGCGAATTTTC
>DAMCRY010000052.1:0-11762 GCA_032115075.1 Massilia sp.
CCCGCGCGCGCTGGCGGCGGCGCGCTGGCCGGGACTGTTGCCGCTGCCGTCGTCATCGTCGTCGGATGGCGGGTCGAGGTCGATCGGGAGGAAGATTGGCATGGATGCTCGGGATACTGTGTTTATGTACAGTATAGCATCGCGGTTTACCCGGCTCCAAGCCCATTCGCCGCCAATCGCGCTATAGTGCCGGCGTCTTCCCTATTTCATCCGGAGCCACCATGTCCCCTCGCGCGCTGCCCCGCTTCGTCCTCCTTGCCCTGCTCGCCTCCCCGCTCGCAGCCTTCGCCGCCAAGCCGGCGCAACCCGTGATAGAGGTCTACAAGACCGCCGCCTGCGGCTGCTGCAAGCAATGGATCAAGCACCTCGAGTCGAACGGCTTCACGGTCAAGGCACAGGACGTGTCCAACCCGGGCGACTACCGCGCCAGGTTCGGCATCCCGGCCGACTACGGTTCCTGCCACACGGGCCGGGTCGGCGGCTATGCGATCGAAGGCCACGTGCCGGCGGCCGACATCAAGCGCCTGCTGGCCGAGAAACCGCAGGCGCGCGGCCTGGCGGTGCCGGGCATGCCGATGGGCTCTCCCGGCATGGAAGGCCCGCACAGCGATCCCTATGACGTGCTGCTGGTGAAGGATGGCGGCAAGACCGCCGTGTACAAGCAGTACCGCTGACGGCTGGCCGCTGCGGCCTGCCGCGCGCGGCGCGCGCGGCAGGGGGTGGATAATCGGACCACCACCTTCCAGGAGCAGACATGAGCAATCCAAACCAGAACGATCCGTCCACGACCCTCGGCGTGGGCGGCGCCACCAGTGGCCAGCAAGGCGCGACGCCGCAGCACGAGACCCAGCAGGAAACCGGCGGCAGCGGCGGCGATGGCCTGACCCGCAACCAGTCGGGGGAAACGGCCAACGCCCCGGACGGCAGCGTGGCCGAAGGCCACGCCGATAGCGAAAGCCGTCCCCATGGCGAAGCGCCCGGCAGCGCCATGACCAATGTCGGGCGCGGCCCGCAGGACACGCGCCCGGGCCAGGCCGACCCGGCGGCGCAGACCGGCACCGGCATGGGTACGCCGGAAACCGGCGGCAACCAGGACGAGCGCGACCTGCCGCCGCGGCCTTGAGTCCCTCCCGGCCGCGGCCCGGGCCTACATGCGGATGGTGCCGTGCTCCGCGTCCACGTCCGGCGTCGAGCCGGTGACGGCCGCCTTGGCCATCGCGAACATGCGCACCATCTTGCTGTCGTTCGAGTCCCAGTACTCGGCCGCGTGCGGCATTACGCGCACCAGCACCACGTGCTCGTCCTCGGGGCCGGCGGGGAACCAGGCCTGCACCATCGGGTTCCACAGCGCCTTGATCCGGGTGCGGTCGACCACGCGCTCCGCGGTCCCGCTGACCGACACGTAGGTGCTGTCGTCATTGTTGGCGAAGCTGACGTTGACCTCGGGTTCGTGGGCGATGTTCTCCCACAGCTCGGTGGTGCTGCGCGTGTAGAACCACAGGCCGCCGTCGGCGTCGACCTGCTGGTTGGTCATCGGCTGGCTGACCAGGTGGCCGCTGGCGTCGCGCGTGGTGAACATGGCGAAGCGCATCGAACCGATCTTTTCGGACAGGGCGGCGGCGTGCGCCTGGGCGTTGTAGGCAGACATGGGCGATTCTCCTTTGAGCGTTCCTTGTTGAGTCCAGCCCCGATGGTGGGCGCAGGCGCCCGGACGCGTCGGTGCGACGGCGTACATTGACCAGGTTCTGACACTCCTCCGTTGCCCACCCCTCCTTCGGCGAGAGTGGCGCAAATCGTCTATAGTGATGCCTCCGTACAAAACTGGCACTATTTCATGAAATTCGACGTCGCTATTGTCGGCAGCGGTCTGGCCGGCCTGTCGGTGGCACTGCACCTGGCGCAGACGCGCAAGGTCGCGATCATCTCCAAACGCGCGCTGCTCGACGGCGCAAGCAACTGGGCGCAGGGCGGCATCGCCGCCGTGCTCGATTCCGGCGACAGCCACGACCAGCACATCGCCGACACCCTGGTGGCCGGCGCCGGCCTGTGCGAAGAGGCGGCCACCCGCTACATCGTCGAGAACGGCCGCGCCGCGATCGAATGGCTGATCGAGCAGGGCGTGCCCTTCACCCGGGACGCCTCGGCCGAACTGGGCTTCCACCTGACCCGCGAGGGCGGCCACAGCCAGCGCCGGATCATCCACGCGGCCGACGCCACCGGCCACGCGGTGCAGGTCACCCTGGAACAGAAGGTGCGCGCGCATCCGAACATCGCGCTGTTCGAGCACCACTGCGCGATCGACGTCATCACCTCCGACAAGCTGACCGGCAAGGGCGGGCATGGCGCGGTTCACGGAGGATTGCCGCACCTGGTGGGCCAGCCGCGCTGCTACGGCCTCTACGTGCAGGACGAGGAAAGCGGCAAGGTGCTGACCTTCGAAGCCGAGCACACCGTGCTGGCCACCGGCGGCGCCGGCAAGGTCTACCTGTATACGACCAATCCCGACACCGCCACCGGCGACGGCATCGCGATGGCCTGGCGCGCCGGCTGCCGGGTGTCGAACATGGAATTCATCCAGTTCCACCCGACCTGCCTGTACCACCCCTACGCGAAGTCCTTCCTGATCACCGAGGCGATCCGCGGCGAAGGCGGCCTGCTCAAGCTCCCTCCCGAGGCCGGCCCGGCCGCCGGTACCCGCTTCATGCCGGCGCACGACGAGCGCGGCGAACTGGCCCCGCGCGACGTGGTGGCGCGCGCCATCGACTTCGAGATGAAGAAGCGCGGCCTCGACTACGTCCACCTGGACATCAGCCACCAGGATCCGGACTTCCTCAAGGAGCACTTCCCGACCATTTACGCGCGCTGCCTGGAACTGGGCATCGACATCACCAAGGAGCCGATTCCCGTGGTGCCGGCCGTGCACTTCACCTGCGGCGGCATCGTCACCGACCTGGCCGGACGCACCGACATCCCCGGCCTGTACGCGGTCGGCGAGACCGCCTGCACCGGCCTGCACGGGGCCAACCGCCTGGCCAGCAATTCGCTGCTCGAATGCGTGGTCGTGGGCCGCGCCTGCGCGCACCAGATCGCGGCCGCGCCGCCGGTCGAGAATCCGGAGCTGCCGCCCTGGGACGAGAGCCGCGTCACCAATGCCGACGAGGAAGTCGTCATCGCCCACAACTGGGACGAGCTGCGCCGCTTCATGTGGAACTACGTCGGCATCGTGCGCACCACCAAGCGCCTCGAGCGCGCCCAGCACCGCATCAAGCTGCTGAAGGAGGAGATCGACGAGTACTACCGCAACTTCCGCATCACGCACGACCTGCTGGAGCTGCGCAACCTGGTCGAAGTCGCCTCGCTGATCGTCAACAGCGCGCTGTCGCGCCACGAAAGCCGCGGCCTGCACTATTCGCGCGACTTTCCCGACACCCTGCCGAAAGCGCTGCCGAGCGTGCTGACGCCGCTGCGCAGCTGAGTTGCCCTTGATCCTCCAGTCCGGTCCCGCATCCGGGACCGGCAAACCGCCATGAACCGCCCCGCCCTCACCCCGTCCACCATCCTGCTCCTGACCACCCCGCCGATCCTGTGGGCGGGCAACGCCATCGTCGGACGCCTGGTGCGCGACGCGGTGCCGCCGATGACGCTCAACCTGCTGCGCTGGACGATCGCCCTGGTGGTGCTGCTGCCGCTGGGCCGTGCGGCGCTCAGGCACGGCAGCGGCGTGCTGGCGAACTGGCGGCGCTACGCAATGCTCGGCCTGCTCGGCGTGGGCCTGTACAACTCGCTGCAATACCTGGCCCTGCAAAGTTCGACCCCGATCAACGTCACCCTGGTGGCCTCCGGCATGCCGGTCTGGATGCTGCTGGTCGGCCGCCTGTTCTACGGCGTGCCGGTGAAGCGCAAGCAGGTCGTCGGCGCGGCGCTGTCGATCGCCGGGGTGCTGGTGGTGCTGTGCCGCGGCGACGTCCACCAGCTGCTCGGCCTGCGCCTCGTGATCGGCGACCTGTACATGATCCTGGCGACCATCGCCTGGTCCTTCTACAGCTGGATGCTGATGCAGCAGAAGGACGTGCCGGCGCTGCGCGCGGACTGGGCCGCCTTCCTCCTTGCCCAGGTCGGGTTCGGCGTGCTGTGGTCGGCGGCGCTGGCCGGCGGCGAATGGGTGCTGCAGGACGTGCGGGTGGACTGGAGCGGGGCGGTGGGCGCCGCGCTGCTGTACGTGGCGCTCGGCCCGGCGGTGCTGGCGATGCGCTGCTGGGGCGCCGGCGTGCAGCGCGCCGGGCCGAGCATCGGCGCCTTCTTCGTCAACCTGACCCCGCTGTTCACGGCGCTGCTGTCGTCGGCCTTCCTGGGCGAGGCGCCGCATCTCTACCATGTGCTCGCGTTCGGGATGATCGTCGGCGGCATCGCCGTCTCGGCGCGCTGAACCGGGCGGTGAACCGGTCCATAAGCGGCGCGCCGGGCGTTCCGGTTCGCGCCGGAATCGTGTTCGGGGGCCGGCGGTGGGGATGATACGATCCCAGCCAATGGAGGATCACGCAACATGGCAGCAGTCTTTACCGTTCAAGACCAGGCCGAGGCGCTGGCGGAATTCCTGGAACGGTATCCGCGCGCACTCGTGCTGACAGGCGCCGGCCTGTCCACCGCATCGGGGATTCCCGACTACCGCGACCGCGATGGCACCCGCCGCGGCCGCATGCCGATCCAGGGGCCGGAGTTCCGGCGCTCGATCGATGTCCAGCGCCGCTACTGGGCGCGCAGCATGGTCGGCTGGCCGATCATGGCCAGGGCCGCGCCCAACGCCGGCCACCGGGCCCTGGCCGCGCTCGAGAAGCACGGCCGGTTCGGCTACCTGCTCACGCAGAACGTCGACGGGCTGCACCAGCAGGCCGGCAGCCTGGCCGTGCTCGAACTGCACGGCAACGTCCACAGCGTGGTATGCCTGCACTGCAAGGCCCAGTTTCCGCGCGCCTTCGTGCAGACCCTGCTTAACGAAGCCAACCCCGAGCTTGCGGGCGTGCTGGCCACCCCGTTGCCCGACGGCGACGCCGCCATCGAGCCGGATGCGCTGACGGAGTTCAACCTGCCCTGGTGCGTCCATTGCGGCGGCGCGCTTTCGCCGGATGTCGTATTCTTCGGCGACGGCATCCCGCCACCGCGCACCGCCTGCGCCCTGGCCCAGATGGAAGCGGCGGATGCGTTGCTGGTGGTGGGCTCGTCGCTGATGGTGTACTCGGGATTCCGCTTCTGCCGCATGGCCCAGGCGGCGGGCAAGCCGATCGCCGCGGTCAACCTGGGCCGTACCCGGGCGGACGAACTGATCGCACTCAAGATAGAAGAGTCGGCCGAGCGGCTGTTGCCGCGCGTCGCCGACCTGCTCCATGCCGAGGAGCCGGAGGAGGCGCCATGTATACTCGACCATAAGGGGATCCTGTGACCAAGCGCTACGCATCGACCGTATCTTCGACCACCTCGCCCGGCCTGCGGACGGGCGCCATCCTGGCAGGCATCGGCCTGGCCGCTTCCTTCCTCTACGTGCGCGCCAGGACCCGCCAGGTGGAAAGCGAACATCCGCCGCAGGGACGCTTCGTCGAGGTCGACGGCGTGCGCCTGCACTACCTCGAACGCGGCAGCGGCCCGGTCCTGGTGCTCCTGCACGGCAATGGCGTGTACGCCGAGGACTTCGTGCACAGCGGCCTGCTGGCGCGCGCGGCCCGGCACTACCGCGTGATCGCCTTCGACCGTCCCGGCTTCGGCTACAGCGACCGCCCGCGCAGCACGGTCTGGACGCCGGACCGCCAGGCCGCCCTCCTGCACCGCGCGCTCGCGCAGCTCGGCGTGGAATCGGCCATCGTGCTGGGCCACTCCTGGGGCACCATGGTGGCGCTGGCGATGGGGCTGCAGCAGCCGGACGTCGTGCGCGGACTGGTGCTGCTGTCGGGCTACTACTACCCGAGCGCGCGCTTCGACGCCGCCCTGCTCGGGCCGCCGGCGATTCCGGTGGTCGGCGACGTGATGCGCCATACGGTCTCGCCCTTGCTGACCCGGCTGATGTGGCCGCTGCTGACGAAACAGGTATTTGCGCCGAAGCGCGTCGACACCCGCTTCCAGCGCCTGCCGGTCTGGATGGCCCTGCGGCCGAAGCAGCTGCGCGCCAGCGCGGCCGAGAGCGCGCTGATGGTGCCGGCGGCGGTGTCGCTGTCCCGGCGCTATGCTGAGCTGAAGGTGCCGGCGGTGATCGTCGCGGGGACGCAGGACCGGATCGTCGATTGCGGACACAACTCGGAACGGCTGCACGAGCGTCTGCAGGACCGGCCGCAACTCAGCCGGCTCGAACTGGAGCCGGGCGTGGGCCACATGACGCACTATGCCGATCCGGACAGGGTCATGGCCGCGATCGACGAGATCGCGGCCCAGGCGGGCGAGCCGGTGCACCTGCGCACGCCCGAGGCGGAGGCGCTGGCCAGGGCCAGCGAAAGCGGGGTCTAGGAAGCGGGGTCCAGGAAGCGGATGCGCCGGCGCGGCCGGCGCAGCGGTTCAGTCGTTGAGGACGTACTTGATGACGATCCCCGCCGTCAGCGCGACGAAGATCACCAGCGACAGCGCGCCGTGCAGCATCGGCGTCCCGATCGAGACCTGGGCGGTGCGCTGGTCCAGCTCCATGCGCATGGCCTTGCCGAACATGACCGGGCGCAGGAAGCCGCGCACGCCCACCAGCACCATGCCGATGCCGAAGCACAGGTCGGCCGTGCTGCCCGTCTGCAAGCCGTTATTCAGCGTCGGCAGGCCGAGCAGCAGGCCGAAGACCAGCCACAGCACGCGGGCGCCGGTCGCGATGCGTACCCTGCTCCAGTCCATCATGCCGGCCTCCCCGGGGCGACCGCGTCGACGATCCGCAGCGAGTAATCGGTCGCGCGCACGTCCTTGGTCAGGCTGCCGATCGAGATCCGGTCCACGCCGGTCTCGGCGATCGCGCGCACGGTGTCCATATTGATGCCGCCCGAGGCCTCGAGCAGCGCGCGGCCGGCGTTCACCCGCACCGCTTGCCGCATCATTTCGAGGTCGAAGTTGTCGAGCAGGACCGACTTCACGCCCGCGCCCAGGGCTTCTTCCAGCTGGGCGATGGTCTCGACCTCGATCTGCACCGGCGCGCCCGAGTTCAGCGCCGCCGCTGCCTGCAGCGCACTGGTGACGCCGCCGGCAGCGGCGATGTGGTTTTCCTTGATCAGGATGCCGTCGTACAGCGCCATGCGCTGGTTCTTGCCGCCGCCGACGCGCACCGCGTACTTCTGCGCCAGGCGCAGGCCCGGCAGGGTCTTGCGGGTATCGAGGATGGCGGCCTGCGTGCCCTGGACCACGTCCACGTAGCGGCGGGTGGCGGACGCCACGCCCGACAGCAGCTGCATGAAGTTCAGCGCCGCGCGCTCGGCCGTCAGCAGCGAGCGCGGACTGGCTTCGATGGTGCAGACCACCGAGTCGGCCGCCATCGGGTCGCCCTCGGCGTACTGCCAGTCGATCTCGGTCTCCGGATCGATGGCCAGCATCACGCCCTCGAACCAGGGCGCGCCGCACAGCACGGCCTGTTCGCGCACGATCACGCGCGCCCGCACGCGCGGCGCGGCCGGCACCAGCATGCCGGTCAGGTCGCCGGTACCCACGTCTTCCAGCAGGGCCGCCAGGATGTTGGCTTCGAAGGCCGATTGCAGCTTCTCGTCGAACTGGCTGTCTTCGGCAAAGGGATTGCGCAGCGTCGTCATGCCGGGCCTACTCCATTGAACAGTTGTGCGTTCTGCTCGAGCGCGCCGCTCGGCAGGGCTTGCGCCTTCTTGGCGGCGGCGAAGTCGAGCATGCGGTCGATCGCGCGCCTGGCCTGGCGGCCGGTTTCCGGATCGACGTGGACTTCGTTGGCGCCGGTCTCCACGCTGTTTTCCAATGCCTCGGCCAGGTTCTTCAGGCCGTTCATCGCCATCCACGGACAATGCGCGCAGCTCTTGCAGGTGGCGCTGTTGCCGGCGGTCGGCGCTTCGATGAAATGCTTGCCCGGCGCCGCGGCGCGCATCTTGTGCAGGATGCCGTTGTCGGTCGCGACGATGAAAGTGGTGGCCGGCAGGTTGACGGCGGCGTTGATCAGCTGGGTGGTCGAGCCTACCACGTCGGCCTGGGCCACGACGTTGCTCGGCGATTCCGGGTGCACCAGGACTTTCGCGTCCGGATGCTCGGCCTTCAGCAGATCCAGTTCGATGCCCTTGAATTCGTCGTGCACCAGGCAGGAACCCTGCCACAGCAGCATGTCCGCGCCGGTCTGCTTCTGGATGTACGAGCCCAGGTGACGGTCCGGCGCCCACAGGATCTTCTTGCCCTGCTCGTGCAGGTGCCTGACGATGTCCAGGCCGATCGACGAGGTCACCATCCAGTCGGCGCGCGCCTTCACAGCGGCGGAGGTGTTCGCGTACACGACCACGGTGCGGTCCGGATGCTGGTCGCAGAAGGCCGCGAACTCGTCGGCCGGGCAGCCCAGGTCCAGCGAGCAGGTGGCGTCCAGGTCCGGCATCAGGATGGTCTTCTCCGGACTCAGGATCTTGGCCGACTCGCCCATGAAGCGCACGCCGGCCACGACCAGCGTCTGCGCCGGGTGGTCGCGGCCGAAGCGCGCCATCTCCAGCGAATCGGAGACGCAGCCGCCGGTCTCCTCGGCCAGGTCCTGCAGCTCGGCGTCGACATAGTAGTGGGCGACCAGGACGGCGTTGCGTTCCTTGAGCAGGCGCTTGATGCGTTCCTTCAGTTCGAGCTTCTCGGCGGCGGTCGGCGTCGCGGGCACGCGCGCCCAGGCTTCGGCCGTCGCCGGGTTGTAGGTGCAGGCATCGCCGGCCTGGGGCCGGTCGTATTCGTAGGTTTTGATGGGTGCGGTGATCATGTGGAAGGCCTCACGACGTCAGTTGACATATGCACGTCGCCCCCGCGCAGGCGGGGGCCCAATTTCATTCAGCGCTGTCGAGACGCAAGCGACATTGGGTTCCCGCCTTCGCGGGAACGACGCGCACGAGTTAACGATCAGGGGTATCAGTCGATGCCCTGGCTCTTCAGGTACTCTTCGTAGTTACCCTGGAAGTCGACGATCTCGTTTTCGCGGATCTCGAGGATGCGGGTGGCCAGCGAGGACACGAACTCGCGGTCGTGCGAGACGAAGATCAGGGTTCCGGCGTACTTGTCGAGGGCGATGTTGAGCGACTCGATCGATTCCATGTCCATGTGGTTGGTCGGTTCGTCGAGCAGCAGCACATTGTGGCGGCCCAGCATCAGCTTGCCGTACATCATGCGGCCCTTCTCGCCGCCGGACAGCACCTTCACCGACTTCTTGACCTCGTCGCCGCCGAACAGCAGGCGGCCCAGGATCGAGCGCACGGCCTGGTCGTCGTCGCCTTCCTGCGTCCACTGGCCCATCCAGTCCGTGAGGTTCTCGCCGCCGGCGAATTCCTCGGTCGGATCCTGCGGCATGTAGCCGACGTTGGCGTTCTCGGCCCACTTCACGCGGCCCTGGTCGGCCGCGAGGCCGGTGATCTCCTGGCCGCCGATGCAACGCAGCAGCGTGGTCTTGCCGGCGCCGTTGGCGCCGATGATCGCGACGCGCTCGCCCGCCTCGACCATGACCGAGAAGTTCTTGAACAGCGTGCGGTCGTAGGACTTGGCCAGGCCCTCGGCTTCCACCGCCAGGCGGTGCAGCTTCTTCTCGCCTTCGAAACGCACGAAGGGATAGGCGCGCGAGGACGGCTTGAATTCCTCGATCTTGATCTTGTCGATCTGCTTGAGGCGCGAGGTCGCCTGGCGGGCCTTGGACTTGTTGGCCGAGAAGCGGCGCACGAAGTCCTGCAGTTCGGCGACCTTCTCCTTGGCCTTGGCGTTGTTGGCCAGCTGCTGGTTGCGCGCCTGGGTCGAGGCCAGCATGTAGTCGTCGTAGTTGCCCGGGTAGATCTTCAGCGTGCCGTAGTCCATGTCGGCCACGTGGGTGCAGACCTGGTTCAGGAAGTGACGATCGTGCGAGATGATGATCATGGTGGAGTTGCGCTCGTTGAGCATGTTCTCCAGCCAGCGGATCGTGTTGATGTCCAGGTTGTTGGTCGGTTCGTCGAGCAGCAGGATGTCCGGGTTCGAGAACAGGGCCTGGGCCAGCAGCACGCGCAGCTTCCAGCCCGGCGCCACCGCGCTCATCGGGCCCTGGTGCAGCTCGCTGGCGATCTCCAGGCCGAGCAGCAGCTCGCCGGCGCGCGCCTCGGCCGAGTAGCCGTCGTATTCTGCGACCTTGCCTTCGAGCTCGGCGGCGCGCATGTAATCTTCGTCGGTCGCTTCCGGATTGGCGTAGATGGCGTCGCGCTCGGAGATGGCGTTCCACAGTTCGGTGTGGCCCATCATGACGACGTCGAGCACGCGCACGTCTTCATAGGCGAACTGATCCTGGCGCAGCTTGCCCAGGCGTTCGCCCGGGTCGAGGCTGACGTTGCCGGCGGATGGCTCGAGGTCGCCGCCGAGGATCTTCATGAAGGTCGACTTGCCGCAGCCGTTCGCGCCGATCAGGCCGTAGCGGTTGCCTTCGCCAAACTTGACGGAGATGTTCTCGAACAGCGGCTTGGCGCCGAATTGCATCGTGATGTTGGCTGTACTGAGCACTGTGTAAACCTTAAAGCGAGAATGGATTAACCGTACATTCTACCACTGTGACGCCCTTGTCGGCGCGACAAGGGCAGGCCTTTGCGTTGGGTCGACCCGGCGGCTGCGGATCGCGCGGCTCGCGCGGTTCGGCTGCCCGGTTCGGCCTGCGGCTCAGCCGCAGCTGGCCGCGGCCCCGGCCAGGCGCACGGTCGGGTAGTCCGACAGCATTAATGTGAAGCCCTCTTCGTCGGACTCGAGCCTGCCCTGTGCGCCGAAGGGAATCGTGACCCGCTTCGGGCCGTGGCCGAAGGTCAGCCCGGTCAGCACCGGCACCGGCACGGTCTCGCGCAGGTGGGCCAGCATGGCGTCGAAATCGTAGCCATTGTCGTTGGCGCCGAGTTTGTAGCCGGAGAAGTCGCCGAGCAGGACGGCGCGCTGGCGTTCCAGCACGCCGGCCTGATGCAGTTGCAGCAGCAGGCGCTCGACCCGGTAGGGGTGCTCGCCGATGTCCTCCAGGTAAAGGATGCCGCCGTCGATGTGCGGGAAATACGGCGTGCCCAGCAGCGACACCACCATCGCCAGGTTGCCGCCCCAGACCGTCCCCGTCGCCCGCACTGCCGGATTGCCGCTCGCGCATTCGCGGATCGTGTGCGTCGGCCCCGCCAGGCAGTTCCAGAAGTTGTCCAGCGTAAAGGGAACCGGTTCGCAGGCGCCGAAGTCGCCCGCCAGCATCGGTCCGGCATAGCTGATGGCGCCGGTGCGCGCGAGCAGGCCCATGTGGATGCCCGTGAGGTCCGAAAAGCCCACGACCAGCTTGCCGCTCGCCGCGATCGCCTCGAAATCGATCTGGGGCAGCAGGCGCGTGACGCCGTAGCCGCCGCGCAGGGCCATGATGATCTGCACGTCCGGATCGGCGACGGCCGCCCGCAGCTGGGCCAGGCGGCCGGCGTCGCTGCCGCCGAAGCGCTGGTGGATCGCGTCGTGGTCGTAGTAGTTGCGGACCAGGCAGCCCTGGGCTTCGAGACGGGCGATGCCGCGGTCGACGGCGCAAGGGTCGAGCGCCTGGCCGGCCGGGGCCACGATGGCAATGCCGAGTTGTTGGGTGATCACTGTTTTAC
>DAMCRY010000052.1:11772-14990 GCA_032115075.1 Massilia sp.
GTCTGGCAACATCTTACCCCTGGCGTGGGCATCGATCAAGGCGAGGAGCCGCTCGGCCAGTTGCGGCGGGAGGTCGTGGCCCATGCCTTCGATGACCTCGAGGCGGGCGTTGGGAATGCGGCTGGCGGTGTCTTCTCCGCAGGCAGGCGGCACCAGCGGGTCGGCGGCGCCGTGGATCACCAGCGCGGGCGCGGTGATCGTGGCCAGCTGCGCGCAGCGGTCGCCGGAGGCGGCGATCGCCATCATCTGGCGCGCCACGCCCGAGGGACAATAGCTTCGGCGCACCGACCGGGCGACCCGCTTGCGCAGCAGCCGCTCCGGCGTCGGGTAGGCCGGGCTGCCGATGGCGCGCATGACTTCGACGCCCTGGTCGATGATGCTCTCGACATTGCCCGGATCGGCGGCGCGGCGCATCAGGAGCTTGCGCACCCGCTTTTCCGGGCCGGGCAGGCCGCGCCGGCAGGAACTCGACATGATGGAGGTCAGGCTCAGGATGCGCTGCGGATAGCGGGCCGCGAGGATCTGGGCGATCATCCCGCCCATCGAGACCCCGACCACGTGGGCGCGCGCCACGCCCAGCGCGGACAGCACGCCGATGGCGTCTTCGGCCATGTCTTCGAGCCGATACGGCGCCCGCAACGGCCAGCCGAGCCGGGACTTGATCCAGGCCAGGGTCAAGTTGGGCACGCCGGCCTGCTCGAACTTGGTGGAGAGGCCGCAATCGCGGTTGTCGAAGCGGATCACGTAAAAGCCGAGCTCGACCAGCCCTTCGACGAACTCCTCGGGCCAGGCCGTGAGCTGCATGCCGAGGCCATGGACCAGCAGCAGCGGGACGGACTTGGGGTCGCCTGCGGTATCGAAGGCAATGCGGATTCCGTTGGCGTTCAGCGTGGGCATCGTAGGCTAAGACTGGTATGGACGACGTGGTTCGCTTGCCGCGGACGGCGGCTCGAAACCAGCATACCACTTTCGCTACCGCGTGGGCGCCCGGGCGGGTGTCGTACGATGCGCGTGTAGGACGGGGTGCCGCGGGTGGCGGCTTCACCCGGGAGAGATGGGACGGCCGTTCGGACGGTGGTCGAACGCGCGTACGGCGCTCACGGAGCGGGCTGGCCATCTGGCCCGGTGGAGCCGTACACCCTACCGGGATCGATCATGCCAAGCACTCGCTGGCGGATTCGCTTCCGCCGCCGGCAGTTTGCGCGCCGCCGCGCGGCGCTCGGCGAAGAAGGCCTTGAGCAGTCCGCTCGCCTCCTCCGCCATCACGCCGCCCTGGACGCCCGTGTGGTGGTTGAGCCTGTCCTCCTCGAACAGGTTCACCACCGAGCCGCAGGCGCCCGTCTTGTGATCGGTGGCGGCATACACCACGCGCGCCAGCCGGGCGTGCATCATGGCGCCCGAGCACATGATGCAGGGTTCCAGCGTCACGTACAGCTCGCAGCCCGGCAGCCGGTAGTTGCCGAGTTTTTCGGCGGCCGCGCGCAGGGCGACGATCTCGGCGTGGGCCGTGGGATCGTGGCCGCCGATCGGGCGGTTGTAGCCGGTGGCGATGACCTCGCCGTCCTTGACGACGACCGCGCCCACCGGCACCTCGCCCTCGGCCCAGGCCAGCCTGGCCTGCTCCAGGGCCAGGGTCATGAAGCGCTGCTGCGCGGCGTCGGGCGCCGTGTCAGGCAATTCCGCGGTCGCGGGCGGCATCCCCTCAGGCATCGGTGATTTCAGCCCAGCAGTTCGGGGTTTCGTGCAGCACCAGCTTGTGCAGGCGCAGGCCGGTGCCGAAGCGGTCGGTGAACACGGTCTTCAGGATGCCGAAGGCGACGCGGGCCAGGTTCTCGACCGTCGGGATGCAGTCGATGACCACGGTCTTGTGGCCCGGCAGCGAGGCCAGGAACTCGCGCACCTTGTCGTCCTTTTCGTACACGAGGAAGGCATGGTCCCACACGTCGACCAGGTGCTCCTTGGCGAGCGTCTTGACGTCCGAGAAGTCCATGATCATGCCGTTGTCGGAATTTCCCTCAGCGTCGATGACATCGCCGGTCAGGGTGATCTCGAGGGTGTAGCGGTGGCCGTGCAGGTTGCGGCACTGGCTCTTGTGGTCGGGAATGCGATGGCCGGCATCGAATTCCAGCTTGCGGGTAATGGTCAGCATGGGAAGCTCAGGTGATCTGCGCAGGTGATTGATTAAGGAATCTGGAGGAGTTTGTGGGTCTGGAGGCTGAGCTTCCATTTCGGGTTGCGGCGGCAGGTCTCGATCGCCAGGCGCGTGTTGTGCGCGGCGAGCGGGCCGTCCATCGGCTGCACGTAGAAATTCTCGAAGTCGAGGTGCTCGTAGGCGGCCAGGTCCTGGCCCGCCTGCGGGATCACCACCTTGATCTCGTTGCCCCTGGCGACCACCAGCGTCGATCCCATCTTCGGGCTGACGCAGACCCAGTCCACGCCGTCCGGCACCGGCAGCGTGCCGTTGGTCTCGATGGCGATCGTGAAGCCGTGCGCGTGCATGGCGTCGATCAGCGGGCGGTCGAGCTGGAGCAGCGGCTCGCCGCCGGTGAACACGACGTACTTGCTGGCCGCATGGGTGGCCGGCCACAGGCTGTCGATCTCGCGCGCAAGCGCTTCGGGATCGCGGAACTTGCCGCCGCGTTCGCCGTCGGTGCCGACGAAGTCGGTATCGCAGAAGGTGCAGACGGCGCTCGCGCGGTCGGCTTCGCGGCCGGTCCACAGATTGCAGCCGGAAAAGCGGCAGAACACGGCCGGGCGCCCCGCGTGGGCGCCTTCGCCCTGCAGGGTATAGAAGATCTCTTTGATGCTGTAAGTCACGGTAACCCTCTCGTCAACCTTCCATTATAGCGTGCTGCGGCCCGTGCGTGGGATGCGGGCCCGGCACCCTGGCCGGTCGTCATGCGTTGAGAATGAGCAATATTCCCTGTCGGACACAGGTGTACCT
The DNA here is from genome assembly GCA_032115075.1 of Massilia sp. Lineage (GTDB taxonomy): Bacteria > Pseudomonadota > Gammaproteobacteria > Burkholderiales > Burkholderiaceae_D > Telluria. Next base: position 14,717 of record DAMCRY010000052.1, read on the forward strand.
TCATACGGAATGTTCCTAATGCCAGTAAGAAGGACACCATGTTCAATTCCAGCTCATTCCTAGTTCGGACCTTCGCGAAACGCTGTGCCACACTCGCGGCCCTGGCGGCCGCGCTGGTGGCCGCGCCTGCGGGCGCCGCCGTGCTCCTTCCCCTGCCCCTGCGCGGCGCGACCCCGGAATTGCTGGGCGCCGCGGTGCTGACCCTGGGTGCGCTCGGCCTGGCGGTGTTGTTGCAGCGGCGTTCCTGGGTGGCGGAAGAACGCGGCCGCGCGCT
>DAMCRY010000053.1:0-14966 GCA_032115075.1 Massilia sp.
CGGCGCCGCCGACCTGGCGCGCTGGAAGAAAACGGCGGAGCGGGTCACGATCATGCGCGACAAGTGGGGCATCCCGCACGTCTTCGGCAAGACCGACGCGGATGCGGTCTTCGGCCTGCTGTACGCCCAAGCCGAGGACGATTTCAACCGCGTCGAACTCAACTACATCAACGCGATGGGGCGCCTGGCCGAGGTCGAGGGCGAGATGGAGATCTGGCGCGACCTGCGCATGAAGATGTACATCACGCCCGCCGACATGCAGGCGAAGTACGCGGCCAGCCCGGCCTGGCTGAAGGAGCTCATGAACGGCTTCGCCGACGGCCTGAACTACTACCTGCACACGCATCCGGAAGTAAAGCCGAAGCTGATCACCCGTTTCGAGCCGTGGATGGCGCTGAGTTTCAGCGAAGGCAGCATCGGCGGCGACATCGAATCGATCGACCTGAAGGACCTGGAGCGCTTCTACGGCAAGCGCCCCTTGCCGACGCTGGCCAGCCTCGACAAGGGCTTCGACGCCGAGCCGCGCGGCTCCAATGGCTTCGCCATCGCGCCCAGGCTGTCCGCCACCGGCAATGCGCTGCTCCTGATTAACCCGCACACCTCCTTCTACTTCCGTCCCGAAGTGCACATGGTGAGCGAGCAGGGCCTGAACGCCTACGGCGCCGTGACCTGGGGCCAGTTCTTCATCTACCAGGGCTTCAACGACAGGACCGGCTGGATGCACACCTCGGGCGGCGGCGACGTCATCGACGAGTACCTGGAAACGGTGGTCGAGCGCGACGGCAAGTTCTTCTACAAGTACGGCAAGGAAGAGCGGCCGGTCGTCGCCAGGCCGATCACGCTGCCCTACAAGACCCCGTCCGGCGCCATGGCCAGCAAGACCGTGACCGCCTACTTCACCCACCACGGCCCGGTCGTGCGCGAGGCGGACGGCAAGTGGGTCGCGGTCAGGATGATGGACGAGCCGCTCAAGGCGCTCACCCAGTCGTATATCCGGACCAAGGCGCGCGACTACGATGCCTTCTACAAGGCGATGGAGCTGCGCACCAACTCCTCGAACAACACGGTGTACGCGGATGCCAAGGGCAATATCGCCTATTTCCACGGCAACTTCATCCCGAGGCGCGATCCGAAGTTCGACTGGACCAAGCCGGTGGACGGCAGCGATCCGGCCACCGAGTGGCGGGGCCTGCACGCGATCGAGGAGACGATCACGCTGTTCAACCCGGCCAGCGGCTACATCTCGAACACCAACAACTGGCCCTTCAGCGCCTCGGGCGCCAGCAGTCCGAAGCGCCAGGACTGGCCGGACTACATGTGGTCGCTGCCCGAGAACGCGCGCGGCCGCCACGCCGAGCGCGTGCTGAAGGATGCCCGGGGCTTCACCCTCGACAGCCTGATCGCGGCCGCCTACGACAGCCACCTGACCGCCTTCGAGCCCCTGGTGCCGCAACTGCTGAAGGACTACGACGCCCTGCCGGCGAGCGATCCGCGCAAGGCCGCGCTGGCCGGGCAGGTGGCGGCGCTGCGCGGATGGGACCTGCGCTTCGGTGTCGCATCGGTGCCGACCTCGCTCGCGATCTACTGGGGCCAGGACATGGTCGCGAAGAACGCGCCGCGCGCCCGCGCCCAGGGCACGCCGGTGGTCGACTTCATCACGAACAGCCTGGACGCCGAGGAACGCCTGTCCTCCTTGCTGCGCGCGTCCGACAAGCTGACGGCCGACTTCGGCACCTGGAAGACCCCATGGGGCGAGATCAACCGCTTCCAGCGCATCAGCGGCGACATCGAGCAGCAGTACGACGACAGCAAGCCGAGCTGGCCGGTCGGCTTCGCCTCGGCCAACTGGGGCTCGCTGGCATCCTTCGGCATGGTGGCGAAGCAAAAGACCAAGCGCATCTACGGCGACCGCGGCAACAGCTTCGTCGCGGTGGTCGAATTCGGACCGAAGGTGCGCGCCAAGAGCATCCTGGCCGGCGGCAACAGCAACAACCCGGCCTCAAAGCACTTCGCCGACCAGGCCGAGATGTACAGCCGCGGCGAGTTCAAGGACGTGCTCTTCTACAAGGAAGACATCGAGAAGCACCTCGAGCGCAAATACCATCCGGGCCAATGAGGGGCCAACGAGGGGGCAATGAGAGCCGCATGAGCGAACGGGAGAACATGCTGGCCGGCTTGCCGTATCGCGCCAGCGATCCGGAACTGGTGGCCGAGCAGGGGGCCGCCGCCGCCTGGCTGGCGCGCTACAACGCGGCCCTCGGCCAGCCGGCGGCGGTCTGGCGCCTGCTGCTGGCCGAGCGCCTCGGCGCGCTGGGCGCGGGCAGCATCGTGCGTCCGCCCTTCCACTGCGACTACGGCTGGAACATCCGGCTGGGACGCGGCGTGTTCGTCAACTTCAACTGCGTCATCCTCGACGTCGCCCGGGTGACCATCGGCGACGACACCCGCATCGGCCCGGCCGTGCAGATCTATACCGCCGAGCATCCGCTCGACCCCGCCGAACGCCGCGGTGGCCTGGAATCGGGCCGGCCGGTGACGATCGGCAGCAATGTCTGGATCGGCGGCGGGGCCATCATCCTGCCCGGCGTGACGATCGGCGACGACGCCGTCGTCGGCGCCGGCAGCGTGGTCACCCACGACGTGGCGCCGGGCGCCCGCGTGGCCGGCAATCCGGCCAGGAACCACGAAGGATAGGGCATCGGCCACTGGTCTCGCACGGTGCGCGCTTGTTATAATTCCGCAATTAACTTCGTGTGTGCAGGGCAGGGCCGTGGCAAAACTCTATTTCAGGTATTCGGCGATGAACGCTGGCAAATCGACCTCCCTGTTGCAGGTCGCACACAACTACGAAGAGCAGGGCCAGCAGGTCATGCTGTACACGGCCGCCATCGACAACCGCTACGGCGTCGGCCTGATCACCTCGCGCCTGGGGCCGCAGCGCCAGGTCGACCTGTTCGACAGCGAAACCGACTTCCTCGCCGAGGCCCCCCAGGTCGCCTGTATCCTGGTCGACGAAGCCCAGTTCCTGACCACCCGGCAGGTGCAGCAGTTGCACCAGGTGGCGCAGGTGCGCGGCATCCCCGTGATCTGCTACGGCCTGCGCAGCGACTTCCGCGGCGAACCTTTCCCGGGTTCGGCGTACCTGTTGGCCCTGGCCGACGACATCGAGGAAATCAAGAACATCTGCACCTGCGGCAAGAAGGCGACCATGAACATCCGCGTCGACAGCGAAGGCCGGCGCATCCGCGAAGGCGAGCAGGTCAGCATCGGCGGCAACGAGAGCTACCGCCAGGCCTGCGGCCGCTGCTTCTATTCGAACTGAATTCCGGCCGGATCCCGGCGGGTTCCGGCTTGCGCACATTTTTTCGACTGGTCCAAGGATGCCTTTCCGGATGATTCCCGCCGACCCTCCCGCCCATCCGGCCGCCGGTCTTCGCAGCGAGGGCCGCCGTGTTCCTTGACATGCTGCTGTACCTGTTGCCGTCGGCCGCGCTGGCGCTGCTGCTGTGGATCGGGTCCGGTGCCCATCCCTTCTTCTTCCTGTTCACGGCCGCCGGCACCCTGTGCCACGAGCTCGCGCATTTTTCGGTCGGCCTGCTGACCAACGCCGAGCCGGTCGGCCTGAGCGTGATTCCGCGCCGCATCAAGAAGCCGCGCGGGGGAGGGCAGGCGGGCGGACACAACTGGGAACTCGGGTCGGTCACCTTCGCCAACCTGCGCTGGTACAACGCCGCGCCCAGTGCGCTGGCGCCGCTGCTGGTGCTCGGCCTGCCGTTCGCGGTGGCCTGGTGGCGTACCCGGCAGGGCTGGGTGTTCGAGCCGCTCGACCTGGGGCTGGCGTTTCTGCTGGCGCCGCAGTTCCTGTCGTTCTGGCCCTCGCCGGTGGACTGGCGGCTGGCGGCGCGTTCCTGGCCCTGGATTCCGATCGGCGCCGTGCTGCTGCTGGCCAGCCTGTACGGGAAGGAACTGCTGGCGCTTGCCAAAGGGTGAAGGATGGCTTATGCCAGCCTTAAGCTTTATATGGTTTCATCGGAAAAGCGGACAAGCCGGCTCTGCCTCCCTGTGCCTTCCTGTAGAATGGGCCGCAAAAGGCGGAGCAGGCCGTAGTATTGCCGCTTCGCCGGTGCAACAAGTTTCCCGCACAGTTTTACGCTGGTTCCCCCTTAGTTCCCTGTTGGGAGAGACGACGAATGAAGAAGCATCATCTGCTCATGGCCGCGATGGCCTTTGCCATGTCGGCCCATGTGGTCACCGCCCAGCCCGAGAAAGTCGCCGCCGCAGCGCCCGCCAAGGCGGCCTCGATCGCGAAACCGGCAGCCGGCACCCTCCAGATGAAACCGCTCGCCGAGCAGACCCAGGCCGCCCTGTGGGCCTCGCGCGTCCTCGGCCGCTACCACTACAAGGCCGTTCCGCTCGACGACGCCATGTCGGTGAAGATCTTCGACAACTACTTCGACACGCTCGACAGCGAGAAACTGTATTTCGTGCAGAGCGACATCGACGGCTTCGCAGCGCTGCGCACCAAGATGGACGACGCGATCAACAACGAAGACCTGACGGCGCCGTTCGCGATCTATAACCTTTTCCTTCAGCGCTATGGCGAGCGCATGGCCTACGCGCGCGAGTTGCTCAAGACCAAGCCCGACTTCACCCTGGACGAGACGTTCGAGCTCGACCGTGAAAAGGCGCCATGGGCGAAGAGCGAGGACGAGATCCGCGAGCTGTGGCGCAAGCGCGTCAAGAACGACTGGCTGCGCCTGAAGCTGGCGGGCAAGGAAGACAAGGCGATCCGCGACACGCTCGACAAGCGCTACGAGAACTACGTCACCCGCATCCGCAAGCTGAACAACGAAGACGTGTTCCAGACGTTCATGAACGCGTACGCCACCGCGATCGAGCCGCACACCAACTACCTTGGCCCGCGCTCGGCCGACAACTTCGACATCCAGATGCGCCTGTCGCTGGAAGGCATCGGCGCCGTGCTGCAGTCGCGCGACGAATACACCGTCATCCGCGAGATCGTGCCGGGCAGCCCGGCCGCGCAGTCGGGCAAGCTGAAGGTGGGCGACAAGATCGTCGGCGTAGCGCAGGGCAACGGCCCGTTCACCGACGTGCTCGGCTGGCGCATCGACGACGTCGTGCAGCTGGTGCGCGGCGAGAAGGGTTCGACCGTGCGCCTCGACGTCCTGCCGGGCGATGCCGGCCCGGACGCCAAGCACGTCACCGTCTCCATGGTGCGCAAGAAGATCAGCATGGAAGAACAGGCCGCCAAGAAGTCGATCATCGAAGTCAAGGATGGCGCCTTCACGCGCCGCGTCGGCGTGATCTCGCTGCCGACCTTCTACCTCGACTTCGAGGGGCGCCGCCGCGGCGACAAGGATTACCGCAGCGCCACCCGCGACGTGGCGCGCATCCTCGGCGAACTGAAGAAAGAGAAGGTCGACAACGTCCTGGTCGACCTGCGCAACAACGGCGGAGGCTCGCTCACCGAGGCGATCGAACTGACCGGCCTGTTCATCGACAAGGGGCCGGTGGTGCAGCAGCGCGACGCAACCGGCCGCATCGAGATCGAGTCCGATACCCAGCCGGGCCTGGCATGGGACGGTCCGATGGGCGTGCTGATCAACCGCGGCTCGGCCTCGGCCTCGGAAATTTTCGCGGCGGCGATCCAGGACTATGGCCGCGGCCTGGTCATCGGCGAGCCGAGCTTCGGCAAGGGCACGGTCCAGACCCTGATCGACCTCGACCGCTTCGCGCCGGGCGAGAAGGTGCGCTACGGCGAGCTGAAGATGACCATCGCCCAGTTCTTCCGCATCAACGGCGGCACCACCCAGCTGCGCGGCGTGACCCCGGACATCAAGTTGCCGCAGCTGTCCGACATGGACAGCTTCGGCGAGTCGTCCTACGACAACGCCCTGCCGTGGGTGTCGATCAAGCCAGCCAACTACACGGCCGCCGGCGACCTGAAGGAACTGATCGGCCCGCTGCAGCAGCGCCACCAGGCGCGCATCGCCAAGGACAAGGAGTTCCAGTTCCTGCAGGAGGACATCAGCGAAGTCCTCAAGCTGCGCAAGGAAAACGCGGTTTCCCTGAACGAGGCCGTGCGCCGCAAGGAGCGCGATGCCCAGGAAGCCCGGGCCAAGCTGCGCGAAGCACGCCTTGCCGGCGCCAGCGGCACCGCCAGCGACGAGCCGGCCGCGGCCCCGGGCGGCAAGGAAGCGCGCGGCAAGGTGCCGGAGCCGACCAAGCCCGCCAAGGCCGTGACCGCCGTGCGCGGCACCCCGCGCCAGGACGATGGCCTGCAGTACGACGAGCGCGACCTCGCGGTCGAACTGGCGGCCGAGAAGGCAGCCAAGGACGCCAAGGACATCCTGCTGCAGGAAGCCGCCAACATCCTCGCGGACGAGGTCGGCATGCTGCGCACCGACACCCGGATGGCCTCGCGCGCCATGCCCTACATGGCGGCGGCGCGTAACGGCAACTGATCGGGACAGGCGCGTCGACGGCGCCAGCCGCCCCCCCCGGACCTCGCAAAAGTGGGTCCGGCCATTTTCTTTGTGCGAATCGCTCAACCAAGGTTGTTAAATAAGCAATTACTAGTAGATGGCTATGTTAGTTGCCGCACATTGAGGTAGGATGATTCCTACCGATTTTTCAGTGTTTTTCTAGTCTTTCTACCTCGCGCACGGTTGAGTTACATCGAAAATTGCTTTTTTTGTACTTATGATAGGATAACTCTACGGTTGTAAGAACAACAATTGAACACCTTCCAAGGAGTTAATATCATGGCAATTCGTCACGTCGCTGCAGCAGCCCTGCTGGTTTGCGCAGGTGTCGCCCACGCTGATCCAATCTCTTCCTCGTCGGCCTCGTCCGCCGGCTTCCTGAACAACTGGACCACTGGTAACGGCACTGACGTGCTGAGTTCCGGCGTCCTCGGCAATGGCAGCCTGAACCTGGTCGGTGGCGTCGCCTACAGCGGCGCGGCCAAGGACGTCAGCCTGACCGACGTCCTGTTCGGCAAGGCCGCCGCCAACATCGGCCAGGCCGACGGCGAGACCAAGCTGTTCTTCTCGCGCGGCGTCGAGGGCACCTACCTGCTGGCATCGGGCCACGGCATCCTGGCCGCGACCCTCGGCGACGGCAAGTCGGTCGTCGGCTCGGCCGACGGCGCCCTGATCGTGGATGGCGTGAGCGGCGCCCCGGGCCTGTCGGGCGGCGGCAACAATGCCGGTAACAGCGGCAACGCAGGCAACAGCGGCAATGCCGGAAACAGCGGCAATGCCGGAAACAGCGGCAACGCCGGAAACAGCGGCAACGCCGGAAACAGCGGCAACGCCGGCAACAGCGGCAACGCCGGCAACAGCGGCAACGCGGGCGACAGCGGTAACGCGGGCAACAGCGGCAACGCCGGCAACGGCAACGCCGGCAACGACGCCGGCCCCTTCATCCCGGACACCAGCGACAACCCTGTCGGCAATGGCAATGGCAACGGGAACGGTGGCGGCCAGGCCCAGGCGCCGGGCCAGAACGCCGCCGCGCCTGCGGAAATCCCGGAGCCGTCGAGCATCGCACTGATGCTGGCCGGCATCCTGGGCGCCGGTACGCTGAGCCGCCGCCGCCGCGGCTGATCCGCTTCCGGCAGGGCGGCGCCGCCCGCCCTGCACGCACGTTGCACCGACCTTTGATGGCCGCGCCGTTCACCGAACAGCCGCGGCCGTTTTCTCGCTTGGCAGCGTTGTCAATTCCTGTACAATCCTTGTGAACGGTCGTGCTTTTCCGGCGGCCCATAACAAGGAGACGACATGGACCTGCACTACACGAACGAGGACCTGGCCTTTCGCGACCAGGTCCGCGCCTTCCTCGATTCCCATCTTCCCCACGACCTGCGCGACAAGGTGCTCGGCCACCTGCGGCTGGGCAAGGACGACTTCGTCCGCTGGCACCGCATCCTCGCGGCGCAAGGCTGGGTGGCTCCCGGCTGGCCGGCCGAGTTCGGCGGCCCCGGCTGGACCCCGGTCCAGCGCCACATCTTCGAGGAGGAGTGCGCCCGCGCCGGCACGCCGCGCGTGATGCCCTTCGGGATCGACATGGTGGCGCCGGTCATCATGGCCTTCGGCTCGCAGCAGCAGAAGGACTATTTCCTGCCGCGCATCTTGTCCTGCGAGGACTGGTGGTGCCAGGGCTATTCCGAGCCGGGCTCCGGTTCCGACCTCGCGTCGCTCAAGACCACGGCCGTACGCGGTATGGACAACGAGGGCGAGCACTACATCGTCAACGGCCAGAAGACCTGGACCACGCTGGCCCAGCACGCCGACATGATCTTCTGCCTGGTCCGTACCGACAGTTCGGTGCGCAAGCAGGAAGGCATTTCCTTCCTCCTGATCGACATGCACTCGCCGGGCATCACGGTGCGTCCGATCATCATGCTCGACGAAGACCACGAGGTGAACGAAGTCTTCTTCGACAACGTCCGCGTGCCGGTGGAGAATCTGGTCGGCCAGGAGAACCGCGGCTGGACCTACGCCAAGTACCTGCTGGGCCACGAGCGCACCGGCATCGCCGCCGTCGGCCGCAGCAAGCGCGAACTGGCCTTCCTGAAGCGCCTGGCGCGCCGCGAACAGAAGAACGGCCGTCCGCTGCTGGAGGATCCGCTGTTCGCCGCCAAGGTCGCCGACCTCGAGATCGAGCTGATGGCGCTCGAGATGACGGTGCTGCGCGTACTGGCCCAGGCGGGGGCGGGCAAATCCCAGGCGCCGGGGCCCGAGGCCTCGCTGCTGAAAGTGCGCGGCACCGACATCCAGCAGACGCTCACCGAACTGATGCTGGAAGCGGCCGGCCCGATGGCGCTGCCCTTCGACGCCGCCTTCCTCGAAGGCGAGAGCGAGCACAGCGTGGCCGGCGACGACATGGCCGCGCCGCTCGCCTCGTACTACTTCAACTACCGCAAGACCTCCATCTACGGAGGCTCGAACGAGATCCAGCGCAACATCATCACCCAGATGATCCTGGGGCTGTGAGGAGGACACGATGAACTTAAACTACAAGGAAGAACAGCAGCAGTTCGCCGACGCGCTCAAGCGCTGGATCGGGCGCGACTACGGATTCGAAGCGCGCCGCGCCATCGTGCAGTCGGAGGCCGGCACCTCGGATGCGGCCTGGGCCACGCTGGTGGAACTGGGCATGACGGCGCTGCCGGTGCCGGAAGAGCAGGGCGGTTTCAGCGGCGGCGCGGTCGACCTGTTCGTCGTCATGCGCGAGCTGGGCCGCGGCCTGGTGGCGGAACCCTATTTCGCCACCGTGCTGGGCGCGCGCTTCCTCCAGCTCGGCGGCGGCCACGCCGATCTGCTGGAGCGGGTCGCCGCGGGCGAGCTGAAACTGGCCTGCGCGCTCGGCGAGCGCCAGTCGCGCCACGACCTGCGCGATATATCCACGCGTGCCACCCACGCCGAACAGGCCGGCGAGGGCTGGCGCCTGGACGGCGAAAAGAAAGCCGTGATCCACGGCGCCGAGGCCGGCGTGCTGCTCGTTTCCGCGCGCAGCGGCGGCGCCCGGGCCGACGAAACGGGCATCACCCTGTTCGCCGTGCCGTTCGACACGCCTGGCGTGCACCTTACTGCCTACCGCACCCTCGACGGCCTGCGCGCCGCCGACGTGCGTTTCGAGAACGTCGCACTGCCGGCCGGCGCCCTGGTCGGCGCGCCCGGCGCCGGCTGGGACATCCTGGAAGCGGCCGCCGACTACGGCGCCGGCCTGCTGTGCGCGGAGGCGCTGGGCGCGATGGAGGCGCTGTTCGACGCCACCCTCGACTATCTCAAGACGCGCCAGCAGTTCGGCGTCCCGATCGGCAAGTTCCAGGCCCTGCAGCACCGCATGGCGGACATGTACATCCACCTCGAGCAGGCCCGTTCGATGGCGATGCTGGCGGCGGTCAAGCTCGACGAACACGACGTCTCCGAACGCCGCCGCGTGGTCTCCGCCGCCAAGTACCGCGTCGGCCAGGCCGCGCGCTTCATCGGCCAGCAGGCCGTGCAGCTGCATGGCGGCATGGGCGTCACCGACGAGCTGGCGGCCGCCCACTACTTCAAGCGCCTGGCGATGATCGAGCTGACCCTCGGCGACCGCGACCACCATCTTTCCCGCTTCGTCGCCCAGCCGGGCTTCCAGGAGGCCGCATGAGCGAGGCATCCGCACGAAGGCAATGGTATTTCGAGGACTTCCATGCCGGCCAGGAGATCGACCTCGGCGAGCGCACCGTGAGCGAGGAGGAGATCGTCGCCTTCGCCCGTGAATTCGACCCCCAGCCCTTCCACGTGGACCGCGGGGCGGCCCGGGCATCGATCTACGGCGGCGTGATCGCCAGCGGCTGGCATACCTGCAGCATGATGATGCGCATGGTCGTCGACGGCCTGATGTGCAGCGCCTCGAGCATGGGTTCGCCCGGCCTGGACGGGGTGCGCTGGCTGAAGCCGCTGCGCGCGGGCGACACGCTGAAGGTCCGTTATCTCACCACCCGGGTCAAGGCCTCGAACTCGAAACCGGACCGCGGCGTGGTGTGGTCGAAGTGGATCGCGACCAACCAGCACGGCGAGGAGATCTGCACCATCGAGGGCATGGGGATGTTCGGGCGCCGCCCGGTCGGAGGCGGCGATGCCTGAACAGGTCTCCTTCGACAGCCTGCCTGGCCTGGTCGGGCGCGAGCTCGGCGTCTCCGGCTGGTTCCTGGTGGACCAGGCGCGCATCGCCGGTTTCGCGGACGCGACCGAGGACCGCCAGTGGATCCACGTCGATCCGGAACGCTGCGCGCGCGAGTCGCCGTTCGGGGCGCCGGTGGCGCACGGCTTCCTGACGCTGTCGCTGCTGCCAGCCATGCTGGAGAGCGCGGTGCGCATCGAGGGCATGCGCATGGGCCTGAACTATGGCCTGAACAAGGTGCGCTTCCCGGCGCCGCTGCCGGTGGACAGCCGGGTGCGCGGGCGCTTGGTCCTGGCGGCGCTCGAGCCGATCGCCGGCGGTGTGCAGCTGACCTGGGCGGTGACGGTGGAGGCCGGGGGCGGCGCGAAACCGGTGTGCGCCGCCGAGTTCCTGGTGCGCGCCTTCGCCTGAGCGCGTTTTCGTAGGGTGGGCGGCGCCACCCGCACGCAGGCACGAACGCTGCGCTCGATGCCGCCACGCGTTCGACCTCACTTTGCGCAGACGCGCGGGCTGTTCGGCTGGTGCTTGAACGCGTGGGCGGCGCAGGTGCCGCGTATTGCTCGAACGGGGTGGTGAGCCGCCCACCCTACGGTTCGTGGCGGCTCGCAGGCGTGTCGCTAGCGCTTAGGTCCCGGATTTGGCGTACTTCGCCAGCTCCAGCTTGGCGATCGCGTTGCGGTGCACCTCGTCCGGCCCGTCGGCAAGGCGCAGGGTGCGGTTGCCGGCCCACTGGTAGGCGAGCGGGAAGTCGTCGGACACGCCGGCCGCGCCATGGGCCTGGATCGCCCAGTCCAGCACGTCGTGGGCGACGGTGGGCGCCAGCACCTTGATCATCGCGATCTCGGCCTGGGCATGCTTGTTGCCGACCGTGTCCATCATGTAGGCGGTCTTCAGCGTCAGCAGGCGCGCGGTGTCGATGCGGATGCGTGCTTCGGCGATGCGCTCGCGCCACACGCCCTGTTCCGAGATCCTGCGTCCGAATGCGACGCGGCTGTCGAGGCGGCGGCACATCAGCTCCAGCGCGCGCTCGGCCACGCCGATGGCGCGCATGCAGTGGTGGATGCGGCCCGGGCCCAGGCGGCCCTGGGCGATCTCGAAGCCGCGGCCTTCGCCGAGCAGCATGTTCGACGCCGGCACGCGGACGTTCTCGAACAGGATCTCGCAGTGGCCGTGCGGCGCGTCGTCGTAGCCGAACACCGGCAGCGGGCGCACGATGGTGATGCCGGGGGTGTCGGCCGGCACCACGATCATCGACTGCTGCTGGTGGCGCGCGGCGTCCGGGTCGGTCTTGCCCATGACGATGAAGACCTTGCAGCGCGGGTCGCCGGCGCCCGAGATCCACCATTTGTGGCCGTTGATGACGTAGTCGTCGCCGTCGCCGCAGTTGCGTTCGATGCGCGTCGCGATATTGGTCGCGTCCGAGGAAGCCACGTCCGGCTCCGTCATCGCGAAGGCCGAGCGGATCTCGCCGCGCAGCAGCGGCTCCAGCCAGGCGTTCTTGATGTCCTCGGAGGCGTAGCGCTCCAGCGTCTCCATGTTGCCGGTGTCCGGCGCCGAGCAGTTGAACACCTCGGGCGCCCAGGGCACGCGGCCCATGATCTCGCACAGCGGCGCGTAGTCGAGGTTCGACAGGCCCTCCGGGGCGCGCGTCGACTTCGGCAGGAACAGGTTCCAGAGGCCGGCCTCGCGCGCCAGCGGCTTCAGGCGCTCGATCAGTGCCAGAGGCAGCCAGCGCGTGCCCCGGTCGCGGGCGTTCGCCGCGATCTCTTCGTTGAAGGCGCGTTCGTTGGGATAGATGTGCTCGTCCATGAAGGCGAGCAGGCGCGCCTGCAAGTCCTTGCAGCGTTCCGAGTAGGCGAAATCCATGTGCATGTCCTTTCAGGTTCAGCGGCTGCGCGAGGCGAAGGCCCAGGCCATCTCGGCCATCGGGCGCGCCGCCTTGCCGTTTTCCAGGGCCTGGGCGCTGGAGGCGGTGCCGTCGACGTAGCGCTTCATGATGCCCTGCATGATGCCGGCCAGGCGGAACATGTTGTAGGCGAGGTAGAAGTCGAAGTCCTCGGCGCGGATCGTCTTGCCGGTGCGTTCGCAGTAGCGCGCAACGTACTCCTCCATCGAGGGGATGCCGAGGCTGGCGAGGTCCAGGCCCGCGATGCCGCGGAAGCGCCCGGGCGGGATGTGCCAGCTCATGCAGTGGTAGGAGAAATCGGCGGCCGGATGGCCCAGGGTCGACAGTTCCCAGTCCAGCACCGCCAGGATGCGCGGCTCGGTCGGGTGGAAGATCATGTTGTCGAGGCGGTAGTCGCCGTGCACGATGCTGGTGTCGTCGCCGGGCGGGATGTGGCGCGGCAGCCAGTCGATCAGGCGGTCCATCGCCTCGATCGGTTCGGTCGCCGAGGCCTGGTACTGCTTCGTCCAGCGCTCGATCTGGCGCGCGAAGTAGTTGCCGGGTTTGCCGTAGTCGCCCAGGCCGATGCCCGCGAAGTCGACCGTGTGCAGCCGGGCGATCACGCGGTTCTGCTCGTCGTAGATGGCGGCCCGCTCTTCGGGCGACATGCCGGGCAGCGACTGGTCCCACAGGACCCGGCCCTCGATGAACTCCATCAGGAAGAAAGCGCGCCCGATCACGGATTCGTCCAGGCACAGGGCAAGCTGGCGCGGCACCGGGAAGCCGGCGCCGTGCAGGGCGTGCATGACGCGGTATTCGCGGTCGATGGCGTGGGCCGAGGGCAGCAATTTGGCGGCGGGGCCGGGCTTGGTGCGCAGCACGTAGCGCCGCTCGCCTGCGCTCAGCTTGAAGGTGGGATTCGACTGGCCGCCCTTGAACTGCTCGACCTCGAGCGGCCCGCCAGGGAAGCCCTCCACGTTGGCGGCGAGCCAGCGGCCGAGCGCTTCGACATCGAAGCGCTGGCGTTCCGACACCGGCTTGGTGCCCATCATTTCCTCGTACATCGCGTCTCCGTTATGGGTGTTTGTTCTTCATTCTAGCCCGAAAGCCGGCAAAAAGGGACGGGCGTGCTATTTTTACTGAAAAGATCAGCGGCCGCGGCGGTACTGCTCGAACAGCTGCTCCATGGTCGTGGTGCGCGCGCCGGGCTGGAGCGGAGCGGGGGGCAGGTAGTTGACGAAGCGGACCACCCAGTCGGCGGGGTGCGCGCCGACGTCGAGCGCATTGATGCAGCCGGCCGCCTGCGACAGGCCGCCCAGGAACAGGCGCTGGCCGGTCAGGGCCAGCGAGAGGATGGCGCAGTTCACGCCGCCGTGCAGGACCAGCAGCACGGTGTCCCAGTCGTCCTGCGCGCGCAGGCGCGCGATGGCCGGGTGCACGCGGTCCATCATCTGGCCGACCGATTCGCCGCCCAGGAAGCGCTGGTCCTCGTCCACCATGCCCTCGAATGCGCCGGTGAAGGCGCGCCGCAACTCGTGCGCCGGGATGCTGGAGAGGCGCCCGCCGCGGATTTCGTGCAAGTCCGGCCAGACCTCGGGCGCGATGTCCTGGCCGCAGGCGACCAGCACGCGCCGCGCCGTCTCCACCGTGCGCGGCAGGCCGGACACGATCACGCGGTCGAAGCGCACCCCGGCGGCGCGGAAGGCCTGGCCGGCGGCGTCGGCCTGGTCGCGGCCGGCGTCGTTGAGGGGGACGGTCTCGGGCAGGAAGGGTTTGCCGGTCTCGTCGAAATAGGTGACGCTGCCGTGACGCATCAGGTAGACGCGGCGGCGCCGGGCGGCAGGCTGGTCTGCAATGAAGGTTGCGCTCATCGAAATCCTTGTCGTGGAAAGCTTGTTCATCTTACACGCGAAGTAGGGGCGGCGAGGCGAATCGGCGACACTTCCTCCCGGTCGGCTAATTCCAGCAGTCAATTGCCCGAAGTTCTGGCATAAAATGTTCCTTGCAATATATAAAAACAAGGGAATGTCCATGGCAAGGCCGGAAAAAATTCGACTCGGCGAAGTGCTGATCCAGCAAAAGCTGCTGTCGGAAGAGCAGCTCAACCAGGCGCTGGCAGACCAGAAGCGCACCGGGCGCAAGCTGGGCCGCGTGTTCGTCGAGAGCGGTTTCGTCACCGAGGAGCAGATCTCCGGCGCGCTGGCGCGCCAGCTGAACATCCCGTATATCAACCTCAAGTTCTATAACATCAACGCCGAGCTGGTGCGGCTGCTGCCGGAAACGGCCGCGCGGCGCTTCCGCGCGCTGGTGCTGGAAGACCGGCGCGAGACCATGCTGGTCGGCGTGTCCGACCCGACCGACCTGTTCGCCTACGACGAGATCGCGC
>DAMCRY010000054.1:0-14880 GCA_032115075.1 Massilia sp.
GCATCCCCTGCGCTACCTGCGCGGCGGGGACGCCGGCGCGGGCCCGCGCTGGCGTGACTTCATGGGGGCGCTGCGCAGCCACGTGACGACGCCGCAGGAGATCGCCGACGCCTGCGCAGGGGCTTGCGCCGCCTTCGACGCCATCCTGGAGCTCGCGCCCCTGCAGGAATAATCGGCAATCATCAAAAAAAACCGGCGTCCATGTCGATTCGCCGCTGCCCCGATCGTCGTATGACCAATGGCGCAGAAAAACGCCGGACATTCACATAACCAGACGGAGGATGCGATGCGATTCATGATTCTGCTGAAAGCGGACAAGCACAGCGAAGCGGGCGAGATGCCGGACGAGCAGCTGCTCACGGCGATGGGCAAGTTCAACGACGAACTGATCCAGGCCGGCGTGATGGTGGGCGGCGAGGGCCTGCACCCGTCCTCGCGCGGCGCGCGCGTGCATTTTTCGAAGGACGGCGGCGTGCGCGTCACCGACGGCCCCTTCGCCGAGACCAAGGAGCTGCTGGCCGGCTACTGGATCTGGCAGGTGAAATCGAAGGAAGAGGCGATCGACTGGGTCAAGCGCGTGCCGATGCCGATGCTGGGCGGCGAAGCCGAGATCGAGATCCGCCAGATCTTCGAGATGGACGACTTCGGCGACGCGATGACGCCGGAGCTGCGCGCGCAGGAAGAGCGCCAGCGCGCCGCCCTGGCAGGCTGAGCCGGCGCAGGCTTCAGGCGACGGCGTCGCGCGGCAGGCGGAGCAGCAGGGCAAGCAGGGCGGCCAGCTCGCCCCGCATGTCGCGGCGGTCGACCACCATGTCGACCACGCCGCGCGCGAGCAGGAATTCCGAACGCTGGTAGCCCTCGGGCAGGACGATGCCGAGGGTGTCCTTCAACACCCGCGGCCCGGTGAAGGCGATCAGCGCCTTCGGCTCCGCCAACACGATATCGCCCAGGAAGCAGAACGAGGCCGACACGCCGCCCGAGGTCGGGTTGGTCAGCACCGACACGAAGGGCAGGCGCTGCTCCGCCAGTTTGGTCAGCATCGCCGTGGTCTTGGCCATCTGCATCAGCGACAACAGGCCCTCCTGCATCCGCGCGCCGCCGCTGGCCGTGAAGCAGACGAAAGGCGCCTTTCTTTCGATCGCGGCCTGCACGCCGCGCACGAAGCGTTCCCCCACCACCGAGCCGAGCGAGCCGCCCATGAAGGCGAAATCGAAGCTGGCGGCCACCACCGGCACCGACAGGATGTTGCCCGCGAAGACCACCAGCGCGTCGGTTTCGCCGCTCGCGTCCATGGCCCCGTTCAGCTGCTGGGGATAGGATTTCAGGCTCCGGAATGCCAGCGGATCGGCCGGCAGGACTTCCTGGCCGATTTCCTGCCGTCCTTCCGCGTCGAGCAGGCCCTCCAGCCGCTGGCGCGCGCCGATCGGCAGGTGGTGCGCGCACTTCGGGCAGACCTGCAGGCTGGCGCGCAGCTGTTCGTGGAACAGCACCGCCACGCACGCCGGGCACTTGACCCAGAGTCCCGAAGGAATCGATTGGCGCGCGGCGCGGCGCTCGTAATGGATGCGGGGCGGCAGCAGTTTCTCGAGCCAGCTCATGCGGTGCTCCTGTGTTGACGATGGCGCCACGATAAACCCTCACGCTGCGTCAGACGCAAGCAGACGCCCCCGGGCGGGCGCGCCCGGAATCCCTAGTAATACTGAGTTGCGGATATGCCGCAAGGGTTCTAGTTTCCGAGTGGCAATGCTATCCTTCAAGCCTGTCCCGTCTTGCATGCCGACCGGACGCTCCAGACGGCGGGCTCCCGTCGTCGTGCTACCACTTTTCTGCGCCCGCAGCGCATATCCTGAAGGAAACCCAGCTGTGAAAAACCTCAAGATCGGTGCCCGGCTCGGCATTGGTTTTACCGTCGTCCTGCTCCTGCTGACCGCCGTGACGCTGACCGCGCTGGCGCGCATGCAGGCGGCCGGCGACCTGACCTACCGCCTGGTACATACCAGCATCAAGAACCAGCGCAACGTGGCGGAATGGACCAAGCTCATCGAGCTGAACAACGCCCGGATGGAAACCCTGGTCGTAACGGAGGATCTCACCTTCGCCGCCAACATCGCCGAGCGCCTGAAGCAGGTGTCGGTGCGTTCGACCGAGTTGCAGAACGATATCGAAGGCTCGATGCGCAATGCCAAGGTGCGTGAACAGTTCAACGTCGTCAAGCAAGAGCGCGTTGCCTACCTGGCCGCGCGCGACGCCATGTTCAAGGCCAAGATGAGCGGCGACCATACGCTGGCGGCCACGGTCTATCGCGAACAGCTTGCCCCTCGCACTGCCACGTTCGAGGCGGCGATCGCCAAGTTCGCGAAGATGCAGGTGACCGCCGCCGACGGCATCGCCACCTCCATCCTCGACTCCTATGCCAGCACGCGCGCGCTGCTGATCGCGCTCGGCCTGGCCGCCATCGCGCTCGGCATCGCCTGCGCCTGGCTGATCGGCCGCTCGATCACGGCGCCGATCCGCGAAGCCGTGGCCGTCGCCGAGAAGGTCGCCGCCGGCGACCTGAGCAGCCGCATCGTGGCGCACGGCCGCGACGAGACCGCCCAGCTGATGCGCGCCCTGAGCGCCATGAACGACAGCCTGGCCGAGATCGTCGGCCGGGTGCGCGGCGGCACCAGCACCATCGCCGTCGCCTCGAACGAGATCGCGGCCGGCAACCAGGACCTGTCTTCGCGCACCGAGCAGCAGGCCAGCGCGCTGGAGGAAACCGCGGCCTCGATGGAAGAGCTGACCTCGACCGTGAAGCAGAACGCCGACAACGCCCGCCAGGCCAACCGCCTCGCAGGCGAAGCCGCGATGATCGCCGGCCAGGGCGGCGTCATGGTGTCCGAGGTGGTGTCGACCATGGGTGCGATCACGGAATCCTCGCGCAAGATCGCCGACATCATCGGCGTCATCGACGGCATCGCCTTCCAGACCAACATCCTGGCGCTGAACGCGGCCGTCGAAGCGGCGCGCGCCGGCGAACAGGGCCGCGGCTTCGCGGTCGTGGCTTCCGAGGTGCGCAACCTGGCCCAGCGCTCGGCCAGCGCCGCCAAGGAGATCAAGGCCCTCATCGACGACTCCGTGACCCGCGTGGCGGAAGGCAGCGAGCAGGTCGACCGCGCCGGCACCACGATGGACGAGATCGTGCGCAGCATCGGCCAGGTGAGCACCATCGTGAGCGAGATCGCGAACGCCAGCGAAGAGCAGCGCGCCGGCATCGAGCAGGTGAACGGCGCGATCGTCGAGATGGACCGCGTGACGCAGCAGAACGCGGCGCTGGTCGAAGAGGCGGCCGCCGCGGCCGTGGCCATGCAGGAGCAGGCGGCGATGCTGTCGGACGTGGTGGGAACCTTCAGGCTGGAGCGCCAGGAGAACCCGGTGCGTTCGCAGCCGGCGGCGCGCGCGCAGCTCGCGCTGGCGCAAGCGGCAGCCTGACCCTTCTTCTGCTTCTGCTCCTGCGGCGCGATCGACCGGCCGCGTTTGCCAATGGCCGGGGTTTGCGCCACACTGGCGCCTGCCCGGCACTCCGGCCGGCTTCAGAAGACACATAAGGATGAAACATGGGGTATTCCATCGCCTGGATCGCGGTACGCGGCCTGAGCAAGGAGGACGTGCTTGCGCGCCTGTCGTTGATCGACACGGGCGAGCCCGACGAAGCCAACGAGCGGCCGATCTCCGGCGCCGCGCTGCCGGGCGGCGGCTACCTGGTGTTCTTCAACGACATGGCGCACCCAGCCACCCAGGCGCCGGGCATGCGCCAGCTATCGGCAGGCGCGGAAGCGCTCGGCTGCCAGGTGGAGGAACACGTCATGGCGAGCGCGGCCTTCCTGTACAAGGACGGCGCCAAGGCCTGGGACGTCGTCCACTTGGCCGAACAGGACATCTACCATCTCGCGGTGGACGGCACGCCGCCCCCGCTCCTCGAGATCATCCATACCGAAATGAAGGCGGCCCAGGACGAGCAGGGCGGCGCCGACGCCGAGGTGGACTGGCTGTTCGAAGTGCCGCTCATGCTGGCGACCGCGCTGAGCGGCTATCGCCACGACGAGGCGGCATTGATGTCGGGGGAAACGCTCGCGTTCACCGAGCTCGTGGCGGGCGTGCCGCATTGATCCCCGGCCGGCGCGGCGCCGGCCGGGGTGTTCGTACACTTACGAGCGCTCGCGCTCGACCCGGTTGACGCCCGCCACCCTGCGCAGGTTGCGGATCAGCTGCGCCAGGTGTACCCGGTCCTTCACCTGGATGGTGAAGCGCAGCTGCGTCATCAGGTGTTCGTCGTCCTCGTCCATGCCGACATAGGTGATGTTGGCGTCGGACTCGCCGATCTCGGCGGCCACGCGGGCCAGGATGCCCTTCTCGTTGTTGATGAGCAGGCGGATGCGGCAGTCGAAGCGGCGGTTCAGTTCCTCGCCCCACTGCACGGCGATCCAGCGGTCCGGTTCCTTGGCGCGGATGCGCGCCGCCGGCAGGCAGTCCCTGGTGTGCACCACCAGGCCCTGGTCGCGGCGCAGCTGGCCGGTGATCTGGTCGCCCGGGATCGGCAGGCAGCACGGCGCCAGCTGCACCGACACGCCTTCGCTGCCATAGATGGTGACCGGATCGATGTCGCCGCTGGCGGCCGGCTGGGCCGTCGGCAGGTGGTCGGGGTCGCCTTCCATCAGGCCGAAGATGTGGCGTGCCACCAGCGCCGGCATGCGCTTGCCGATGCCGATGTCGGCGTACAGTTCTTCCATCGACTTGGCCGAGGATTCCGCCAGCAGTTTTTCGATCGTGTTGGGCGGCAGCTCGGGGCCGATGTTGCGCGCGGCCAGGGCGCCGGCCAGCAGTTCCTGGCCCAGCTCGACCGACTCGTTGACGTTCACCGTGCGCAGGTAGTGGCGGATCGCGGAACGCGCCTTGCCGGTGCGGACGTAGCTGAGCCAGGTCGGGCTCGGGCGCGATTCCGGATCGGTCACGATCTCGACGATGTCGCCGTTGTGCAGCTCGTTGCGCAGCGAGGCCGGCTCGTTGTTGATCTTGACCGAGACCGTGTGGTCGCCGATGCCGGTGTGGATCGAGTAGGCGAAGTCGAGCGCCGTGGCGCCGCGCGGCAGGGCGATGATCTTCGACTTCGGCGTGAACACGTAGACCGAATCCGGGAACAGGTCGACCTTGACGTGCTCGAGGAACTCGGCCGAGTCGCCGGTCTGCTGCTGGATGTCGAGCAGCGACTGCAGCCAGGCATGGGTGCGCTGCTGCAGGTCCGACATGTTCGAGTCGCCGGTTTTATACAGCCAGTGAGCCGCCACGCCGCTCTCGGCGGTGCGGTGCATGTCCTGGGTGCGGATCTGGAACTCGACCGGGGTGCCGTAGGGGCCGATCAGGGTCGTGTGCAGCGACTGGTAGCCGTTGATCTTGCGGATCGCGATGTAGTCCTTGAACTTGCCGGGCATCGGCTTGTACAGGGCGTGCAGGGTGCCGAGCGCCACGTAGCAGTTCGGGACCGTGTCGACCACCACGCGGAAGCCGTACACGTCCAGCACCTGCGAGAACGACAGGTGCTTGTTGCGCATCTTCTTGTAGATGCCGTACAGGGTCTTTTCGCGGCCGTAGACCTCGGCCTGCAGGCCGGCCGTGGCCAGCTGGGTCTTGACCGCCTCGAGGATCTTCTTGACCACTTCGCGGCGGTTGCCGCGCGCCGCCTTGATGGCCTTGGCCAGCGTGTGGTAGCGCAGCGGATACAGGTGCGAGAAGGACAGGTCCTGCAGCTCGCGGTAGATGTCGTTCAGGCCGAGGCGGTGCGCGATCGGCACGTAGACTTCCATGGTCTCGCGCGAGATGCGGCGGCGCTTGGCCGGGATCATCACGCCCATGGTGCGCATATTGTGCAGGCGGTCGGCGAGCTTGATCAGGATGACGCGCACGTCCGAGGCCATCGCCAGCAGCATCTTGCGGAAGTTCTCGGCCTGGGCCTCGACCTGGCTCTGGAACTCGATCTTCTCGAGCTTGGACAGGCCGTCGACGAGGTTGGCGACCTGGGCGCCGAAGCGCTCGATCAGCTCGTCCTTCTTGACGTCCTGGTCTTCGATCACGTCGTGCAGCAGCGCGGCCATGATGGCCTGGGCGTCGAGCTTCCACTCGGCGCAGATCTCGGCGACGGCGATCGGATGGGAAATATAGGGCTCACCGGACTTGCGGACCTGGCCCAGGTGCATCTCGTCGGAGAAGCGGTAGGCTTCCTTGACCTTCTTGAGCTCGGCGGGGGTGAGGTAGTCGGACAGCTTGTTGACGAGCTGCGTGACCGAAGCGACGCCCGGTGCGGGCGCCGGGGCCTCGGCGTCTTGCGGTTTGCCCGGACGCTTGGTGCGGGCAGGGGTTCCTGGATGGGTCGAATCCGGGGAAGACAAACTCATATGTAATATCGATCAGCCAGTGTAGGCACAGAATAACAGAATATCGATATACCTAAACCCGTCATCCAGGATGGGTATTACATCGGCACTTTCTTCAGCATTTCCAGGCCAACTTTACCAGCGGCGATTTCGCGCAGGGCGACGACGGTCGGCTTGTCCTTTGCTTCGACTTTCGGGGTGTGGCCCTGCAGCAGCTGGCGTGCGCGGTAGGTCGCGGCCAGGGTCAGCTGGAAGCGGTTGGGGACGTTCTTGAGGCAATCTTCGATGGTGATGCGGGCCATGGTCACTCCTAGAATGGACAATTGCGGCGAACCTTGCGGCGCCGCTACGGGTATTACGTTGGTTGTTGCGCGTGGATTCCCAGCTGGGCAAACAAATCGGCGTTGCGGGCCGCCTGCTGGGCGAATCGGCAACGTGTCGCTTTGACAATCGCCTGCAGTTCCGCGAGGGCGACGTTGAACTCTTCGTTGATGATAGCATATTCGAACTCGGGAGCGTGAGCCATCTCCCCCCCGGCGGCCAGCAGGCGGCGGGTGATGATGTGGGGCTCGTCGGTGCCGCGCTTGTGCAGGCGCTCCTCCAGCGCTTCGATCGACGGCGGCAGGATGAAGATGCCGGCGGCGTCGGGGAACTGTTTCTTCACCTGGCGCGCGCCCTGCCAATCGATCTCCAGCAGGATGTCGGTGCCCAGCTTCATCTCCTGTTCCACGGTCAGGCGGCTGGTGCCGTAGTAGTTGCCGTGCACTTCCGCCCACTCCAGGAACTCGCCGCGGTCGGCGCGCGAGACGAAGTCCTCCGCCGTCGTGAAGTGGTACTCGCGGCCATCCTGCTCGCCCGGACGCGGCGGACGGGTGGTGGTCGAGATCGACAGCTTGATGCCCGGTTCCAGCTTCAGCAGGGCATTGACCAGGGTCGATTTGCCGGCGCCGCTCGGTGCGGCGACGACGAACAGGCTGCCGGAGAGGGCGGGAGTGATCATTGTTTTTTCCATGTTGCGTTTGTCCATTGCGGCATCCAGAGCCGCGTGGTGTTCATCATAAGTTCGAACGCGCGGACGGGAAACCCGTCCACCCTACAAAATCGCACCGGTAGGGTGGACGGGTCCCCCGTCCGCGCGTTCGACGATCGTATGCGCTGTTGCGCAACGACAACAAGCTATTCCAGGTTCTGCACCTGCTCGCGCATCTGCTCGATGAGCAGCTTCAGCTCCATCGACGCATCCGCCAGCTCCTTGACGGACGCCTTGGCGCCCAGCGTGTTCGCCTCGCGGTTCAGCTCCTGCATCATGAAGTCGAGGCGTTTGCCGACCTGGCCGCCTTTTTTCAGGATGTGGCGCGTCTCGTTCAGGTGCGCCGACAGGCGCGACAGCTCTTCGGACACGTCGATGCGGATGCCGTACAGCGTCACTTCCTGGCGGATGCGTTCCAGCACTTCCTGGCGGCTCAGCACCGAAGGATTGCCGTGGCCGGCCAGGCCCAGCGCGTCCTGCATGCGCTCGACCGCCTTCTGCTGGAACTGGTTGATCACCTGCGGGATGAGCGGGGTGATGCGCTTGACGATGGCTTCCATCGCCTCGATGCGCGACAGCAGCATGGCTTCCAGCGCCGCGCCTTCGCGCTTGCGGCTGTCCACGAAGGCCGCCACGGTGGTGGCGGTGAGGGCGGCGACATCGAGCTGCAGCGACTCCTGGCCCACCGTCGACTCCTCGATCACGCCGGGCCAGCGCAGCAGCTCGGCCACCGTCATCTGCGGAGCCGAAACGAAGTGCTTCGTCACTTCCGATTGCAGGCGCGCGAGATCGGCCAGCAGTTCCTGGTTGAGCGCCTGCGATCCGCCCGCCGTCTTGCGGCCGAAGGACAGGCGCACCTCGACCTTGCCGCGCGTGATCGCGGCCATGATGGCGGCGCGCAAGTCGGGTTCCAGCGCCCGCAGGTCGTCGTTGATGCGAAACTGGAGATCGAGGAAGCGCGAATTGACGCTCTTGATCTCGATGGTGAGGGTGCCGGCAGCGCCTTCGCTGGTCGCCACCGCATAACCTGTCATGCTTGAAATGCTCAAAGGTATCCCCGGTTTATTTTTCTTAAGGCACCTTGAGAAACCGTCGCGAGCCGCAGCAATGGTGGTCGAGAAGCGCAGCCGTACCCGGAGTACGGCCGGTCCGCCGGAGCGGAGCAGCGCAGACCGCCAGCGCAACGCGCAGCAGGTTTATCGAGGTGCCCTTTACAAGTACAGCATTTATCCACAAAATCGCCCTGTTACGCAAGGAAACCTTCCTGGATGGCCGCACAGAATAACGCACCCCTGCCCGATGGGCTGGAAATTGCCGGATATCGCATTGTAAAGAAAATTGCGTCCGGTGGGTTCAGTATTGTTTATCTGGCATATGACGCCGAAGGCAATGCGGTCGCCATCAAGGAATACCTGCCCAGCCAGCTCGCCCTGCGCGCGCCCGGCGAGCTGGTGCCGGTAGTGTCGAGGCCGAATCTACCGGTATTCCGCATCGGCCTGAAATGCTTCTTCGAGGAGGGGCGGGCGCTGGCGCGCATCGTCCATCCGAACGTGGTGCGGGTGGTGAACTTCTTCCGCGCCAACGAGACGGTGTACATGGTGATGGCCTACGAATCCGGCCACACGCTGCAGGACCACATCGTGCGCCTGCACGCCAGGGGCAGCCGGGTCAACGAAAGCGCGTTGCGCCAGCTGTTCAACGGCGTGTGCGCCGGCGTGCGCGAAGTCCATGCCAGCAAGCTGCTGCACCTCGACCTGAAGCCCGCCAACATCTACCTGCGCAGCGACGGTTCGCCGCTGCTGCTCGACTTCGGCGCGGCGCGCCAGACCATCAACCTGGACGCGCCCATGCTGGCGCCGATGTACACGCCCGGCTTCGCCGCGCCCGAGCTGTACAGCAAGGCCGCCGCGCTCGGTCCCTGGACCGACATCTACAGCATCGGCGCGGCCATGTACGCCTGCATGACGCGCACCATGCCGCAGCCGGTCGAAGCGCGCAAGCTCGAGGACAAGAGCGAGGCCCAGCTCGCGAAACTGGCGGGCAGCTATTCGGCCGAGCTGCTGGACATGGTGCGCGCCTGCCTCGCGCTCGATCCGCTGGCGCGGCCGCAGAGCGTGTTCGCGATGCAGAAGGTGCTGCAGGCACCGCCCTCGCTGGCGCCGCAAGCCGAAGAAGATGCAGGGCAGGGAGCGCGGCAGGGCGCGGGCGGCTGGCGCGGCATCGTCCGACGCATCGGCGACATCGGCGGCATCGGCAGGAAGGCGCGCGATTAGCGCACACCAGGAGAGAACATGCAGTTTTCCGTCTACCAGCAGACCCACATCGGCGGCCGCAAGGTCAACCAGGACCGCATGGGCTACAGCTTCACCCGCGATGCGCTGCTGCTGGTGCTGGCCGACGGCATGGGCGGCCACATGCACGGCGAGATCGCCGCCACCATCGCGCTGCAGACCCTGTCGATGATGTTCCGCATGCAGGCGCGTCCCTACGTCAAGAAGCCCGAGCGCTTCCTGGAAGAGGCGCTGGTCCAGGCCCACTGGGACATCCTGGCCTACGCCGAGAACCACAAGCTGCCCGAGACCCCGCGCACCACGGTGGTGGCCTGCCTGGTGCAGCACAACTGCGCCGTGTGGGCGCACTGCGGCGATTCGCGCCTGTACTGGGTGCGCCGCAACCAGGTGCTGGCGCGCACGCGCGACCACTCGCACCTCGAGTACCTGATCGCACGCGGCCGCGCCACCGAAGGCGAGCGCAACACCCACCCGGACCGCAACAAGCTGTACAACTGCCTGGGCGCCGGCCAGGAACCGAAGATCGCCATCTCCCGGCAGGCCAGCCTGGAGCCGGGCGACACCCTGCTGCTGTGTTCCGACGGCCTGTGGTCGATGCTGCCGGAAACCGAGATCGTGCACCGCCTGTCGACGTCCACCGTGGTGCAGGCCGTGCCCGACCTGGTGGCGATGGCGGCCGCGATCGGCGGCGCGCGCGCCGATAACACGACGGCGCTGGCCATCACCTGGCAGGGCGCGCACGCGGCCGACGGTCCCGGCGTGATCGCGACCGGGATGCTGCCCGAGAACGAAGTCAGCTCGACCATCACGGCGGGCGAGCCATTGCCGGCCGGCGTCGACGCCTTCGACGAAGCCGAGATCGAGAAAGCGATCGCCGAGATCCGCCAGGCGATCGAGAAATCCTCCCAATTACTCAAATAAAAAGGTTGAACATGACGTTCGAACAACGCCCGAGCGGCCGCGCCGTCGACCAGCTGCGCCCCGTCCGCATCACCCGCCAGTACACCAGGCATGCCGAGGGATCGGTGCTGATCGAGTGCGGCGACACCAAGGTGATCTGCACCGCCAGCATCGAAGAGAAGGTGCCGGGCTTCCTGAAGGGGAAGGGCCAGGGCTGGCTGACCGCCGAGTACGGCATGCTGCCGCGCTCGACCCATAGCCGCATGGACCGCGAGGCCGCGCGCGGCAAGCAGACCGGCCGCACCCAGGAGATCCAGCGCCTGATCGGCCGCTCGCTGCGCGCCGCCTTCGACCTCCAGGCTTTTGGCGAACGCACCCTGCACCTGGACTGCGACGTGATCCAGGCCGACGGCGGCACCCGCACCGCCTCGATCACCGGGGCGATGGTGGCGGCCTACGACGCCTTTGGGGTGCTGGTGGGGCAGGGCATCCTGCCCGCGGTGCCGGTGAGGCATTTCCTGGCCGCGACCTCGGTCGGCGTGTACCGCGGCATGCCGGTGCTGGACCTGGACTACGTCGAGGATTCGGATTGCGATACCGACATGAACATCGTGATGACGGAGCAGGGGCATTTCATCGAGGTGCAGGGCACCGCCGAGGGGGCGGCGTTCGACCGCGCGGGGATGAACCGGCTGCTGGACCTGGGGCAGTTGGGAATTGCTGAGCTGATCAGGCTGCAGAAGCAGTCGCTCGGGCTGGCCGGCTGATTGCAGGAGGGGCGCTGCATCCCTTCGCCCAAACCGCTAAAATAAGCCCCCTCCCGCAACGACACCGCCCGAGTCCCCATGACCCAACGCCTGATCCTCGCCTCCAACAACGCCGGCAAACTGAAGGAATTCGCCCAGCTCCTGGCCCCCATCGGCTTCGAGCTGCACCCGCAAGGCGAATTCGATGTCCCGGAAGCGGAAGAGCCTTTCGGCACCTTCGTGGAGAACGCGCTGGCCAAGGCCCGCCACGCCGCGCGCCTGACCGGCCTGCCGGCGCTGGCGGACGACTCCGGCGTCTGCGTCAACGCGCTCGGCGGCGCCCCCGGCGTCTATTCGGCGCGCTTCGCCGGCGAGCCGAAATCCGACGCCCGCAACAACGAGAAGCTGGTCGCCGAACTGGCGAACCACGCCGACAAGTCGGCCTACTATTACTGCGTGCTGGTCTACGTGCGCCACGCCGACGATCCGCAGCCGGTGATCGCCGACGGCATCTGGCGCGGCGAGATCATCGATACC
The DNA here is from genome assembly GCA_032115075.1 of Massilia sp. Taxonomy (GTDB): domain Bacteria; phylum Pseudomonadota; class Gammaproteobacteria; order Burkholderiales; family Burkholderiaceae_D; genus Telluria. The sequence goes on from DAMCRY010000054.1 coordinate 11,912, forward strand.
CCGCGCGGCGGCAACGGCTTCGGCTACGACCCGTACTTCCTGATCCCGTCGCTGGGCCAGACCACCGCCGAACTCGACCCGGCGGTCAAGAACGCCCACTCGCACCGCGGCCAGGCGCTGCGCGCACTGGTAGAGAAACTGAAATGATTCCCATCAAAGTCGCCGGTCCGGGCCCGGCCTCGAGCGAGCCACGTTCGCCGGCCACGACCGCCCTGCAGTACCTGCAGCCGGGCGCGCTCAATCTCGCGGCCTTGCCGCCGCTGTCGCTCTACATCCACTTTCCCTGGTGCGTGCGCAAATGCCCCTACTGCGACTTCAACTCGCACGAGGCCAGGGGCGAGCTGCCGGAAAAGGAGTACCTGGATGCGGTGCGCCTCGACCTGGAGCAGTCGCTGCCCATGATCTGGGGCCGCAAGATCCACACGGTCTTCATCGGCGGCGGCACGCCGAGCCTGATGTCGGCCGCGGGTCTCGACCGCCTGCTGTCCGACGTACGCACCCTGCTGCCGCTGGAGCTGGACGCCGAGATCACGATGGAAGCGAATCCGGGCACTTTCGAGGCCGAGCGCTTCCGGTCCTACCGCGACAGCGGCGTGAACCGCCTGTCGATCGGCATCCAGAGCTTCAACGGCGCCCACCTGAAGGCGCTGGGCCGCATCCACGACGAAGCCGAGGCCCTGCGCGCGGTGGAGATCGCGCGCAACACGTTCGACAACTTCAACCTCGACCTGATGTTCGCGCTGCCGTCGCAAACGCTCGACGAGGCGCGCCGCGACCTCTCGACGGCCCTGTCCTTCGCCCCGCCGCACCTGTCGCTGTACCACCTGACGATGGAACCGAACACGGTCTTCGCCAAGTACCCGCCGGCGCTGCCGGACGACGACACGAGCGCCGACATGCAGGACATGATCCTCGAGGCGACCGCCGCCGCGGGCTACCAGCACTACGAGGTGTCGGCCTACGCCCAGCCGGGCCAGCGCGCCAAGCACAACCTGAACTACTGGCGCTTCGGCGACTATCTCGGCATCGGCGCCGGCGCGCACTCGAAGATCTCGTTCCCGCACCGTGTGCTGCGCCAGGCGCGCTACAAGCAGCCGGGCTCCTTCATCGAGGCGGCGAAACGCGGCAATCCGGTACAGGAAGAGCACGAGATCGCGCGCGGCGAGATGGGTTTCGAATTCATGCTCAACGCCCTGCGCCTGACCGAAGGCTTCGACCCCAACCTGTTCGGCGAGCGCGCCGGCATGAACATCGGCGCCATCACGAAGGCGCTCAACGAGGCCGAGGCGAAGGGACTGCTTTACCGCGACCACAAGCTGATCAAGCCTACCGAGCTGGGCCAGCGCTTCCTGAATGACCTGCAGGAGATGTTCCTCGGCGCCTGATGCCGGCCGCCTAGGTTTTTGCCGCGCCGGCCAGAGATTCGATGGTCCGCGCCAGCCCCTGCACCACGCGCGCCATGCTGGCGTAGTCGAGCTTGTCCGGCGTATCCTCGGCCGTGTGGTAGTAGGGGTAGCGTAGAAACGCCGTGTCCGTGATCATCAGGGCAGGGTAGCCGTGGCGGTTATAGGACGAATGGTCCGACAGGGTCACGCCCATCACGTGGGCCGGCGCCGCCAGGCCCTGCGCCGGGAAGTCCGACCCTGCCTTGAAGGCGGCCAGCGCCTGGCGCACCAGGGCCGACGATTCCAGCGTGCCGACGAAGGCGATGAAGTTGCCGGTGGTCGGGTAATGCTTCTCCAGCCCCGGCGGCAGCTTCTGGCCGGCGGGCGCACCCGTGCCGGGCGCATCCGAATACCAGCCGATGGTCTCCAGGATCAGCGCGCCTTCCACGTTGTGCCCGGCCTGCTTCAGCTCGCGCGCGTGCTGCATGCTGCCCATCTCCTCGCCCATGAACCAGGGCGGTTCCTCGTTCACGAAGAAGACGAACTTCACCTCGGTGCCGCGGGCCGGCTGCATGGTCTTGAGCAGGCGCGCCAGTTCCAGCACGGCCGCCGTGCCGCTGCCGTTGTCGTTCGCGCCCGGCGCGCCGCGCGCCGAATCGTAGTGGGCGCCGACGATGAAGATGCGGTCCGGCCGCCTGCCTTCGTCCACGCCCGATACCGACACCTCGATGTTGCGCACCTTCTGGCCGCCGGCCTGGTATTCCTGGCGGCGCGGCGTGTAGCCGTAGCCGGCAAGCGTGGTCTCGATGTGGCGCGCGGCCTGTTCCAGCGCGTGCGGCGTGGCGGTGTTGTGTTCCTCGGAGGCGATGGCCTGCACGTGCGCGCGCAGGCGGGCGGAGAGGTGGGGGGCGGCGGTGGCGGAATCGGTTTCCAAGGTCAGTGTCGCAAGCGCGATCGCAAGCAGGATCGCGATGAGTATCTTCCAGTGTGTGCGGGCGAATTTGCGCATGGCAGTCGGGGCGTTGGCCGGTGCTTCATCCTGCAAGCGTGCATGCGTCCAGTGTAGCGAAGTTGCGAAATCGGCATGGTTTCAATTCCGCGATTCAATTCGTCGAGACGAAAAAAATCGGGCCGCGAACGGCCCGATTTCGAGAGGAGCAAGGCGGGATCAGCGCGCCGCCACCGGCGTGCCCGGTTCGGTCCAGCCGCCGCCCAGCACGCTGTACAGCGTGACCTGGTTCTGCAGGCGCTGCAGGTTGGCCTGCACCGCCGCCTGCTGCGCCTGGAACAGCGCGCGCTGGGCGTCGAGCAGCTCGAGGTAGCTGGCGGCGCCGTTGCGGTAGCGCAGGTCGGCCAGGTTGAAGCGGTCGGCCTCGGCTTCGGCCACCGCGCGCTGGGCGCGCAGCTGCTCGCTGAAGGTCGACTGGCCGGCCAGCGCGTCCGCCACTTCGCGGAAGGCGGTCTGGATCGACTGCTCGTACTGCGCCACGGCGATGTCGCGCTGGGCGCGTGCGGAACCCAGCACCGCCGTGTTGCGGCCGTAGTCGAAGATCGGCAGGATCGCCTGCGGTGCGAAGGTCCAGC
>DAMCRY010000055.1:0-2995 GCA_032115075.1 Massilia sp.
CAGCGGCGGTCGTGCCGGCGGCCGGCGCCGACTGGGCCGACAGGCGCGCTTCCAGTTCCACCACGCGCAATTCCAGCGCCTCGAGGCGGGCGCGGGTCTTGGCCAGCACCTGGGCCTGGATGTCGAATTCTTCGCGGGTGACCAGGTCGAGCTTGGAGAAGCCCTGGGTCATCATCGCCTTGACGTTGCGCTCGATGTCCTTGGCCGGGGTGCTCTCCAGGGCCTGGTTGATCTTGCCTTGGATGTCGTTGAAGAAATTGTTCATGTCCATTCCTAGTAGCGCAGGTGGGCCGCACCACGACAGTGCAGCGCCACCCGCTTTGGTGCGCGGCGCAACAGTGGCGGCCTGGCGCGCGGGTTTAACGGCTTGTTCGAATCGCAAATGGGGCGGATGGCTGAGAAAACAAGCACGTATTTGCACCCCATGGGCGGTTCTTGGGCTGGCACGCATCCTGCTAAAGAGTTGTCAGGCGTGTGGCAAACAGGATTGTAAACCGCAACGGGCTCCGCACTGGAGATGCCGTTGACCATAAGGGGAATGTCATGAAGTGCAACACAAGTGCAGCAGCAGTGACCTGGGCCGTGCTGGCCCTTTCCAGCCTCCCTGCGTTCGCGCAGGAAGCTGCTCCCGAGCATCAGATCAGCTACAACGCCGCCATCACCAGCGACTACCGTTACCGCGGCCTGTCGCAGACCCGCTTCGATCCGGCGCTGCAGGGCGGCGTCGACTACGTGCACGGCCCGACCGGCCTGTACGTGGGCACCTGGCTGTCCACCATCAAATGGACGAAGGACCTCGGCGGCGACGGCAACGTCGAATGGGACGTCTACGGCGGCAAGCGCGGCCAGCTGACCGACAGCGTCAGCTACGACGTCGGCGGCCTGTACTACTGGTATCCGTCGAACGACCTGAACCCGCGTGCGAACACCTTCGAACTGTACGCGCGCCTGGGCTTCGGCCCGGCCTACGTCAAGTACTCGCACTCGACCACCAACCTGTTCGGCACCGCGGACAGCAAGCGCAGCGGCTACCTGGATCTGGGCGCCGACCTCGAGGTCGGCAACGGCTTCATCCTGAACCTGCATGCCGGGCGCCAGGAGGTGAACAACAACAGCGCCTTCTCGTACACCGACTACAAGGTCGGTCTCAGCAAGGACCTGGGCCCGGCCACCGTGTCGCTGGCCTGGATCAAGGCCGATACCGACGCCTACCTCAGCCCGCAGGGCAGGAACCTGGGCAAGTCGGCGGCCGTGCTGAGCCTGTCCAAAACTTTCTGAAAGCAAAAAGAGGCATCACCATGAAAATGATTACCGCCATCATCAAACCCTTCAAGCTGGACGAAGTCCGGGAAGCGCTGTCGGAGATCAATGTGCAGGGCATGACGGTCACCGAAGTGAAAGGCTTCGGCCGCCAGAAGGGCCATACCGAGCTGTACCGCGGCGCCGAGTACGTGGTCGACTTCCTGCCGAAGATCAAGATCGAGGCCGCCGTCGACGACGCCGTGCTCGAGCAGGTGATCGATGCCATCTCCGGCGCCGCCCGCACCGGCAAGATCGGCGACGGCAAGATCTTCGTGGCCGAGCTGGAGCAGGTCATCCGTATCCGTACCGGCGAGACCGGCAACGACGCACTGTAAGAGGAACCCGATGAAATCCACCCTCACCAAAATCCTGGCCGGCGCAGCCGCCGCCAGCGTGGCGCTGCCGGCCCTGGCGGCGCCGACCATCAACAAGGGCGACACCGCCTGGATGTTCGTCGCGACCCTGCTGGTCATCATGATGTCGATCCCTGGACTGGCGCTGTTCTACGGCGGCCTGGTCCGCGCCAAGAACATGCTGTCGGTGCTGATGCAGGTGTTCATGGTGTTTTCCCTGATCATCGTCCTGTGGTGCCTGTACGGCTACTCGCTGGCCTTCACCGAGAACAATGCCTTCATCGGCGGCTTCGACCGCGCCTTCCTGAACGGCATCTACGATCCGGTGGCCGGCACCTTCAGCCAGGCCGCGACCTTCAGCAAGGAGACGATGATCCCCGAGTTCATCTTCGTCGCCTTCCAGGGCACCTTTGCCGCCATCACCTGCGGCCTGATCGTCGGCGCTTTCGCGGAGCGCGTGCGCTTCTCGGCGGTGCTGGCCTTCATGGTGATCTGGTTCACCTTCGGCTACCTGCCGGTGGCCCACATGGTGTGGTTCTGGGCCGGTCCTGACGCGATCACCGATGCCGCTTCGCTGGCGACCGTCACCAGCAATGCCGGTTTCCTGTGGCAGCACGGCGCGCTCGACTTCGCGGGCGGCACCGTGGTCCACATCAACGCGGCGGTGGCCGGCCTGGTCGGCGCGTATGTCATCGGCAAGCGCATCGGGCTGGGCCGCGAATCGATGGCACCGCACTCGCTGACCATGACCATGATCGGCGCCTCGCTGCTGTGGGTGGGCTGGTTCGGCTTCAATGCCGGCTCGGCGCTGGAAGCGGGCGACGTGGCCGCGCTGGCCTTCATCAACACCCTGCTGGCGACCGCCGCCGCGGCCGTGGCCTGGATGTTCGGCGAGTGGGCCTTCAAGCGCAAGCCTTCGCTGCTGGGCGCGGTGTCGGGCGCGGTCTCGGGCCTGGTGGCGATCACCCCGGGCGCCGGCTTCGTCGGCCCGATGGGCGCCCTGGTCATGGGCCTGCTGGCGGGCGTGGTCTGCCTGTGGGGCGTGACCGGCCTGAAGCGCCTGCTGGGCGCCGACGACTCGCTCGACGTGTTCGGCGTGCACGGCGTGGGCGGCATCCTGGGCGCGCTGCTGACCGGCGTGTTCGCGTCGCCGGCGCTGGGCGGGCAGGGCATCTGGGACTACATCGCCAACAAGGCTTCGCCGGACTACTCGATCGCGGGCCAGGTGTGGGTGCAGGCGCAGGCGGTCGGCATCACCATTGTGTGGTCGGCGGTGGTGGCCTTCATCGCGTTCAAGCTGGTCGACGTGGCGATCGGGCTGCGCGTGCCGGCGGACCAGG
>DAMCRY010000055.1:3095-14668 GCA_032115075.1 Massilia sp.
AAGGGCTGGATATCACCCGCCATGGCGAATCGGCGTACCACTCCTGAATCCTGGCCGGCTGCCTGAACAAACAATTGCACCGCTGAAGCAAAGACCGTCATCCCCGCGAAGGCGGGGATCCAGGTTCTGCCTGCGTTATCGCAGCGCACGCAAAATTGGATCCCCGCCTGCGCGGGGATGACGTTTTCAAGCTGACAATAGAAAGCCATCGTGTGGGCGGTGCTGGTGGCTTTTATCGCGTTCAAGCTGGTCGACGTGGCGATCGGGCTGCGCGTGCCGGCGGACCAGGAGCGCGAAGGGCTGGATATCACCCGCCATGGCGAATCGGCGTACCACTCCTGAATCCTGGCTGAATAAACAATTAGCACCACTGGAGCAAAGACCGTCATCCCCGCGGAGGCGGGGATCCAGGTTCTGCCCGCGTTATCGCAGCGCACGCAAATTGGATCCCCGCCTGCGCGGGGATGACGTTTTTAGGGTAGCAATAGATTGGATCCCCGCCTGCGCGGGGATGACGTTTTTAGGGTAACAATAGAAAGGATTGGCCGGGTGCCTGCGCGTTTCGCGCCACCCACCACTATTCGTCTTTAAAATGGCAACATCGTCCCCACCTGTTGGCGACGATATAATTCAAACAAGCCATCACTAGGACGTCTCCCCATGGTTCCGCACCTCGCCACCGCCCTGACCGGTCCCCTTCTCGACCTGGAAAAGAAAATCCTCGAAGCCACGCCCGCGATCGAGCGCTGGTTCCGCCTCGAGTGGCAGGAGCACACGCCGCCGTTCTATTGCTCGGTGGACCTGCGCAACGCCGGATACAAGCTGGCGCCGGTCGATACCAACCTGTTCCCTGGCGGCTTCAACAACCTGTCGACCGAGATGCTGCCGCTGACGGTGCAGGCCGCCATGGCGGCGATCGACAAGTACTGCCCGGACGCGCGCAACCTGCTGATGATCCCGGAAACGCACACGCGCAACCCGATGTACCTGCAGAACGTGGCGCGCCTGATGCAGATCTTCCGCCAGACCGGCCTGCACGTGCGCCTCGGTTCCCTGTCGCCGGACGTGACCCAGCCGACCCCGCTGGCGCTGCCTGACGGAAATATGCTGGTGGTCGAGCCCCTGGTGCGCTCGCCGAACGGCCGCCGCGTCGGCCTGGCCGATTTCGACCCCTGCACCATCCTGCTCAACAACGACCTGTCCGCCGGCATCCCCTCGATCCTGGAAAACATCCACGAGCAGTCGCTGCTGCCGCCGCTGCACGCCGGCTGGGCGCTGCGCCGCAAGAGCAACCACTTCAAGGCCTTCGACGAGGTGGCGAAAAAATTCGGGAAGCTGATCGAGATCGACCCCTGGCTGGTCAACCCGCTGCACAGCAAGGTGGGGGAAGTCGACCTGCAGGAAGACGTGGGCACCGAGCAGCTGGCCGACGCGGTGTCGGCATTGCTCTCGAAGATCAAGAAGAAGTACAAGGAGTACGGCATGAAGGAGCAGAAGCCCTTCGTGATCGTCAAGCCGGACGCCGGCACCTACGGCATGGGCGTCATGACCGTGAAGGACGCCAGCGAGGTGAAGGACCTGAGCCGCGCCCAGCGCAGCAAGATGACCGTCATCAAGGATGGCGTGGCCGTCACCGACATGATCGTGCAGGAAGGCGTCCCGACCTTCGAATCCATCAACGACGCCGTGGCCGAGCCGGTGGTCTACATGATCGACCGCTACGTCGTGGGCGGCTTCTACCGCGTGCACGCCGAGCGCGGCATCGACCAGAACCTGAATGCCCCGGGCTCCCAGTACGTGCCGCTGGCATTTGCCCAGCAGCACGCCGTGCCGGACCTCAAGGCCAAGCCGGGCACGGCCGCGCCGAACCGCTTCTACGTCTACGGCGTGGTGGCGCGCCTGGGCCTGCTGGCCGCTTCGCTCGAGCTGGAACGCACCGACCCGAACCCGGAAGTTTATTGATTCAGGTATCGGTGCCGACGGCGTCCCAGTCGTCCTCGCCGCCGTAGCGGATCATCCAGTTGACCGCGTGGTGCCATTCCAGCACCACGCCCGGGTTCAGGCCGGGCGGCGGTTCGCGCCGGTTCAGGTGGGCGTCGCGCACCGCCCAGTGCAGGCGGTACAGCAGGTCGGCCTTGTCCAGGATCGCTTCCTTCGATCGCAGGCGGAGCGCCTCGCGCAGCATGGTGGCCTCGCCCAGGTCGTGCGGGTAGAGCGGCAGGATGGCTTCCGCGCTCGATTGCGCGGACGGCATGCCCGGATCGTCGACCAGCCCCGCGCACCAGGCCAGGAGCATCATCGCCTCCAGCCGCCACGAAAAGCGGATCCGGTCTTCCTCCTGTGGCGCATCGTCGAACAGGAAGGCTGCTTCGTCCTGCGAGAGCAGGGCGCGCCGTTCCGGCGGCGAAAAATATTCCTTGAAAAAGGCGTTCCGGCGCAGCATGGCGGTGCCGACCACGCCCCACAGCGCCACCAGCCGGCCCCACAGTTCCTCTTCGCTGCGCAAGACGACGTTGTCCCCGTCCTCGATCATGGGCAGGTGCGGATTGATGGGAATCCCATGCTTCGGCAACAGTTCTTCAGTCGCTGCCCTGCGTGCTTCCGGTGTCATGCTTCCTCCGCGGTGATGTGACAGGACAATAACATCGATGCCCCGGGCGCCGGGTTCCGCTGCCGCAAATGCAGGGCTGGGGCCGCGAGTTTTTGCGTTTCCGGCTAAAATCAGGCATTCACCGCATTGGACAGCCCATGAAAATCGCCTTCCTCGCCGACCCGATCTCCACGTTCAAGATCTACAAGGATTCGACCTTCGCGATGATGCGCGAAGCCGCCCGGCGCGGCCACGCCGTCTACGCCTTCGAACAGCGCGACATGGTGCTGGAAGAGGGCGTCGTCACCGCCGAAGTCACGCGCATCCACCTCACCGGCGACCAGGATGCCTGGTACCGCGCCGATGCGCCGGAAGTCGTGGAACTCTCGTTTTTCGACGCCGTCATCGAGCGCAAGGACCCGCCTTTCGACATGGAATACGTGTACGGCACCTACCTGCTGGAGCTGGCCGAGCGCCGGGGCGCGCGCGTGTTCAACCGCGCGGGCGCGATCCGCGACCACAACGAAAAGCTGACCATCGGCCAGTTCAGCGAGTACACCTCGCCGACGCTGGTGTCCTCGAATCCGGCCCGCCTGCGCGCCTTCCACGCCAGGCACGGCGACGTGATCTTCAAGCCGCTCGACGGCATGGGCGGCGCCGGCATCTTCCGCGTCAAGGACGATGGCATGAACCTGGGTTCCGTGATCGAGTCGCTGACCAACAACGGCAAGCAGACCATCATGGCCCAGAAATACATCCCGGCGATCAAGCAGGGCGACAAGCGGGTGCTGGTCATCAACGGCAAGCCGGTGCCCTTCACCCTTGCTCGCATTCCTCAGGGAAATGAGGTGCGCGGCAACCTGGCTGCCGGCGGATTGGGTGTGGCCATGCCGATCACCGAGCGCGAGCGCGCCATCGCCGAGGCCATCGGCCCGGAACTGGCGGCTAGAGGCTTGTTGCTGGTAGGATTGGATGTGATCGGGGATTTCCTGACCGAAGTGAACGTCACCAGCCCGACCTGCTTCCAGGAGATCGCCGACCAGACCGGATTCGACGTGGCCGCGATGTTCATCGACGCGGTCGAACTCAAAGCGAACGAAAAGTAAGAACATGGTAGGCATCCTGCTGATGACCCACGCACCGCTGGGCCAGGCATTCATCGCGGCGGTGGCCCACGTCTTCCGTGGCCCCACCGAACGCTTCGAGGCGATCGACGTGACCGCCGACCAGGACCTGCACCAGGTCAACTGCCTGGCCAAGGAGGCGATCGCACGCCTGGACGAAGGCGACGGCGTGCTGGTCATCACCGACATCAAGGGCGGCACCCCGTCCAACTGCTGCAACGCGCTGGCCGACGCCGGCCACGTGGAAGTCATTGCCGGCATCAGCCTGCCGATGCTGCTGCGCGCGATCACCTACCGCCGCGACACCCTCGACGTGGTCGTGGAGATGGCCCTGGCCGGCGCCCAGAACGGCGCGGTGCGGGTCGACAACCGGATCCGCGTCGGATCGAGCTGAACATACCTACAACGACATTTGGCCAAGGCATAAGACAACGACAATATGATTCAACAGGAACTGGAAATCATCAACAAGCTGGGCCTGCACGCCCGCGCCTCCGCCAAATTCACCCAACTGGCCGCCAAGTTCAAGAGCGACGTCTGGCTCACCCGTAACGGCCGCCGCATCAATGCCAAGTCGATCATGGGCGTCATGATGCTCGCCGCCGGCAAGGGCGCCAAGGTCCTGCTCGAGGCCGAGGGCCCGGACGAAGAAGCGTGCATCGCCGCGCTGGCGGGCCTGGTCAACGACAAGTTCGGCGAAGGCGAATAATGCCGCGCGAAGCGGCAACGCCTCGGCACACGGGACCTTCGATGGCATCGTTCACGCTTCACGGCATTCCGGTATCGCGCGGCATCTCGATCGGCCGCGCGCACCTGCTCACGCCGGCCGCGCTCGACGTCAAGCACTACCTGGTCCCGGAAGAGCAGGTCGAAGCGGAAGTGAAGCGCCTGCAGGATGCGATCGCCGAAGTCCACCGCGGCCTGCAGGCCCTGTGGACCGAGCTGCCCAAGGACGCCCCGACCGAGCTGGGCGCCTTCATCGACGTGCACGCGCTGATCCTGTCCGATCCGATGATCTCGGAAGCGCCGCTCGATATCATCCGTACCCGCCACTACAACGCCGAGTGGGCGCTGGTGACCCAGATCGACGAATTGTCGGCCCAGTTCGACGAGATCGAGGACGAGTACCTGCGCGAGCGCAAGCACGACATCCAGCAGGTGGCCGAACGGGTGCTGAAGGTCTTGATGGGCACAGCCCTCGAGATTCCGCCGCCGATCGAGGGCGAGGACCACGCTTCGCCCTCGATGATCGTGGTGGCCCACGACATCTCGCCGGCCGACATGCTGGCCTTCCGCGACCGCGACGGCGGCCCGCGCTCCTTCATCGGCTTCGTCACCGACGTCGGCGGCCAGAACTCGCACACCGCCATCGTCGCGCGCTCGCTCGACATCCCGGCGGTGGTCGGCATGAGCCAGGCTTCGCGCCTGGTCGAGCAGGACGACTGGGTCATCATCGACGGCGACGCCGGCGTGGTGATCTGCAATCCGAGCCAGCTGGTGCTGGAGCAGTACCGCGCGCGCCAGGCCGCGCTGGTCAAGGCGCGCAAGCGCCTGCTGAAACTCAAGAAGACACCGGCGGTCACCAAGGACGGCACCCCGATCACGCTGCTGGCCAACATCGAGCTGCCGGACGACTGCCCGGCGGCGCTGGAGGCCGGCGCCAACGGCGTCGGCCTGTTCCGTTCCGAATTCCTGTTCATGGGCCGCGGCGCCAATGTGCTCAAGGTGCCGGACGAGGACGAGCAGTTCGAGCAGTACCGCAAGGCGGTGGTGGCGATGAAGGGCCGCCCGGTGACCATCCGTACCCTCGACGTCGGCGCCGACAAGCCGCTCGACCCGAGCGAGCACACGGCACTGAACCCGGCCCTGGGCCTGCGCGCGATCCGCTACTGCCTGGCCGAACCCCAGCTGTTCCTGACCCAGCTGCGCGCGATCCTGCGCGCCTCCGCCTTCGGCAAGGTGCGCATCCTGATCCCGATGCTGGCGCACGCCTTCGAGATCGACCAGACCCTGGCCATGATCGAGCAGGCCAAGGCCCAGCTGCGCGAAGAGGGCATCAAGTACGACCCGGCGGTGGAAGTTGGCGCCATGATCGAGATCCCCGCGGCCGCGCTGGCGCTGCCGATGTTCGTCAAGCGCATGCACTTCCTGTCGATCGGCACCAACGACCTGATCCAGTACACGCTGGCCATCGACCGGGTCGACTACGAAGTGGCGCACCTGTACAATCCGCTGCACCCGGCGGTCCTGATGCTGATCGCCCAGACCATCGCCACCGGCCAGAAGGCCGGCCTGGACGTCGCCGTGTGCGGCGAGATGGCCGGCGACACCAAGCTCACGCGCCTGCTGCTCGGCATGGGCCTGCGCGAGTTCTCGATGCATCCGGCCCAGCTGCTGTCGGTGAAACAGGAAATCCTGAACAGCGACCTGGCCGCGATCACCTCGCGCACGCGCCGTATCCTGCGTTCGATCGAACCGAACGAGATCGCCACCGCCGTGGAGCAGCTGCAATCCCTCTGATTTACCCGGTGCGGCCATTGCCGCACCCTACTGGAAACACACGAACACCATCCATGGGATCGATTGGAACAGTCACACCGCAGGCGATGCATTTCGCCGAGCCGCTGCTTCTGCAAAGCGGCGCCAGCATCGGCGACTACACGCTGATGTATGAAACCTATGGAACCCTGAACGCCGACAAGTCGAACGCGGTCCTGATCTGCCACGCGCTGAACGCCTCCCACCACGTGGCCGGCACCTACGCCGACCAGCCCAAGAGCCAGGGCTGGTGGGACAATATGGTCGGACCCGGCAAGCCGGTGGACACCAACCGTTTCTTCGTCATCGGCGTGAACAACCTGGGTTCCTGCTTCGGCTCGACCGGCCCGATGCACACTAACCCGGCCACCGGCAAGCCCTACGGCGCGGCCTTCCCGCTGCTGACGGTGGAAGACTGGGTGTCGGCCCAGGCGCGCCTGGCCGACCGCCTCGGCATCGACTGCTTCGCCGCCGTGATGGGCGGCTCGCTGGGCGGCATGCAGGCCCTCTCGTGGAGCATCATGTTCCCGGCGCGCCTGCGCCACTGCATCGTGATCGCCTCGACCCCGAAGCTGTCGGCCCAGAACATCGCCTTCAACGACGTCGCGCGCCAGGCCATCCTGACCGACCCGGACTACCACGGCGGCGACTTCTACGAGCACGGGGTGGTGCCGAAGAACGGCCTGAAGGTGGCGCGCATGGTCGGCCACATCACGTATTTGTCGAACGACGACATGGCGGAAAAGTTCGGCCGCAAGCTGCGCAACGCCGCCGAGAGCAACGACTACAAATTCGACTTCGGCATCGACTTCGAAATCGAATCCTACCTGCGCTACCAGGGCGACAAGTTCTCGGAATACTTCGACGCCAACACCTACCTCCTGATCACCAAGGCGCTCGACTACTTCGACCCGGCGCGCGCCCACGGCGGCGACCTGACCAAGGCGCTGGCGGGCACCCAGGCGCAGTTCCTGGTCGCTTCCTTCACCACCGACTGGCGCTTCTCGCCCGAGCGCAGCCGCGAGATCGTCGAGGCGCTGGTGTCGAACCGCCGCAAGGTGAGCTACGCGGAGATCGACGCGCCGCACGGCCACGACGCCTTCCTGCTGGAAGATTCGCGCTACATGGGCGTGGTGCGCGCCTACTACGACCGGATTGCCGGTGAACTTACCGGAGAGACGGCATGAATTTCGACGACCTGAACTCCCTGCGGCCCGACCTGGCCTTCATCGCACACTGGGTGCGCGAGGGCTCGCACGTGCTGGACGTCGGCTGCGGCGACGGCGCCATGCTGCGCTACCTGGAGCTGGGCAAGCAGTGCACCGGCTACGGCGTCGAGATCGCCGACGACAAGGTGCTCGAGAGCACCCAGCGCGGCATCAGCGTGATCCAGCACGACATGGAGGAGGGCCTGGACCTGTTCCGCGACAACGCCTTCGACATGGTGCTGTGCCTGTCCTCGCTGCAGATGATGCAGCATGTCGAGGCGCGCCTGCGCGACATCGTGCGCGTCGGCCAGGAAGCCATCGTTTCCTTCCCCAACTTCGCCTACTGGCCGCACCGCGTGGCCCTGATCCGCGGCCGCATGCCGGTCTCGCGCTCGCTCCCCTACCAGTGGTTCGACACGCCCAACGTGCGCTACGCAACCATCCACGACTTCAAGGACCTGGCCGAGAAGTGCGGTCTGGAGGTGCTGGAATACGTCGCCTTGGCCGAGGGCAAGGTGGTGACCTTCCTGCCCAACCTGCGCGGCAGCCTGGCGGTGTTTCGTTTGCGCAAGCGTGCGGGTGCGGCCGGCTAGGACGACCGACCGGGTCCGGTATGCGCTTATGTGCGGTGGCGGCTTGTCGAGCTGTCCCGCATTCGCGATGATTTGCGCTATCGTGCATACACTTGCCGCCACTTTCTTTGGGGATAGTGCTGCTAAGAACAGCATATCGTTGACGACATGACAAAAATGAAGCATCTGGCAGTCAGCCTTTCCTTGGTCGCTGCCTTCGGTACGGTAAGCGTCGGGGATGCCGTTGCGCGAGATGACCGCAATACGACGGTCCAGGATGGTATCCAGGTCCGGCCGCTTTCACGCTGGCGCAACGTGGTGCCGGAAGAGCAGCTCAACGAAGCAGCGGCGCAGCAGTACACGCAAATGATGAGCCAAGCACAGCAGAAGGGCGTGCTGCTGCCGCCCTCGCATCCGGAAGTGCAGCGCCTGCGCAATATCGCCCGCCGCATCATTCCCTACACGCCGCGCTGGAATGAGCTGGCCACGCAATGGCAGTGGCAGGTAAATGTCATCGATGCGAAAGATGTGAACGCATTTTGCATGCCAGGAGGGCGCATCGGTTTCTTTACCGGCATCCTGACCTCGCTGAAACTGACCGACGACGAAGTCGCCGCCGTCATGGGGCACGAAATTGCCCATGCCCTGCGCGAGCACAGCCGCGAAAAGATGGGCAAGCAGATGGGGACCAATGCCGCGGCCCGTATCGGTGGGGCCTTAATTTCTGGCATCTTCGGCATTGATCCGAACCTCACCAACATGGGCGCTGGCTATCTTGCCCAATTCGCCGGCCTGAAGTACTCGCGCGACGACGAACGCGAAGCCGACCTTGTCGGTCTCGACATCGCCGCTCGCGCCGGCTACGACCCGCGCGCCGGTATCGCTTTGTGGCGCAAGATGGCGGCGCTCGACCGGCGTGCGCCAATCGAGCTGCTGTCGACCCACCCGGGCGGCGAGAACCGTATCGCCATCATGGAACAGCACATGAATCTGCTGCTGCCGGTCTACGCGCGCGCCAAAGGCACCACCGCCGCCAAGCTGCCGCCGTACCAGACCAACGTCAACCTGCGTTGATGGGCGAGGCGGATGGGAAGTAGCAGGAAGGGCCACCAGGCCGAAGCCAACGCCTATGTGCCGCTGCCGGTCCGCGACGGCGTCGCGCCCAGCTACCTGTGGCTGACCGAGACGCGCGCCGGCGGCATGCTGCGCTTTCTGGTGGAGCGCTTCCCCGATGTGTCGGAAGCCGCCTGGGCCCGGCGCCTGGCGCGCGGCGAGATCGTCGACGCCAGGGGCGAACCCCTGCATGCCGACAGCCATGTCAGGCAGGGCATGCGCATCTGGTACTACCGCGAGCTGGAAGCGCCCGAGACCCCGATCCCGTTCAGGGAATCGGTGCTGCACCTGGACGAGCACCTGCTGGTGGCCGACAAGCCGCATTTCCTGCCCACCATCCCGACCGGCCGCTTCCTGCACGAGACGCTGCTCGTTCGCCTGAAGAAGCGGTTCGACCTGCCGCACCTGACCCCGATCCACCGCCTCGACCGCGAGACGGCGGGCGTGGTGATCTTCTCGCACAACCCGGCATCGCGCGGCGCCTACCAGTCGATGTTCCAGAAGCGCGTGGTGAAGAAGGTGTACGAGGCCCTGGCGGGACCGATCGAGGGCCGGGCGTTCCCCTTCACCTACCGCAGCCGCATGCAGGACGCGGAGCAGTTCTTCGTCAGCGAAGAGGTGCCGGGCGAGCCGAATTCGGAGACGCTGGTCGAATTGATCGCGCGGCGCGGCGACGTGGCGCACTACCGCCTGCACCCGCACACCGGGCGCAAGCACCAGCTGCGCCTGCACCTGGCCGCGCTCGGCGCGCCGATCCTGAACGACGCCTTTTATCCGGTCGCGCTGCCCTGCAAGGGCGACGACTTCAGCGCGCCGCTGCAGCTGCTGGCGCGCTCGATCTCCTTCACCGATCCGCTGAGCGGCGCGGCGCGCCGTTTCGACAGCGGCTTCCGGCTGGACTGGCCGGCGCAGGACTGAGGGCCGCCGGGCCGCTCACAGCATGCGAGATGTTGAAGTTCAGGACCGACAGCGCGCCGCCGGCGTCGGCCGTGATGTCCCAGCCGCTGTGGCTGTCGCCCCACAGCCGCACGTTGGTGATGTTGTCGCTGTGCGAGATGCCGCTGTCGCTGGCGGCGGCCAGGTCGGGCGCGCCGGCCGGCGCAGCCGGAGCGGCGGTGTCGGGCGTAAAGGTGATCGGGGGCCGAGACCGGGCCGACGTTGCCGGCCTGGTTGATCTGGCGCACCGTGACGGTGTGCTCCCGGCGAATCCCCCCATGATCGGGGAGAATTCATCAGGAAAGCTAATGCAAGGAGCTAATCTATTAGCTAAGGTAATAAATTCTCAGAGCGCGTAATCGATGATCAGCGGCGCATGGTCGCTGAACTTCTCGTCCTTGTAGATCGACACGGCCTTGGCGGTGGCGGCGATGCCCGGGGTGGCGACGTGGTAGTCGATGCGCCAGCCGACGTTCTTGGCATAGGCCTGGCCGCGGTTGCTCCACCAGGTGTAGTGCTCGGCGTCCGGATGCACGGCGCGGTGCACGTCGACCAGGCCGATTTCGTCGAAGATGCGGGTCATCCAGGCGCGCTCTTCGGGCAGGAAGCCCGAATTCTTGAGGTTGCCCTTCCAGTTCTTGAGGTCGATTTCCTTGTGCGCGATGTTCCAGTCGCCGCAGATCACCACTTCGCGGCCCTCGGCCTTGAGTTCCTGCAGGTGCGGCAGGAACACGTCCATGAAGCGGAATTTGGCCAGCTGGCGCTCCGGCGAGGACGAGCCCGACGGGCAGTAGACCGAGATGACGGTGAGGTTGCCGAAGTCGCAGCGGGTGTAGCGGCCCTCGGCGTCGAACTCCTGGCAGCCGAAGCCGATGCGCTTGTTGTCGGGCGCCGTGCGGCTGTAGACGCCGGTGCCCGAGTAGCCCTTCTTCTCGGCGTAGTGGAAGTGGCCATGGTAGCCGTGCGGGGACAGGAATTCCTCGGTCATGTCGGCTTCCTGCGCCTTCAGTTCCTGCACGCAGATGAAGTCGGCGGACTGGGTGGCGAGCCAGTTGAAGAAACCCTTCTTGTAGGCCGAACGGATGCCGTTCAGGTTGGCGGAAATAATTCGTGGCATGGCGTATGGATGAAAAGCGGGGAATGTATATGCGGGCGCGGAGCCCGGATGCGCGCGACAGTGTAGCCTGTTTTTTCGCATCCATCAGGAATCTTGTCTGGCATTGCCGCAACAGGTCCGGGCACAGGGGGCAGCCCGTCTGTTACGCTGCCCCTCTGTGGCGTGACGAATACATCTTTATCAGCGACGCGCCGCCGCCGACCGCACCTGACCAGGGCCAGATGAACTGATCGACGGCTGGTCGGACGAGGCGCGCTTTCGCGCCGTGATCGCTCCTCTGCTGGCCGCCTCCAGGGATGCCGGCGGCGGCCCGGTGCACGCTTTCGGCGAGATGG
Organism: Massilia sp.; assembly: GCA_032115075.1. Classification (GTDB taxonomy): domain Bacteria; phylum Pseudomonadota; class Gammaproteobacteria; order Burkholderiales; family Burkholderiaceae_D; genus Telluria. The sequence continues at coordinate 14,629 of DAMCRY010000055.1, forward strand.
TCATGCTGCTGGGCGCGCTCGGGCACACGGTCGAGGTCTG
>DAMCRY010000056.1:0-13615 GCA_032115075.1 Massilia sp.
GCCGCCGCGGCGCCGGCCGCACCGGCCGCGCCGGACACCGGCCGCCAGCAGCCCCAGATCAAGAAGATCCTCGCCGAGATCTCGCCCAAGCGCATCGAAGGCTACGTCGCCAAGCTGGTAAGCTTCGGCACCCGCCACACGATGTCGGAAACGGAATCCGACACCCGCGGCATCGGCGCCGCGCGCCGCTGGATCAAGGCCGAGCTGGAGCGCTGCGGCGCCGGCACGAAGCTAGAGGTGGCCTTCGACAGCCACATCGCGCCGGTGTCGGCCCGCATCTCGCGTCCGACCGAGATCGTCAACGTGGTCGCGACGCTGCCAGGCACGCAGGACGCCTCGAAGGAACGCATCTACCTCACCAGCGGCCACTACGACTCGCGCGTGTCGGACGTGATGAACTACACCGCCGACGCCCCGGGCGCGAACGACGACGCCTCGGGCACCGCCGCCGTCATGGAACTGGCGTGCGTGATGTCGAAATACAAGTTTGACGCGACCCTGGTGTTCATGGCCGTGGCGGCCGAGGAGCAGGGCCTGCTGGGCGCCCGCCACTGGGCCACCCAGGCGCGCCAGAAGAACCTGAACATCGCCGGCATGTTCACCAACGACATCATCGGCAGCTCGCGCGCCGACAACGGCAAGGTGGACAACAAGCAGGTGCGCCTGTTCTCGCAGAGCATTCCGGCGACCAGGGAGATGAGCGAGACCGTGCGCCAGCTGGTCGCGACCGGCGGCGACAGCGACTCGCTGTCGCGCCAGCTGGCCCGCCACACCAAGGAGCAGGGCGAGCGCTACCTGAAGGATTTCAAGGTTTCCGTCATCCACCGCGCCGACCGCTACCTGCGCGGCGGCGACCACATGCCGTTCCTGGAGCAGGGTTACGCGGCGCTGCGCTTCACCGAGCCGGCGGAAGACTTCGCGCACCAGCACCAGGACCTGCGTACCGAGAATGACAAGGTGTACGGCGACCTCATCGAGTTCAATGATGTCGACTACATCGCCAAGGTGACGAAGGTGAACGCGGCGGCGCTGGCTTCGCTGGCGCTGGCCCCGGGCGCGCCGCAGGGCGTCAAGCTGCGTACCGACAAGCTCACCAATGACTCGACCCTGGTGTGGCAGGCGAATCCGGAACCGGACGTGGCGGGCTACCGCATCGTCTGGCGCGAGACCACGGCCGCCAACTGGCAGGGTTCGAAGTGGGTCGGGAACGTCGGCGAAGCGACGATCGACCTGTCGAAGGACAATGTGTTCTTCGGCGTGCAGGCGGTGGACAAGGACGGCAACGTCAGCGTCGCCACCTATCCGATGCCGCAGCGCTGATCCGGCAGCCGGGCAGGCAGCAGGGCCGGTGAAGCAGGCCGGCCCGGGCCGAACAAATACGCCTCCTTGCGGACGGGTTTAGAATAGCGGTTTAGGAAATCGCGAAAGAGCAAGGAATGGCTTACAAGACCATTGAAGACACGATCGGCAATACCCCGCTGGTGCAGCTCGTGCGCCTGCCGGGCGCGGATGCCGTCGCCCGTAACAATGTCATCCTCGGCAAGCTCGAGGGCAACAATCCGGCCGGCTCGGTCAAGGACCGCGCCGCCATGTCGATGCTGCGCGGCGCGGAAGCCCGCGGCCAGATCAAGCCGGGCGACACCCTGATCGAGGCGACCAGCGGCAACACCGGCATCGCGCTGGCGATGGCGGCCGCCATCCGCGGCTACAAGATGGTGCTCCTGATGCCGGACAACCTGTCGATCGAGCGTCGCCAGAGCATGGCCGCCTATGGCGCCCGGATCATCCTGACGCCGAAGTCGGGCGGCATGGAATACGCGCGCGACATGGCCGAGCAGATGCAGAAGAACGGCGAGGGCATCATCCTCGACCAGTTCGGCAACCAGGACAACCCGCGCGCCCACTACGAGACCACCGGTCCGGAGATCTGGCGCGACACCGAAGGCCGCGTCACCCACTTCGTCAGCGCCATGGGCACCACCGGCACCATCATGGGCGTGTCGCGCTACCTGAAGGAACAGAACGAGGCGATCCGCATCGTCGGCGCCCAGCCGGAAGAGGGCTCGTCGATCCCCGGCATCCGCAAGTGGCCGGAAGCCTACCTGCCGAAGATCTACGAGAAGGCGCGCGTGGACCAGGTCGAGCCTGTGAGCCAGGCCGCGGCCGAGCAGATGGCGCGCCGCCTGGCGGCCGAAGAGGGCATCTTCTGCGGCATCTCGGCGGCCGGCGCCTGCGAAGTGGCGCTGCGCATCTCGCAGACCGTGGAGAATGCGACCATCGTGTTCGTCGTGTGCGACCGCGGCGACCGCTACCTGTCGACCGGCGTGTTCCCGGCCTGATCCGGGGCAAGCCCGAACGCAAAAAAGCCATCCTCGAGGACTCATACCCTAAACATACATAGGAATTGAGTGAATGAGCGTAATGCACTGTCAGAGCTGACTTTTATTGATGTCCCATTACGATGTAAAAATACAGCGTAATGCATCGCAACTTCCGCGCGCCGACCGCAACGTCGGCGCTTTTTCATGGGAGTTTGGGAATATCCTCACTAAGTACCTTGCGGACAGCACGAGCGAAGCCCACCTCAAAAACACCGTCCGTCCGCGCTCGTTGACGATTTCGCCGTGGCTGCCCTCTTTCAAGCCGCGTCCCTCAAGGTAGCTGACCGACACCGCCTTCTGCAAGGCTTCGCGCTCGGACGGCGTCATCTGCGCGGACACGGCCAGGACAGCTACCGGCTGTGTTCCGGGGGCATCGGAGACGGTTGCGCCCAGAGGACGTCGGTCCACGGTCATAAGGCGCGCAGTGAAGCGGTACCCATAATGTGAGATTTTGGGAAGCTAAGCTAAGCTGAGCTACGGAAAAAGCATTGACAGGTAAGGGAAAGCCAGCTCAGTTGTCACGTCTGAAAATTTCCCGAGATGCTTCCAATCACCCAAAAAGCCTTACATTCCTGACACTTGGCACCAAAAAGACAGCGGCAGCTTATGCGAGCTGCCGCTATAAATGGCCTTAGTCGTCTTCGGTCAGGTTATCTTCATCAGGAAAAAACTCGTCGTAAATGTCCTCGATGTCATCCTCGTCAAGGAGCAGTAAGCCTTGCTTGGACTCTGCCAACCGTTTCGCGCCCAGCTTGAGCCATGCTTCCGACTTATCAAGGGAAACAATGGCAAATTCAGAGCCAAGGGTTATCAGCAGCCAGTTCAGTTCGGCCAGCTCGTCTTCAAGCTGCGCGACAAAACTGGCACGAATGCTTTTGCGGTTCGCGATAATTCGCAGCGTCGTAAGCCCAAAACGATATCGGTTGACTTGCCGGTCCTTCTCCTTTTCGTAGAGCTTAGCGTTAATGGCCAGGAGTTGGGCGGTGGCTTTAGCTGAACGACGAGGAAGTTTGCTTTTCATAGTAATGCTCCTATGCGAATTGATATGTTTCTACAACTAGACGGTTTTACAGCATTAGGTGCCTTTGAAGGCGATGCCAGAGTAATCGAAAGCTGATTCGGTGTCAATGCCGTAGATTTGGTGGCGTGCGCATCAAATCTGGTGCCTGCGTGCTGTTTGTGGTGGTGGCTCATTGGCGGAGCGCAAGGCGGTCCCAGGTTCGGTTCACAGTAATCACCACAAATGCTAAGTCGTTGCGTCCCGAAGTCTTATGAGGTGCTTCCCACACCACCAAAAAAGCCTTACATGCCGGGACAAAAAATCTCATGTTATGCTTCCCGCTACACGCAGCGCGACGCCTTATCGCGCTCGTCTAGTTCAAGCAGCACTTCTTGAACTTGCGCCCACTGCCGCAGTGGCACGGGTCGTTCCGCCCAAGTTTTATGCGGCTGATTCCTTGTGTGTATTGAGGAAGTACTTCTCGAGCCCGGGCCGCCGGCTTCATGTTCGCAGTTAGCCGGTCCATTTCCTCTGAGGGCTCCCACGGAAAGTCCAGCGTGACACCAAACTGGACCTGCCCATCCGGGTCTACAGAGACTCCAAACCATTGCGCTGCACGTTCCTTGTACTTGCGCTTAGCGCAGTGGGTCTCTAGCACTGCAAACGCTTCAGAAGACAGCGTCGGATTGCAATGGAAGCTAATCCCGCCCGGCGGCGTGCTTGATGCAAGCGTCGCGTCGTGTCGATTTCCGTCGAACCGTGCCTTTCGCGTGATGGCATCCAATAAGCGGTGTACATTCATACACGAATCTTCGTTCATCGAAAGCAGGTGGAACCCGAGTTCTAGCGTTGCTGGCTCCGCCCTGGTTTCAATCTCCTCAATGAGTCGCTCGTAATGGGTTCCGCGCATCTTCGTAAGGATGCCTGCTGGAGTGTCGTCCCCTGGCTGGTTATCCCTACGGACCAGCATCGCAGTGTCTAGGTCTTGAGCAATGGAATCCTCGAGCATGACGGCATCGTACTTCTCGTCCAGCCAGAGATTCTGCTTCAGGTGATAGCCAAGCACGGTCAGTTCGTGTCCGCTCATCAGCTTGTCGGATGCGGTCACACGCAGCTTCACATAGCTCAAGAATCGTAGTGGCGTCGTCAGCATCTCCGTCAGCGCGTCGAGAAGGAACACATCCATTACGAAAGGAGGCAAGATGACATCGGTGGTTTGGATTTTCAGGAACTGGCTCGCCTGAAAGGCCAACGCCGGGTAGTGTTCCGAAACGAGGCTGAACAGGAAGACCTCTTTGATGCGCACAGGCAATTTGACTTCTCTTCCTTTATCGTCCACCAGGCAACATCCCCCAGCAAGAATCTCATTGGCACAAGTCCAACCTTGGTCGTAGGAATCTTGAATGGCGGCAGCGAAGTCCTTCTTCAACTGATAGTCGTTTCCCTTTCGCGCGGCGATGGTCAGTTTCTTTGCTTTCGCCTGCACGATAATGAGTCGGTCTGCGTAGATGACCAGAACATCAGCCTCACCTGCAATATCCTTGCCACAATATAGATTCACATTCGTATGGACGTGCTCATGACCAAAGACTCCGGCAAGCCGGCGCGCAGCGAACTGCTCGGTGAAGGCGCCACGATGCTTGGTGAGCGTTGGCCGGTAAGTCTTGTCGTCCCACATCCAGAAGAACGGAGACTCGTACAGTGCCTCATAAATCGCATAATGTGAGAAAAGGAGCACTGTCCCGCGGCCAGTTGGAAGCAGCGGTCGTGCGGCCACTTCATTGAAGTCACCCAGCTCCTTGAATGCCGCGTTGTCTCCCGTGTGTACGAAAGCGCGGAAGAACGCTTCAGCAACGTCCGGCGCTATTCCACTGCGGACCGCCACTTCATCCAACGAGAACTCGAACGCGGGCAGCCAGGTCTCAGGCTGGGCCTGGCTAGTTTTGCATTCCGCTAAGAGTCGCGTTGCCTTTTCGTCCATCAGCCTGCATATCGTCTTAGCGATGGTCATCGCTTGGCCAGAGGTGAAGCCTTTGTTCTTTAACATCCAGTCATCATCAGCTCCGTACTTTTCGGGCACAAGGTCTCGGTACTGAAAGGGGTAGGCCGACTCAGTGCCATAGAAGATGGGCTCTCGCATCCCCGGGCCACGCCACGGGTCTGGCGGCTCGGCCCCCGCCTTTATCGCCTCCAACATGGCCGAAAACATTGGGTAGGACATCGAGTCGTGAAGCTCCCGCATGAGGACATCGGTGCGTTCAACGTAGCTCCTTACCACGTCTGGTGCCGGCTGAGACAGGTCCAGTGGCTTCTTCGCCATCAAGCCAATCAGCGTCGTCACTTCCGTCCGGATGAGCCGCTCCCAACTAAACAGCCGGTTCATGTCGGACGGCTTCAGCCTATCCTTGATGTAGATGACATTGTCGCGATGACAGATGTGTGCAACCGCGTGAACGTATCCGGGCGACGCGGTTAGCGTGGCCAGCTCCTCCAGAATCTGGGACTCCTCCCGCGGCTTCTCCATAATCCATCCTTTCAAGTTTGCACTCGGTGGTGCGTTCGTCTCGCCTTGCGTCGCCACCCACGCCATGCGCTCCTTCTCCTTGCTTGAGCCACGCGTCAGCAGGAGCTGTCCTAAAGCCCACTGAGCAGGAGATGTACAAATCGTTGGCGTAGCACTTATGCAATTGTAAGGTCAAGTTCCCAGCACCTTACGAATCGCCCGGGCAAAGCCCACCTCGAACACCATCCGTCCGCGCTCATTGACGATTTCGCCGTGGCTGCCTTCCTTCAAGCCGCGTTCCTCAAGGTAGCTGGTCGACACCGCCTTCTGCAAGGCTTCGCGCTCGGACGGCGTCAGCTGCGCGGACGCGGCCAGGACCGCTACTGGCTGTGCTCCGTGGGCAGCGGAGACGGTTGCGCCCAAGGGCCGTCGGTCCACGGTCACCTGCATGTTGGCTTTCAGCACGTTGAGCTGCGCTTTCAGCTTGTCGCGCTCGGCGATGATGGCCTGCATGATGGAGCGGATGGCTGGGTCGTCAATGCGCATCAAGTAGTCGTGGCTCGCCATGGTTTTAGGCGGTTTGGGCAAGGCGGGGCCTGCATAGGCTGCCCAGGCTTCGATGAGCGCCCGGTAGTCGGCGGACGGGGCGTTGTAGAGCGCTCGGCCCTTCAGGATGCCTTCGGCTTCAGCCAAGCGGCCAATCGCCGGCAGCGAGAAGTCGCGTGAGCCATTTGCGTGCTGCCTGCGGCAAAGCTCGTGCATCTTCGTCAGGTTTGACCTCCGGTTCGAGCGAGCGCCCTTGTCAAGCAGCGATGCCAGCACGGCGTCCGGGTGGATGTCCGTCATGCCGTTCATGCTTCAGCTCCCGTCAGGGTCCGCCGCCCGATGGGGAACGTGTGAATGGGGCGGTCTGCGGGCAGCAGCGAGGCGAGGTCCATGTCGAAGTGCTGGCTGAGGCGCGCGCCAGCGTCCATCAGCCGAATCACTTCCCGCTGGCCTAGAGCGGGATTGGCAGGGTTAATCTGCGATGCAAGCCGTCGCATGAAGGCGTTGCCGGCGAGAAGCTGTTCCTGTTCGCTCAGGAGCATGAACACGGGTGGTAGGTTGTCGCGGTAGAGCACGGCATCAAGTAGCTGACTGCGGCGGAACACCGCCTTGCCTGGCTCCAGGTCGGGATAGACCTCGACACTGTCGCAGACACCAGCCAACTGGAGCAGCTCCGACTCTGTCTCTTCGAAGGCGACCTGCACATCGCCCACAGCGCCGGCCGTGACCAACTGGGTACCGTCGCCCTGCGTGGTTTGGAGCGCCGCCTTGCAACGCTCGATGAGACGCCAGCAGGCCACCAGGTCTTCGGCCAGGTCGCTGAAGCGCTTCATCGCGCTTTCCCACACCCGCTCGGCCTGTCGGTAGGAGTCCTGGCGAGCGAACGGTTGCCCCGCGTTCTCCGCGTCCAGCTTCTGCTTCTTCAGCTCCTGCAACTCGCCTTCGCGCGCAAGGCAGACATTGCGTGCCTCGTCGAAGTGATAGGCCAGGGTGTTGAAGTGGGCTGCCAGCGCAGGCAGGTGGTGCGGCTCGGTCACGAACCAGCGACAACGCACGCAGTTACGGCTGCCGCCCGGTACCGGCCCGTGCTTGGGCTTCACTGACGGACGCCCCTTGGCGGTCACCGGTCCACCGTTGTAGCAGCCGCCCACCGAGCCGTTGTCCTCGCTCTCGCTGGTGTTGCCACCGACCAGGCACATTCCGTGGTGCATCGGCATCCAGCCCACAGGATTACGCGCGGCCGGATGCTGCGGAATGGCGGCGGCAAGGCTAGGAACGCTGTTGCAGATGGCTTTTTGCAGCAGCTCGTCGTGTGCGGTGTCCAGCAGGAAGTTCTGGATGCTCGCTTCTTTTTTCGCCTCCAGCCGCTCCGCCGCACCGAGCAGCACGCCGCGGATGTGGGTCGCGCCGGGCTTGGTGTAGTACAGGGTCATTAGTAGGCGGCTATGGCCGACGAGCTTCTGCAGGACAGGGAATGGCACCTGTCCTTCCAGGGCCAGCGCGGTGATGAGTGAGACGCGCAAGCTATGTAAGGGGAACAGAGTCGTCTGACCTGAATTCTGCTGTTCCAATGGTGGCAGGAAGCGAATCGGTGAGCCGTTGCCATGGGATTCACCACGGTCAGCTAGCTGCACTTCCAGGGCTTCAAGCAATCGGAACCAGCCTTTGACCATCAGTCCATCCGATAGGGGGAGATGACGCTCGCCGTCTTGCGCCTCCGGCAACCTGAAGAGGAAGCAAGCGTCCGGATAGCCCGCGAGTTGCACCTCGCTCTTTGCAGCGAAGTGGCGGCCGTCCAGTTCCGACCAGGACGTGCGCCGCGACACAGGGTTGTACTTCTCCTGCCAGTTGCGCAGCTTCTCCAGCCAATGGAAGACGTCCTGATACACCGGCCCACCAGAGGACCAAGGCAGCACGTAGCCCTTGTCGGGACCTGACTTGGCGATGTCGGCAGTCTTGTTGGTGTTGATGTAGAGCACGGTCGGGACGGCCTCGCCATCGGTCAGCAGGTTGCTGCGGCGAAGCACCCCCTGCTGGAGGGGGCGGCGTTCGCTGCCTTGCGCAAGCCGGCTCTGGTTAAGCGCCCAAGCGCCCGCCGCATAGCGCCAGGTATCAGCTTCGCCCGAGTCGAGCATGCGGACTTGGAAGGTGCGCAGCGGCAGGATGAGCTTCACGAGCAGCGCAACCCAGCGTACCGGGCTCCACATCTCCAGACGCGTGCCGTTACTCATCCGACGCTCGCGCCAAACGCAGTCCGGGTCGTTCCGGTCTATCTGGGCCTCGGTCACCTCGAACCAGTCGGCTCCACCGGGCCCACGCCGGCCGATATCCGCGCCCAGGGCACACTGCGCCCACTGCCAGTCCCGGAAGTATGGGCCAGCTGCGAGCATGCGTCGCAGTTCGTCGATGTAGCCGTAGGGCAGCGGCGAATGCACGCTTTCGTCGCGCTTGGGTAGGCCACCCTTGGACATCCGTGGCACCGGGTTACGGAAGGCCGGTGAGACGACCAATTGTCCGTCATCGGCCGCTTCGCTGAACTCGCGCAGCAGCACGAAGTGCAGGAAGGCGTGCATGTAATTGTTGTACTTTATGCCTGCTGCCGAATCTGGGCAGGTTGTGCGGTAGAAGTCGGGCAGGACCGTGGTGCGGGCCAGGAACGCCGCCGAGACTGTCGGCAATCCCTGCTGGACGAGGTAACGCTCGAAGAAGGCCACCAAGGCCTGGAGCCTCACAGAGACCCCGCTTGTTTCCCCTTTGAGCCACTCCACGGCCAAGGCGCGCCAGGCAGCCAGTTGCGGATACTCCCGCTCGACCCAGCCTAGGCTGGTGTCGGTTTCGCGCGTTATCCCTTTCACCTTCGGGGCCGGAGCGGCAGAAGCCTTTGGCATAGTCGTTGTTATCTCTTGAGTCATGCGGATTCTTCAGTTGTTGAGTTCGATGCCTGGCAGCAGTCGGCCAAGCACCGACGGCGTGCCGGCCTGCCTGTCCCGCAGTCGCTGCGCTGCCGCTTCAAGGGCAGCCAGGGCCTCGCGGGTGGTCGCCTGCGTGTAGACCTCCTGGCTCTGTTCAGAGGCGTGATGCATGAAGCGACGGATGTCCGGCTTGTCGACGCCGGCGTTGCGCAGCCGCCGGCCGTAGGCGTGACGGTGGCCATGCGGAGTCGTGCCCAGTGCCTTGCCGACGGAGAGGCCAATACGTTCGCAGGCGGCGGCATGCGCCTTGTTGTACTGAGCCAGCTGGTACATCGCGCCCACGGGTTCGCGGCTCAGATTGATGAAGGCGAACGGATGGTCACGCTCGACACGTGCGACCTGTTCCAGGTAGCGGTGCCACAGCTGCAGGAACCACTCGCCATACTCGGGCAAGAACCAGTACGCCTGCTTGTAGTAGGCCGCATCGTGCATGCCGCCCTTCCAGCCGGCGTGGCGCCGGGCCATCACTTCAGTGCGGGGCACTAGGCCGAACTGCTGGGCGAGGTATGCCGCCCGGTTGCCCTTGCGCGGCTTGCCCCTCTCATCGCGCCAGTCGGCGGGGGCGGCACCATGGCTTGGGTGATGGATGAGTACCTTGGCCTGGCGCGGATTGGCAGGGTCCGGGAACACGTCGGAGATATAGAGGTGGAAGGGCTCCGACTCGCGGAAGCCCGCCCCGTGGAGCAGCAACGTGATGAGCATGCCGCGGTAGTCCTGACGTTCTGCCACTCTGAACCCCTTGGCAAGCAGTTCCTCGAAGTGTTCTTCCGGGAAGGCCGGCGGCTCGCCTTTCTCGACTTTCGGCAGGCGCCGCCCCCTGACACGGTGGCCGCTTTCGGCGGGCGATGAGTTTGCTGCCCAAGTGTGCCCGAGGAAGGCCTTGTTGCGCCGGAACTGGTAGGCGGCCTCGTCGGTCTGCCGGTCGAAAGCACCGCCTGCATAGCGCGGGTTGACTCGTCCAGCTTCAGGTCGCATCTCACCGAGCCAGTCGAAGAAGTCCGTCAAGTGGGTGATGATGTGTGAGGCATCCTCCGGCGAGCATGGAGTCCAGCACAGGCCGCTGGGGTCCAGTCCAGTTGAGCGGTCGAAGGTGCCCGTATAAAGGCGCTGGGCGAAGTTCTGGAACAGTTGATAGGTGTCGCGCTCAGACGGGTTCGATTGGAGGTATTCGAGGAACATCCGAACCGAGCGAGTCACTTTCGACATCCAGGCCAGGCTACGGTCGTGGCTGCGATGCAGGCAATAGTCGAGCAAGGGCTCCAGTACGCCCGCGGGCGTCAGCAGCGCTGGTATTTCTGTTTGGACTCCAGTCGTATCCGTGAATACTTTGCTTCGGACGGTAACGAACATCAGCTGCCCCTCTTGCGAAGCAGCTCGACAACTTTAGATTGGTGTAAGCGGACTAAATCCGCCATGAATAGACATGCCAACGCGAATCTCCTTGATGAGAGCAAAAAATCCAAGGGATTCGCCCGGCTTGATGGTCGCCCGGGTTCGAGTTGCGGGCGCAAGGCAGACGATTAAAACAGGACCAGTGTGCTGTACGTCAGATGTCCTTTCACCGCACCCCATTGCGAGGTTCGAACAGTGCTGGTGTCATCTCAGACCATTGGCAGATGGGACTTTAACACAATTATTGCCGAGCGTAAACTTAATCAGCCATCATTGGTGTCTACATAAGGCTGCATACCATGTTGAATTATGGGGAAATATGGCAGATGGAGTACGCGAAAAAACACCCCTACATGAGGGGTGTCAGAGTTGTTACGCACTTCCCGGTAGCGTTAACCCCTCAACTATGTATCTGTAGTTGGGGGGGATAACGCGAGGATGGCTTTTCGTTTTCTGCGCCGGGATTCGCCTGCTAAAGACGAATCAATATCCCAGACTCAACAGCAGAGACGGCAGGGCATGCATCCCCGCCAGTGGCGCGAGGCGATTACGCCTCTTTCGGTGCGGCGCCTTCTTTCGGCTTGAACTGCTTGTCGCTGATGCGGAACTTGGCGCGGCGGTCGCCCATGAGGTAGCGCAGGTCGCGGATCGACAGGTCGCTGACTTCATGCATGCGGATCAGCAGCGAAGCGCCAACCGGCAGGCGGTGGTGGCGGATCTTCGAGATCACCGGCGGGGCGACTTCCAGTGCGCGCGACAGGGCGGCGTCGTTCTTCAGGCGCAGGTTCTCGATCAGGGTGTCGAGCAGGCGGTTCGGATTGTACTGCAGGAGCTCATCGGACTCCGAATCGCTATTCATATCGATGCCGACTTGGTTTGTCATGATTCAATATCCTATTTTTGGGTTGGACGGAGCCCCATGCGGCGCTCGGCTCCAGGCGTGGTATGTCGTAATTTTCTATTCAATTGTACAACTAATTTCTTATCTGATACTTAATGGAAACAAGAATCAGATTACTCCCATCAGAATTGTTGTCTCATCGCAACAATAGCCGCAATGCAATTCTCTCACAAACTCACTGGAATGGTTATTGTTTTTTGGTCAATCAGCAGTGTAGTGTGAACAAGATTCTGATGCCGCACGGTATGAAAACCGCTGACAGAATACTAAGAAAACGGGGGGTATAAGGGCCGCGTAGATGTTTCTATGGAGTATCTACGGGAAAGCGGCGCATACCCCCTGGGGGTATGCGTCAAGTGTGGCGTCTTTAATACAGTGACAAGCGCCGAGAACGGTTACAAATCGATACAAAGTTTCCCGCTCGGCAATAGCTAACCGCCGCGGGAAGCGGTCACCGCGCGCCCGAGCTCGATCACCGACATGGCATAGAAGTAACTGCGGTTGTACTTGGTGATGGCAAAGAAGTTATCGTTCGCCACCCAGTATTCTGTGGCCTCGGCGCCGTTCTGCAGGTCGACCAGCCCGTACAGGCGCTCGGCCGGCAGGGCCGCCGCGGTCACGACGCCGGCGGCGCGCAGTTCCTCGGGGCGCAGGGTGGCGGCCAGGCCGCGCTCGAGCAGCGGCTCCCAGGCGCGGTTCGGAGACACGTCGGCCGCGAATACCGGGGCGCCGCGGTGCTCCGGGTTCCAGCCGTGCTGGACCAGGAAGTTGGCGACGCTGCCGATCGCATCCTCGCTCGAGTTGCGCAGGTCGATCTGGCCGTCGCCGTTGAAGTCGACGCCGTATTTCAGGATATTCCCCGGCATGAACTGCGGCATGCCGACCGCGCCGGCGAAGGAACCCAGCAGCGAGAACGGTTCGACCTTGTGCTCGCGCGCGAACAGCAGGGTGTTGACCAGCTCGCTGCGGAAGAAGGCCATGCGGCTGGCGCGGTTCGGCGTTTCCGGATAGGCGAAGGCGAGCGTCGCCAGGGTGTCGAGCACGCGGAACTTGCCGGTGTCGCGGCCATAGATGGTCTCGATGCCGATGATGCCGACGATGATCTCGGCCGGCACGCCGTAGGCCGCTTCGGCGCGCGCCAGTGCTTCCGCGTTCTCGTTCCAGAAGCGCACGCCGGCGGCGATGCGGATCGGTTCGATGAAGCGGTCGCGGTAGGCCTGCCAGTTCTTCGGCTTGCCCGGCGGCGCCGGCTTGACCAGCTGCACGGCCGAGTCGATGAAGCGGGCCTGGCCGAACAGCGATTCCAGCCAGGGGCGCTCGAAGCCGTGCTGCGCGGCCACCTCGTCGATGAACTCGCGCACCGCATGCCATTCGAGGAAGTTGCTGTGCTCGCCGTCGTAGTCGATCGTGGCGGCGGCCGCGAGCGGCGCGGCCTTGATGACGCGGGTGGACTTGATGGCAAGGCGCTTGCCGGGCTTGGCCTTGCCGTTCCTGGCTGTCGTCTTGCCGCCGGCCTTGGCCTTGCCGCCGGCTTTCGTTGGTGCGGTGCGAACGTGCGGATCCTTCGCGGCGGCCCCGGCGTTTCCGATCGGGGAAAACGCCAGCGCCAGCGCGGCAACTACGGGAACGATCGATTTCATCTAAGCTGCTTCAACAAACTCTTCAAGGTGGCGGCCAGCCGCGCATGGGATTCGGGCTGGGGCGGCGCATAGCGCCAGGCGCTGTAGCGGCGCAGGAACTCGGCGGCGGCTTCGCGTGATGGCGGCTCCAGCTGCTGCGTGGCCGCGATCCGGGCCGCATAGGCGGTGGGCCCTTCGTCCGCTGCGCGTGCCAGGCCCATGCGGGCAAGGCGCTTGCATAGCTCGGAGTATACCGCCTCGATCGGGTCGATTTCCCTACGGCGATAGAAAATTCTCGCCA
>DAMCRY010000056.1:13631-14572 GCA_032115075.1 Massilia sp.
TGCAGGCTGTCCATCACGCCGCGCTGGCGCTCCGGCGTGTAGTTCAGCACCCATTGGTTCCAGCCGTTGTTGACGGCCCCGAGCGCATTGCGCAGGCGCGCGACCAGGGAATCCTCGCCGGGGTGGAACAGCGACAGGCCGCGCAGCGCGTCGATGCCGAAGGGCGCCGGCCGCTCCACGGCGGAGGCCAGGTTGCGCCGCACGCGTTCCGGCGCCACGGCGGCGGTCGGGTCCACGCGTACCCAGCCGCGTCCGCGCAGCCAGACCTCGGCCCAGGCGTGGGCGTCGGACTGGCGCACGGTGACGTAGCCGTCGATCGGATTCAGCTCGCCGCCCTGGTAGCCGGTGACCACGCGCGCCGGGATGCCGGCCGCCCGCATCAGGAACACGAAGGCGCCGGAATAATGCTCGCAGAAGCCGGCCCGGGTGCCGTACAGGAATTCGTCGACCGAATGGCGGCCCAGCCGCGGCGGCTCCAGCGTGTAGCTGAAGGGCTGCTGGCGGAACTGGCGCAGCACCGCGTCGACCCGCTGCGCCGGTTCGGGCAGCTTGCGCAGGGCCAGTCCGGCGGCCAGCGCGCGCGGGTTGTAGCCGTAGGGGAGCAGCAGCCACTGGTTCGGCTCCTCCAGGGCACCGTCGCCGTCGAGGGTGTAGTCCGGATACGAGGTCATGGCATAGCGCACCCGCTGCGCCAGCGGACGGTCGCTGCTGAGTTCGAGCTGGTGCGAGGCCCGGCTGTGGTAGCCGTCGACCTCGGGCAGGTGTCCCGGCATGTCGAGGGTGAACAGCCAGCGGGTGTCGGAAGGTTCCAGGGTCAGCGCATAGCGCACCGGCTCGCCGCGCACGCGCAGCGAGACGCCGGCGCGCGCCGGCAGCGAACCGCCGCGGGTCCAGGCGGTGCCGTCGAAGGCATCCAGCACCAGGCCGCGCCAGTAGAGTTT
>DAMCRY010000057.1:0-14356 GCA_032115075.1 Massilia sp.
CGTCCGGCGACGCCGGCAGCGCGGCCAGCACCCCGGCGCCCGCGGCGGCGGCCGGCGGCGACAAGAGCAGTACCTGAGCAGTAACTGAGCAGTAAACAAGCACCACCGCTGCGGCCCCCGGGCCGCAGCCTGAACAAGAACAAGAGAACCCGATGCGCAAATATTTCCTGACCGGCCTGCTGGTGCTGGTGCCCCTGGCGATCACCGCCTGGGTGCTGAGCATCATCATCAGTACCCTGGACCAGTCGCTGCTGCTGGTGCCGGAAGCCTGGCAGCCGCGCAAGCTGTTCGGCGTGGACGTGCCGGGCTTCGGCGCCGTCCTGACCCTGGCCATCGTGTTCCTCACCGGCCTGCTGACCAACAACCTGATCGGCGGCTACGTCGTGCGCCTGGGCGACCGCATCATGAAGCGCATCCCGGTGGTCAGCTCGCTGTACGGCAGCGTCAAGCAGGTGTCGGACACGCTGTTCTCGTCCTCGGGCAACGCCTTCCGCACGCCGGTCCTGATCCCGTATCCGCACGCGGATTCCTATACCATCGCATTCCTGACCGGCGTCCCGGGCGGGGACGTGAAGAACCACCTGGTGGGCGACTACGTGAGCGTGTACGTGCCGACCACCCCGAACCCGACCTCGGGCTTCTTCCTGATGATGGAGCGCAGCAAGGTCGTGGAACTGAACATGTCCGTGGATGCGGCCCTGAAGCACATCGTCTCGATGGGCGTCGTCGCTCCGGAATAAACAAGAACGCCAAACGCAACATCAAAGAATAGGCCCTCGGGCTTGACCGAACCAACCAACCTGGAACGAAAACTATGTCCTCCATGCGTACTCACTACTGCGGCCTCGTCACCGAGGAACTGCTGGGCCAAACCGTCAGCCTGTGCGGCTGGGTGCACCGTCGCCGCGACCACGGCGGCGTGATCTTCATCGACCTGCGCGACCGCGAAGGCCTGGTGCAGGTGGTCTGCCACCCGGATAACGCCGAGGTGTTCAAGGCCGCCGAACACGTGCGCAACGAGTACTGCCTGCGCATCACCGGCACCGTGGTGAACCGCCTGGAAGGCACCGCCAACGCCAACCTGAAGTCGGGCAAGATCGAGATCAACACCAGCAAGCTGGAAGTGCTGAACGCGTCGGTGCCGGTGCCGTTCCAGCTGGACGACGACAACCTGTCGGAAACCACCCGCCTGACCCACCGCGTGCTCGACCTGCGCCGCAACCAGATGCAGCACAACCTGCGCCTGCGCTACAAGGTGTCGATGGAAGTGCGCAAGTACCTCGACAACCTGGGCTTCATCGACATCGAGACCCCGATGCTGACCAAGTCGACCCCGGAAGGCGCCCGCGACTACCTGGTGCCGTCGCGCGTCAACCCGGGCAACTTCTTCGCGCTGCCGCAGTCGCCGCAGCTGTTCAAGCAGCTTCTCATGGTCGCGAACTTCGACCGCTACTACCAGATCACCAAGTGCTTCCGCGACGAAGACCTGCGCGCCGACCGCCAGCCGGAATTCACCCAGATCGACTGCGAGACCTCGTTCCTGACCGAACAGGAAATCCGTGACCTGTTCGAAGACATGATGCGCATCGTGTTCAAGAACGCGGCCGGCATCGACCTGCCGAACCCGTTCCCGGTGATGGACTTCGCCACCGCCATGGGCTCCTACGGTTCGGACAAGCCGGACATGCGCGTGAAACTGCAGTTCACCGAACTGACCGAGCTGATGAAGTCGGTCGAGTTCAAGGTGTTCAACAGCGCCGCTAACCTGCCGAACGGCCGCGTGGTCGGCCTGCGCGTGCCGCAGGGCGGTTCGATGCCGCGTTCGGAAATCGACGCGTACACCCAGTTCGTCGCCATCTACGGCGCCAAGGGCCTGGCCTACATCAAGGTCAACGAGAAGGCCAAGGGCCGTGACGGCCTGCAGTCGCCGATCGTCAAGAACATCTCGGACGAGATCCTGGCGCAAATCATCGAGCTGACCGGCGCGGAAGACGGCGACCTGATCTTCTTCGGTGCGGACAAGGCCAAGGTTGTCAACGACGCCATGGGCGCGCTGCGCGTGAAGATCGGCCACTCGGAATTCGGCAAGAAGGCCGGCCTGTTCGACGACGTCTGGGCGCCGCTGTGGGTGATCGACTTCCCGATGTTCGAATACGACGAAGACGGCGACCGCTGGAACGCGACCCACCACCCGTTCACCGCGCCGAAGGACGGCCACGAAGACATGCTCGAGACCAACCCGGGCGCCTGCGTCGCCAAGGCCTATGACATGGTCCTGAACGGCTGGGAACTGGGCGGCGGCTCGATCCGTATCCACCGCGAAGAAGTCCAGAGCAAGGTGTTCCGCGCCCTGAAGATCGACGCCGAAGAAGCCCAGCTCAAATTCGGTTTCTTGCTGGATGCCCTGCAGTACGGCGCGCCGCCGCACGGTGGCCTGGCCTTCGGCCTGGACCGCCTGATCACCCTGATGACCGGCTCCGAGTCGATCCGCGACGTGATCGCCTTCCCGAAGACCCAGCGCGCCCAGGACCTCTTGACCAACGCGCCGTCGGAAGTCGACGAGAAGCAGCTCAAGGAACTGCACATCCGCCTGCGTGCCGCCGAGCCGAAAATCGCTTGAACCGTAGGGTGGTCGGTAAAACAGTCCAGTGGACTGTTTTACGCCGACCGCGCGTTCAACTGACGCGGGCGCGGCCATATAAAATGGCTACGCCCGCGTTTGTTTATCTGCCCTCATGCCCCACAAAATCCCCGAATCGGTCCTGGTCGTCATCCATACCTCCGACATGGAGGTGCTGTTAATCGAACGCGCCGACCGCCCGGGCTTCTGGCAATCCGTCACCGGCTCGCTCGACGCCCACGACGAGCCCCTGCCGCAGACCGCCGCCCGCGAACTGTTCGAGGAAACCGGCATCGTGGCCGACGGCGACGCCATCCGCCTGCACGACTGGCAGCTCTCCAACGTCTACGAGATCTACCCAGTCTGGCGCCACCGCTACGCGCCCGGCGTCACCCACAACACCGAGCACGTGTTCTCGGTCTGCGTCCCGCGCGACATCCCGGTCACCCTCAGCCCGCGCGAGCATACGCAATACGCCTGGCTGCCCTACCTGGAAGCGGCCGACCGCTGTTTCTCGTCCTCGAACGCCGAGGCCATCCTGCAGTTGCCGCGGCATATGCCCGACTAAAGAGTTTCCTGTCGAGCGCACGATTGGGGCCGGTTTCGGAAGTGCGGGACGGGGTTGTTGTTAGAATGTTCCCATGAAGATTCGTGTGGCCACCTACAACATCCACAAGGGCGTGACCTCGCTGCGCAGCCAGCCGCGCGTGATCGCGCTGAAGAAAGCGATCGCCGAGTTCAATGCCGATGTCGTTTTCCTGCAGGAAGTGCAGGGCAGGCACGACCGCTTCCAGGCGCGCTACGGCAAGGAAGAACACGCGCACCGGCACTGGCCCGAAACCGCGCAGTACGACTACTTCAAAGGCGAGAAGCACCACAGCGCCTACGGCATGAACGCCGTGTACGACCATGGCCACCACGGCAACGCGCTGCTGAGCGCCTTCCCGATCGAGAATTCGCACAACCACGACGTCTCCGACCACGCCTACGAGCAGCGCGGCATCCTGCACTGCGTGCTCAACACGCAGGCCGGTCCCATCCATTGCTATGTGGTGCACCTGGGCCTGTTCGAAGGCAGCCGTGGGCGCCAGACGGCAGCCCTGATCGATGCCGTCAACGCTTCGTCCAACGGCGAGCCGGTGATCATCGCCGGCGACTTCAACGACTGGCGCAACACCCTCAGCGACCGCCTGCGCAACAGCCTCGGCGTGGTCGAGGTCTTCGATGAGCTCGGGCCGAAGTCGGCACTGGGCGACATGGTGCGCAGCTGGGCCGGCCGCCAGCCGCGCCTGGCGCCGGCGCGCACCTTCCCGGCGCGTCTCCCCTGGTTCCGCCTCGACCGCATCTACGTGCGCGGCTTCAAGGTCGACAACGCGCAAGTGATGCATGGGCCGCTGTGGGCCAAGCTGTCCGACCACGCACCGATCGTGGCGGAACTGCAGCTCGGTACCTAGCCGCCTCAGGCCCATGCGCCACGTCACCTTCGTAGACAACAACGACGTCACCCTGCTGGAAAGCGGCACCGCCTTCTTCCCGGCGCTGGTTGCCGCCATCGACGCGGCGCAGTTCGAGATCCTGTTCGAAACCTATATCTTCGCCGAGGACGACACCGGCCGCAGCGTGCGCAACGCCCTGATCCGGGCCGCGCTGCGCGGCGTGAAGGTGCGCGTGCTGGTCGACTGGATCGGCACCGAGCACCGTCCCGCGCAAAGGCTGGGCGCGATCCTCACCGAGGCCGGCGTCCAGTACCGCGTCTTCAATCCCTGGTGCAAGCGCGGCATCGCCCGCTCGCACCGCAAGATCGCCGTGGTCGACCGCGAGGTCGCCTTCGTCGGCGGCATCAACATCAACGACGACTGGCTGTGCGACCACGCGGAACACAAGCGCCTGCCGGCGCCGCGCTGGGACTTCACGGTCCAGGTACGCGGGCCGCTGGTGGCCGAGATCCACGAGGAGGCCCAGGGCCAGTGGCTGCGCGCGGGACGCCTCGGCCTGAAGCAGCGCATCGAGCTGTTCAAGGAACTGCGCAAGGAGCCGCCCGAGTCCTGCAGATATCCCGCGCGCGCTGCCTTCGTGGTGCGCGACAACCTGCGCAACCGTTCCACGATCCAGCGCGCCTACCTGCAGGCGCTGGGACGCGCGAAGCACAGCGTGCTGCTGGCCACGCCGTACTTCGCCCCGGGGCGCAAGTTCCGCAAGGCACTGGCCCACGCCGCGCGGCGCGGCGTGCAAGTGACCCTTTTAATCGGGGTGGGGGAGTTCCATATACAGGATGCGGTGGCGCACTCGTTCTACCCCAAGCTGCTGGCCGACGGCATCAAGGTCGTCGAGTACCGCAAGACCCAGCTGCACGCCAAGGTCGCGGTGGTCGACGACGACTGGGCCACGGTCGGCTCCAGCAACTGCGACGGCCTGTCCCTGTTCCTCAACCAGGAGGCCAATGTGGTGGTGCTGGACGAGCGCTTCGCCGCCACCATGCGCGCCCATATCGAGCGCGCCGTCCTCGACGGCGTCGTGATCCGGGCAGAGGAATTCGCCCATATCGGCTGGCTGCGCCGTGCGAGCTATGGCGCAGCCTACATGGTGTATAAACTGGTCATGCGGATCTTCGCGATCGGCTATGCGTGAATGGACGTAACAAGGAACACCATGGAAGACAAGAACGTACGAATCGACAAATGGCTGTGGGCGGCGCGCTTCTTCAAGACGCGCTCGCTGGCCACCGACGCGATCGACCGCGGCCGCGTGCGCATCGACGGCGAGCCGGTCAAGCCGGCGCGCAATGTGAAGGTCAACGACAAGCTGCTCATCGATAACGGCTCGGACCGCTGGGAAGTGATCGTCGCGGCCCTCTCGGACACCCGCGGCCCGGCGCCGGTGGCGCGCACGCTGTATTTCGAGACCGACGAGAGCATCGCCAAGCGCGAGAACGACAAGACGGCGCGCCGCCTGTTCCCGGAGCCCAGCCTGGACATCAAGGGCCGCCCGACCAAGCGCGACCGCCGCGCCATCAGCCGCGTCACGGAAGAGTAGGCCGCCAAGGCGGGGTCAGGTCTGACATTCGGACACGGCCTCTACCTTAGTCCTGCAATTCCAGCTTCTCGAAAGCAGCAACTGCCCGGCTCACGGTCTTGGTCGACACACCGAAAGCGTGGGCAATCTGCGGCATGGTGAAGGCCGTCGACCGGTAAGCGCGTGCCATCCCCTCGTCTCTGTCGGAGTACCTGGCCCGATAGTCAGCCAATGAAAGCGCAACCGCGCGCCGCTCGGTTTTCGTGGCCTCCACAAACTCTTCAGCCCGTTGCAGCCGTTGGTGCGATGAAACGAAGTGGTCGTCTCCCAGAAGAATCTGATGACGAATAGCAGCGAGCGGGCTGTTTTGCCCCACGCCCGCCAGGACAAAGGCCTGATAACTGGAAACAGCTGACGCGGGCGTATTGCCGAATTGGCTGAGCAGCCAATCGCGCTCGAACCATGCCGGCGGAGGCCCCGCGCCGATGAGATAGTGATGACTGCTCCATTGCCATTCGTCTGGCGAGGCCACCATCTTTGCGCGCAGCGGATTCAAGACGATATAACGGCTGACTTCCCAGAGGTGACGCTCTTTCTGTATCAAGAGTGCGTGATACCGCCCTTGAAAAAGATGCCCAACAAGCTTGTGTCTCCGGTTAATTAGCTGCGAATACAAGCCATTGAGTTGGCGCATCCCGCGGGACAGATTGGGCTCGACGGTCTCCACCAGCAAGTGGTAGTGATTCGTCATCTGGCAAAAGCTGTGGATCACAAAGTGGTGCCGTTCGCATACCTGAGCCAGTACTTCCAGCCACAATCGGCGATCGGCATCATCATGGTAGATCGGCTTGCTCCGGTTACCTCGTGATGTGACATGGTAGAGAGCGCCTGGGAATTCAAGTCGAAGTGGTCGTGTCATGCCGGTAACGGTACTGCTCGCCCAACCGCTGGCGCTGAGGTGGCGCAGTCCTCTGCGGAATGATGCTGAGCCGTCCCGGTCGCGCAGGGTCAAAGCGGCCGTTTCGGGTAACAACGGTTGAGCTCGTGTCTAAATGTCAGACCTGACCCCGCTGTGTATGTAAAATGGATATTTCCTGGCCGTAAGGCTCCGACCGGGTATCCATCGCAGGCCTTGCAGGCGGCGGTACCTGCAACTCTTTCGATGGCGATTCCATGCAGACTGCAGTTCCCCTCGTAACGAACGATGCCGTGGTGCTCGGCATACTGGCAACCATCCTCGGCCTGGTGTTCTGGACCGCCGCGCGGCCCGATGGCTTCTGGAAGAAGTTCTATACCTACGTGCCGGCCCTGCTG
Organism: Massilia sp.; assembly: GCA_032115075.1. Classification (GTDB taxonomy): domain Bacteria; phylum Pseudomonadota; class Gammaproteobacteria; order Burkholderiales; family Burkholderiaceae_D; genus Telluria. The sequence continues at coordinate 6,947 of DAMCRY010000057.1, forward strand.
CTGTGCTATCTGGTCCCGGCCATCCTGAATACCCTTGGCGTGATCGACGGCAACCTGTCGAAGCTGTATCCGGTGGCGCGCGACTACCTGCTGCCGAGCGCGCTGGTGCTGCTGTGCGTCGCCATCGACTTCGGCGCCATCGTACGGCTCGGCCCCAAGGCGATCGTCATGTTCCTGACCGGCACCGCCGGCATCATGCTGGGTGCGATCGTCTCGTTCGAGGCGATGCGCGTCATCCACCCGGAAACGGTGGCGGGCGAGACCTGGCGCGGCATGACCACCATCACCGGCGCCTGGATCGGCGGCGGCGCCAACCAGGCGGCGATGCGGGAGGTGTTCGAGGTCGACGCCAACGTGTTCGGCCAGTTCGTCGCCGTCGACGTGCTGGTGGCGAACGTCTGGATGGCGGTGCTGCTGTTCCTGGCCGGACGCGCCCAGGCCTTCGATCGCTGGACCGGCGCCGACCTGAGCGCCATCGACGCATTGAAGGCGCGCATCGAGACCTACCAGGCCGAACATGCGCGCATGCCGACCCTGACCGACGTGATGGCGATCCTGGCCGTGGGTCTCGGCGTCACCGGCCTGTCCCACGCCCTCACCGGACCGACCGTGGGCTGGATCGCCGGCTTGCCGGCCGAATGGCGCCTGCAGGACTACAGCCTGACCTCGTCCTTCTTCTGGATCGTGGTGTTCGCCACCACCTTCGGCCTGCTGCTCAGTTTCACGAAGGCGCGCAGCCTGGAAGGGGCGGGCGCGTCGACCATCGGTTCGGCCATGCTGTACGTGCTGGTGGCCACCATCGGCATGCAGATGGACCTGAACGCGCTGCTCGACCGCCCGTGGCTGTTCCTGCTGGGCCTCATCTGGATCTGCGTGCACGGCGGACTGCTGCTGCTCATGGCCAAGCTGATCCGCGCGCCGCTGTTCTTCATGGCGGTCGGCTCGCAGGCCAACGTCGGCGGCGCGGCCTCGGCCCCGGTGGTGGCCAGCGCCTTCCACCCGGCGCTGGCGCCGGTCGGCGTGCTGCTGGCGGTGCTGGGGTATGCGCTCGGTACCTATGGGGCGTACGTCACGGGCCTGGCGTTGCGGGCGCTGGCGAGCTAGCGCCACCTCAATGCCTGTGTGCGGCCGCCGCTGTATTGTGGCGGCCGCATGCCGGATGTGCTCCACGAGGGGCAAAAATGCGGTACCTTTATATCTGCGACAACGTTGTTCCGCCCGCATTCCGGCGCAAACTTCCTTCACGTGGTTTCTCCACTTGGCGTTGTCTTGCATCAATAGAATTTCGCCTCTAAGTTCCCGTTTGACATTTCACGCCTGGTAGATAATAGTACGAGCGTTCGGATTTTTTCGATTCAGGGGCAGTCATTACTACTTCAGCAAAATTCATGCGCAAGGGCGAACTCACGCGGGCCGCGATCCTGGACGTGGCGCTCGAGCTGTCCAGCCGCGACGGCCTGGAAGGCCTGACCATCGGCCTGCTGGCCGACCGGATGAACATGAGCAAATCCGGCGTGTTCGCGCACTTCGGTTCGCGCGAGGACCTGCAGCTGGAAGTGGTCAAGCTCTACCACCACCGCTTCGAGCAGGAAGTGTTCTTCCCGAGCGTGCGCGAGCCGCGCGGCCTGCCGCGCCTGCAGTCGATGTACGACCGCTGGCTGGCGCGCGTGTCGGTCGAGATCGCGTCCGGCTGCATCTACATTAGCGGCGCCGTCGAGTACGACGACCGTCCCGGCCCGATCCGCGAGGAGCTGGTCAAGATGGTGCAGGCCTGGCAGGACGCGCTGCGGCGCGCCGCGCGCCAGGCGATCGACGTCGGCCACCTGCGTCCCGACGCCGATGCCGAACAGCTGGTGTACGAAATGTACGGGCTGATCCTGGCCCTGCACCACGACGCACGCTTCCTGCGCAATCCAGGCGCGGTCGAGCGCGCACGCCGCGGCTTCGAGCGGCTGATCGAGAATTACCGCAATCCAACTCCGCCGCAAGGCACCCCGGCCCGATAAACCGCCGGCCAGTCACAACACACTTTTACCTTCGTTCAGGAGAAAACCATGGGTCAGTACGTCGCGCCAATCCGGGATATGCAGTTCGTTCTGCACGAATTCCTCAACGTCAGCGAAGAGTTCAAGAACCTGCCTGCCTACCAGGAAATCGACGCCGACATCATCAACCAGGTGCTGGAAGAAGGTGCGAAGTTCACGCAGGAAGTGCTGTTCCCGCTGAACCACTCGGGCGACCGCGAAGGCTGCCGTTTCGACGCCGCCACCAAGGAAGTCACCACCCCGAAGGGTTTCAAGGAAGCGTATAAACAGTATGTCGAAGGCGGCTGGGCTGCGCTGGCGTGCGATCCGGAATACGGCGGCCAGGGCCTGCCGGTCTCGCTGAACAACTCCTTCTACGAGATGCTGAACTCGTCGAACCAGGCGTGGACCATGTACCCGGGCCTGTCGCACGGCGCCTACGAGTGCCTGAAGGAGCACGGCACCGAAGAACAGAAGAAGTTCTACCTGCCGAAGCTGGTCTCGGGCGAGTGGACCGGCACCATGTGCCTGACCGAGGCGCACTGCGGCACCGACCTGGGCCTGCTGCGCACCAAGGCCGAGCCGCAAGCCGACGGCACCTACAAGATCACCGGCTCCAAGATCTTCATCTCGGCCGGCGAACACGACATGGCCGAGAACATCGTCCACCTGGTGCTGGCGCGCCTGCCGGACGCACCGGAAGGCTCGAAGGGCATCTCGCTGTTCCTGGTGCCGAAGTTCCTGCCGAACGCCGACGGCTCGATCGGCGAGCGCAACGGCATCGCCTGCGGCGCCATCGAAGAGAAGATGGGCATCCACGGCAACGCCACCTGCCAGATGAACCTGGACAACGCCGTCGGCACCCTGATCGGCCAGCCGCACAAGGGCCTGCAGGCGATGTTCGTGTTCATGAACGCCGCCCGCCTGGGTGTCGGCATGCAGTCGCTGGGCCTGACCGAAGTCGCCTACCAGAACGCGCTGGTGTATGCGAAAGACCGCATCCAGATGCGTAGCCTGTCGGGCCCGAAGGCGCCGGACAAGCCGGCCGACCCGATCATCGTGCACCCGGACGTGCGCCGCATGCTGCTGACCGCCAAGGCCTACGCCGAAGGCGCGCGCGCCCTGACCTCGTACATCGCGCTGCAGATCGACCGCGAACTGAACCACCCGGACGAGGCGGTGCGCAAGGAAGCCGCCGGCGAAGTCGCGCTGCTGACCCCGATCGTCAAGGCCTTCATCACCGACAACGGCTGGATCGCGACCTCGGAAGCGATGCAGGTGTACGGCGGCCACGGCTACATCAGCGAGTGGGGCATGGAGCAGTACGTGCGCGACGCCCGCATCAACATGATCTACGAAGGCACCAACACCGTGCAGTCGCTGGACCTGCTGGGCCGTAAGATCCTGATGGACAACGGCACCAAGCTGCGCGCCTTCGGCGAAAAAATCAAGAACTTCGTCGAAGAGAACGGCCTGGACGAGTCGATGTCGGAATTCGTGACCCCGCTGGGCGAACTCGGCGAAAAGGTCACCAAGCTGACCATGGAAATCGGCATGAAGGCCTTCCAGAACCAGGACGAAGTCGGCGCCGCCGCCGTGCCTTACCTGCGCGTCGTGGGCCACCTGGTGTTCAGCTACTTCTTCGCGCAAATGGCGAAGATCGCGCTGGCCAAGCGGGATTCGGGCGACAAGTTCTACGAAGCGAAGCTGCACACCGCGCGCTTCTACTTCGCCCGCCTGTATCCGGAAACCGCCATGCTGATCCGCCAGGCACGTTCGGGTTCGGCGAACCTGCTGGCCATGGACGTGGACCTGTTCTAAACCCATCACGTAGCTACTCAACCGACCCGCGACAGTGGCACGTCGTCCCCGCGCAGGCGGGGACCCAATTTTGCCGGCGTTACGATAACGCATGCAGAACTTGGGTTCCCGCCTCCGCGGGAACGACGGGCAGAAGCAGCGGGTACTAAAAAGGATTCAAGAATGTCCAACTTCATCGTCAAGAAAGTCGCCGTGCTGGGCGCCGGCGTGATGGGCGCGCAGATCGCTGCGCACTGCGTGAACGCCAAGGTGCCGGTCGTGCTGTTCGACCTGCCGGCCAAGGAAGGGAACAAGAACGGCATCGTCCTGAAGGCCATCGAAGGCCTGAAGAAGCTGAACCCGGCCCCGCTGGGCAACAAGGACGACGCGGCCCTGATCGAAGTCGCCAACTACGAGGACAACCTCGACGTGCTGGCAGGCTGCGACCTGATCATCGAAGCCATCGCCGAGCGCATGGACTGGAAGCACGACCTGTACAAGAAGGTCGCGCCGCACATTGCTGCCTCCGCCATCTTCGCGTCGAACACCTCGGGCCTGTCGATCAACAAGCTGGCCGAAGGTTTCGACGACGAACTGAAGGCGCGCTTCTGCGGCGTGCACTTCTTCAACCCGCCGCGCTACATGCACCTGGTCGAACTGATCCCGACCGTCGCCACCCGTCCGGAAATCCTCGACCAGCTCGAGACCTTCCTGACCTCGACCCTGGGCAAGGGCGTGGTGCGCGCGAAAGACACCCCGAACTTCATCGCCAACCGCGTCGGCATCTTCGGCATGCTGGCCACCATCCACGAAGCCGAGAAGTTCGGCCTGTCCGTGGACGTGGTCGACGACCTGACCGGCGCCAAGCTGGGCCGCGCGAAGTCGGGCACCTTCCGCACCGCCGACGTCGTGGGCCTGGACACCATGGGCCACGTCATCAAGACCATGCAGGACAACCTGGCAGACGACCCGTTCTTCGGCGTGTACAAGACGCCTGAGGTCCTGTCGAAGCTGATCGAGAAGGGCGCCCTGGGCCAGAAGGCCGGCGCCGGCTTCTACAAGAAGGTCGGCAAGGAGATCCAGCGCCTCGACTTCGCCACCGGCGAGTACGTGCCGAGCGGCGCCAAGGCCGCCGACATCGTCGCCCGCATCCTGAAAGAGAAAGATCCGGTCAAGAAGTTCAAGGCCATGCGCGAATCGACCAACCCGCAGGCGCAGTTCCTGTGGGCGATCTTCCGCGACGCCTTCCACTACATCGCCTTCCACCTCGACACCATCGCCGACAATGCGCGCGACGTCGACTTCGCGATGCGCTGGGGCTTCGGCTGGAGCGTCGGTCCGTTCGAGACCTGGCAGGCCGCCGGCTGGACCCAGATCGCCCAATGGGTGAAGGAAGACATCGACGCAGGCAAGGCCCTGTGCAGCGCACCGCTGCCGGGCTGGGTGTTCGAAGCACCGGTCGCCGAGAAGGGCGTGCACACCGCCGAAGGTTCGTACTCGGCGTCGAAGAACGCCTACGTGCCGGTGTCCGACCTGCCGGTGTACCAGCGCCAGCAGTTCCGCGCGCCGGTGGTCGGTTCGACCACCATCGATCCGAAGACCGCCGGCACCACCGTGTTCGAGGACGACTCGGTGCGCCTGTGGCACTCGGACGACGAAGTGCTGGTCATCTCGCTCAAGACCAAGATGCACGTCATCGGCGAAGGCGTGGTCAAGGGCCTGCAGCGCGGCATGGAGGAAGCGGAGAAGGGCTACAAGGGCCTGGTGATCTGGAATACCGACGCGGCCGAAGGCGGCGCCTTCTCGGCCGGCGCCGACCTGCAATCGGCACTGCCGGCCTTCATGGCCGGCGGCGCCAAGGCGATGGAGCCGATCGTGCGCGAGCTGCAGGACACCTTCATGGCGATGAAGTATTCGAACATCCCGGTGGTCGCCGCGGTGGCCGGCCTGGCGCTGGGCGGTGGCTGCGAGCTGGCGCTGCATGCATCCAAGCGCGTGGCCTCGATCGAGTCCTACATCGGCCTGGTCGAAGTCGGCGTCGGCCTGGTGCCGGCCGGCGGCGGCCTGAAGGAAGCGGCAGTGCGCGCCTTTACCGAAGCCAAGGGCAACGACATCCTGCAATTCCTGAAGACCGGCTTCACCAACGCGGCCACCGCGCAGGTGTCGAAGTCGGCCCTGGAAGCGAAGGCCATGGGCTACCTGAAGGAAGACGACATCATCGTCTTCAATCCGTACGAGCTGCTGCACGTGGCCAAGACCACCGCGCGCGCCATGTTCGACGCCGGCTACCGCGCCCCGGCGCGCCGCCCGGTACAAGTCACCGGCCGCTACGGCTGGGCGACCATCCGCGGCCAGCTGGTCAACATGCGTGACGGCGGCTTCATCTCGGCCTACGACTACCACCTGGGCGACACCATCGCCGAGATCGTGACCGGCGGCGACATCGACCAGGGCAGCGTCGTGTCCGAGCAGTGGCTGCTCGACATGGAACGCAAGGCCTTCATCGCGCTGCTGAGCAATCCGAAGACCCAGGAACGCATCATGGGCATGATGCAGAACGGTAAGCCGGTCCGTAACTAAGCGACGAAAGACTAGGACGACAAATCATGAGCAAACAACTTCAAGACGCATACATCGTCGCAGCGACCCGCACCCCGATCGGCAAGGCGCCGCGCGGCTTCTTCAACAAGACCCGCCCGGACGACCTGCTGGTGCACGCGATCCGCGGCGCCATGGCGGCCGTGCCGAACCTGGACCCGGCCCTGATCGTCGACGCCATCGTCGGCTGCTCGTTCCCGGAAGCGGAGCAGGGCTTCAACGTGGCGCGTAATTCCGTGGTGCTGGCAGGCCTGCCGAACACCGTCGGCGGCGTCACCGTCAACCGCTACTGCGCCTCGGGCATCACCGCCCTGGCGATGGCGGCCGACCGCATCCGCGTGGGCGAAGCCGACGTGATGATCGCCGGCGGCGTCGAATCGATGTCGATGGTGCCGATGATGGGCCACCACCCCTCCATTAATATGGAGACGTTCAGGGACGAGAACGTGGGCCTGGCCTACGGCATGGGCCTGACCGCCGAGAAGGTGGCCGAGCAGTGGAAGGTGTCGCGCGAAGACCAGGACGCCTTCGGCCTGGAATCGCACCGCCGCGCCATCGCCGCCCAGCAGGCCGGCCTGTTCAAGGACGAGATCACCCCGGTCGAAATCGTCACCCGCACGCCGAACCTGGCGACCGGCGAGATCACCGTGAAGCGCCGCACCGTCGACCTGGACGAAGGCCCGCGCGCCGACGCCTCGATGGAATCGATGGCCAAGCTCAAGCCCGTCTTCGCCGCCAAGGGCAGCGTGACCGCCGCGACCTCGTCGCAGATGTCGGACGGCGCCGGCGCGCTGATCGTCGTCAGCGAGAAGATCCTGAAGGAGCACAACCTGACCCCGCTGGCCAAGTTCTCCTCGTTCGCCGTGCGCGGCGTGCCGCCGGAGATCATGGGCATCGGCCCGAAAGTCGCGATTCCCGCAGCGCTGGCCGCCGCCGGCATCACCCAGGACCAGCTGGACTGGATCGAGCTGAACGAAGCCTTCGCCGC
>DAMCRY010000058.1:0-14211 GCA_032115075.1 Massilia sp.
CCTGCCGGAAGCGGTGCGCCGCGCCAGCGGCCTGGCGCGCCCGGGCGACGCCGTCCTGCTGTCGCCGGCCTGCGCCAGCCTCGACATGTTCACCAACTACGCGCACCGCGCGCAGGTGTTCGTCGACGCGGTGCGCGACATCGCGCTGGAGAAGGGGCAGGAAATCTGATGGCCTTCCAGCTTCCCTTCAAGTTCTCCGGATCGAGCGGCGACGCGGCCATCGCGGCGCGCAGCCGTCCGTCGAAGATGATGGACTACGACCAGCCGCTGGTGTGGGTGACGGTGCTGCTGATGCTGTTCGGCCTCGTGATGGTCTACTCGGCCTCGATCGCGCTGCCGGATTCGCCCAAGTTCGCCTACCTGCAGGACAAGAACGAATACTTCCTGTACCGCCAGGCGATGTTCATCGTCATTTCGATGGCCGCCGCCGCCGTGGTGTTCCAGGTGCCGGTCGCGGTGTGGCAGAAGTGGGCGCCGATGATGTTCATCGGGACGCTGTTCCTGCTGGCCCTGGTGCTGGTGCCGGGGATCGGCATCTCGGTCAACGGCGCGCGCCGCTGGCTGCCGCTGAAGATCATGCAGCTGCAACCGTCCGAGATCATGAAGATCGCGGCGGTCCTGTATGCGGCCGACTTCACGGTGCGCAAGCAGGAATACATGCACAAGCTGACCAAGGGCTTCCTGCCGATGATGGTGGCGATCGGCCTGGTCGGCGGCCTGCTGCTGATGGAACCGGACCTGGGCGCCTTCGGCGTGATCGTCTGCATCGCGATGGGCATCCTGTTCCTGGGCGGGATCAATATCGTCTGGTTCGGCGGCATCGGCGCGCTGCTGGTGCTGATCTTCGTGACGATCATCGCGCTCTCGCCGTTCCGCCGCGCGCGCATGTTCGCCTACCTCGACCCCTGGGAAGAGGGCAACGCGCTGGACAAGGCGTATCAATTGACGCACTCCCTGATCGCCTTCGGGCGCGGCGAGTTCTTCGGCGTGGGCCTGGGCGGCAGCGTGGAAAAGCTGTTCTACCTGCCGGAAGCGCACACCGACTTCATCATGGCCGTGATCGGCGAAGAGCTGGGCCTGGCCGGGGTGCTGGTCGTGATCGCGATGTTCTACTGGCTGGTCAAGCGCGCCTTCGACATCGGCCGCCAGGCGATCGCCCTGGACCAGACCTTCGCCGGCCTGGCAGCCAAGGGCGTCGGCATCTGGCTCGGCGTGCAGACCTTCATCAACATGGGCGTGAACCTCGGCCTGTTGCCGACCAAGGGCCTGACCCTGCCGCTGATGAGCTATGGCGGCTCGGGCGTGCTGTTCAACTGCGTCGGCCTGGCGATCCTCCTGCGGATCGACTACGAGAACCGCGTGCGCATGCGGGGAGGGCGCACATGAAAAAGCTGATGATCATGGCGGCCGGCACCGGCGGCCACATCTTCCCCGGCATCGCGATCGCGCAGACCATGCGCGCGCGCGGCTGGGAGGTGTCCTGGCTGGGCACCGCCCACGGCATGGAAACGGACCTGGTTCCGAAGGCCGGCATCCCGATGGACAGCATCGACTTCGCCGGCCTGCGCGGCAAGGGCCTGAAGCACACCGTGGCCGGCGCCTTCAAGATGGCAGGCAGCTTTTTCGCCTGCCGCCGCATCCTGGGCCGGCGCAAGCCCGACGTGGTGCTGGGCATGGGCGGCTACGTGACGGTGCCGGGCGGGATGATGGCGCGCGCCCGCGGCGTGCCGCTGGCCCTGGTGAATGCCGACGCCGCGCTGCTGTTGTCGAACAAGACCCTGGCCCCGATCGCCCAGCGCGTGCTGTTCGGCTTCCCGGCCGACTTCGGCAAGGCGGCCGGCAAGGCGGTCGTCACCGGCAACCCAGTGCGCCAGCAGATCCTGGATCTCCCGCAGCCGGCCGAGCGTTTCGCCGGCCGCGGCGGTCCGCTGCGCATCCTGGTCGTCGGCGGCAGCCTGGGCGCCAGGGTGCTGAACGACAGCGTGCCGGCGGCGCTCGCGATGCTCGACCCGAGCGTGCGCCCGCTCGTGACGCACCAGTCGGGCAAGAAGAACATCGAGGCCCTGCGCGCCGCGTATGCGAACGCGGGTGTCGAGGCGAACGTGGTCGACTTCATCGACGACATGGCGGCGGCCTACGCCAATGCCGACCTGGTGATCTGCCGCGCCGGCGCGATCACGGTGTCGGAACTGACGGCGGCCGGCGTCGCCAGCGTGCTGGTGCCTTTCGTCGCCAGCACCACCAGCCACCAGCGCGACAACGCGATCTGGATGCACGAACAACGGGCGGCGATCCACCTGCCGCAGGGCGAACTGAATCCGCAGCGGGTGGCGAGCCTGCTGCAGTCGACCACGCGCGCGGATTGCCTGGCGATGGCGCAGGCGGCCCATGGCGTGGGCAAGCGCAATGCGAACGAAGCAATCGCACAAGAACTGGAAAGACTGGCCGCACAGGCGAACATATGAAGCACAAGATCAAGAACATCCATTTCGTCGGCATCGGGGGCAGCGGCATGAGCGGCATCGCCGAGGTGCTGCTCAACCTGGGCTACAACGTGTCGGGCTCGGACCTGTCGAGCAATGCGGCCAGCCAGCGCCTCGCCGAACTCGGCGCACGCGTGTACACCGGCCATTCGGCCGAACACGTGGTCGGCGCCAACGTCGTCGTGACCTCGACCGCCGTCAACGAAGCCAATCCCGAGGTGGTCGCGGCGCGCGCCGCCAAGGTGCCGGTGGTGCCGCGCGCGATCATGCTGGGCGAACTGATGCGCCTGAAGCGCGGCATCGCGATCGCCGGCACCCATGGCAAGACCACCACCACCAGCCTGGTGGCCTCGGTGCTGGCCCAGGGCGGCCTCGATCCGACCTTCGTCATCGGCGGACGCCTGACCGCCGCCGGCGCCAATGCCAAGCTGGGTTCGGGCGAGTACATCGTGGCCGAGGCCGACGAGTCGGATGCCTCCTTCCTGAACCTGACGCCGATGATCGAGGTGATCACCAACATCGACGCCGACCACATGGACACCTACGAGCACGACTTCGAGAAACTGAAGGCCGCGTTCGTGAACTTCACCCACCGCCTGCCGTTCTACGGCCGCGCCATGCTGTGCATCGACGACCCGCACGTGCGCGCCATCCTGCCCCAGGTGACCAAGCCGGTGACGACCTACGGCTTCGCGGAAGACGCCGAAGTGCGCGCGCTGGACGCCTACGCGGACGGCGTGCAGATGCACTTCACGGTGCGCCAGCAGGGCTACCCGGACGCGAAGTTCGTGCTGAACCAGCCGGGCATGCACAACGTGCAGAACGCCTGCTCGGCGATCGCGATCGCGCGCGAGATCGGCATCAGCGACGAAGCGACCAACCTCGGCCTGCAGGAATTCCGCGGCGTCGGCCGCCGCTTCACCCGCTACGGCGAGGTGGCCATCCCCGGCGGCGGCAGCTTCACCCTGGTGGACGATTTCGGCCACCACCCGGTCGAGACCGAGGTGACCCTGGCCGCCGCGCGCGCGGCGTATCCGGGCCGGCGCCTGGTGCTGGCCTTCCAGCCGCACCGCTACAGCCGCACGCGCGACCTGTTCGAGGACTTCGTGAAGGTGCTGGCGACCCCGGACGTGCTGCTGCTGGCCGAGGTCTACGCCGCCGGCGAAGCGCCGATCGTCGCCGCCGACGGCCGCGCCCTGGCGCGCGCGCTGCGCACCGGCGGCAAGGTGGAACCGATTTTCGTGGAGGCGATCGCCGACATGCCCGCCGCCATCCTGAACGTGGCGCGCGACGGCGACGTCGTCATGACCATGGGCGCCGGCTCGATCAGCGGCGTTCCGCACCAACTGACCAATGCAAAGGCCTGATACTGTGACTACCGCATCCACCTCTACCTTCGACCCGGCATCCTTCGGCAAGGTCGGCGTGCTGTTCGGCGGCCGCTCCGCCGAGCGCGACGTGTCGATCATGTCCGGCACCGGCGTGCTGAACGCCCTCAGGAGCCGCGGCGTCGACGCCCACCCCTTCGACCCGGGCGTCCAGAGCCTGGCCGAGCTGGCCGAGCAAAAGTTCGACCGCGTCTTCATCGCGCTGCACGGCCGCTACGGCGAGGACGGCAGCCTGCAGGGCGCGCTCGAGCAGCTCGGCATTCCGTACACCGGCAGCGGCGTGATGGCGTCCGCCGTGGGCATGGACAAGATCGCCACCAAGAAGATCTGGAAGATGGACGAAATCCCGACGCCGGACTACATGGCGATCGATCCGTCCACCGACCTCGACGAAGTCCTGGTCGCGCTCGGCCTGCCGATGATCGTCAAGCCGCCGCTCGAGGGCTCGACCATCGGCATCACCAAGGTCGGCAAGGCCGAGGAACTCAAGGGCGCGGTCGGGCTGGCGCTCGGCTTCGACCCCGTGGTGCTGGCCGAGGAATTCGTCACCGGCCGCGAGTTCACGGTGGCGGTGCTGGGCACCGGCAAGACCGCCAGAGCCCTGCCGATCGTGGAGATCGTGGCGCCGGAAGGCAACTACGACTACCAGAACAAGTACTTCACCGACGACACCCAGTACCACTGCCCGGCGCAGCTGGATCCTGCGCTGACCGAGGAGATCCAGCGCCACGCCGTGAACGCCTACCGCGCGCTCGGCTGCGAAGGCTGGGGCCGGATCGATGTGCTGGTGCGCCAGGAAGACATGCGTCCCTTCCTGCTGGAAGTGAACACCTCGCCGGGCATGACCTCGCACTCGCTGGTGCCGATGGCCGCGCGCGCGGTGGGCATCGGCTACGAGGACCTGTGCCTGGAGATCCTGGCGTCGGCGCGCCTGAAGATGCCGAAGGCGAAGGAATAAAACCGCATGTGGCATGACGTCCGCGCCCTCAACGCGACCGCCAGCAGTCTGGTGGCGTTGACGGTGCTCGCCTGTCTCGCGTCCGGCGTCTGGTGGCTGTCGCAGCTGCCGATGTTCTCGCTGCGCGCGGTGACGGTGGAAAGCATGTACGAGATTCCGCTGCGCCACGTGAACGAACTCACGGTGCGCAACGGGGTGATCGGCAAGATCCGCGGGAACTTCTTCACCACCGACCTGGAACAGGTGCGCGCCACCTTCGAGACCGTGCCCTGGGTGCGGCGCGCCACGGTGCGCCGCGAATGGCCGAACCAGCTGATCGTCGAGGTCGAGGAGCACGAGGCGCTCGGCACCTGGGGCGACGACCGCCTGCTGTCGGTCAAGGGCGACGTGTTCACCGCCAACCTGGCCGAGGCCGACGACGACCACGAGCTGCCGGCCTTCGACGGCCCGAAGGGCAGCGAGAAGCAGGTGCTGGCGCGCTTCACCGAGCTGCGCACGCTGTTCGCGCCGGTCCAGCTGGCGCCGCAGGCGCTGTCGCTGTCGGACCGCTACGCCTGGACCGTGAGGCTGGACAACGGCATGAGTGTGGCGCTCGGCCGCGAGAACGAGCGCGACATGCTCAAGAAGCGCGTGCAGCGCCTGGTGGGCGTCTACCCGCAGCTGGTCGCGCGGCTGCAGGAAGGACGCATCGACACGATCGACATGCGCTACCCGAACGGCCTGGCGCTGTCCTCGGCCGCGCTGGCGGTGCCGGAAGACGCCAGCAAGCCGGTGAAGCCGGCCAAGAAAAAACCGCAACAACCCAATAAAACAAGCAAACACACATAAGCAGGCAACAGCAATGACAAAAGACGCGAAGAACCTGATCGTCGGCCTCGACATCGGCACCTCGAAGGTGGTGGCGGTCGTGGCCGAAGTGATGTCCGATGGACGCCACGAGGTGATCGGCCTCGGTCAGCACGAGTCGAAAGGATTGAAGAAGGGCGTGGTCGTGAACATCGAGGCCACCGTCGAGTCGATCCAGCGCGCCCTCGAGGAGGCGGAGCTGATGGCCGACTGCAAGATCCGCAACGTCTACGCTGGCATCGCCGGCAGCCATATCCGTTCGTTCAATTCGAGCGGCATGGTTGCCATCAAGGACAAGGAAGTCACCGCCACCGACGTGGCGCGCGTGATCGAGACCGCCAAGGCCGTCAACATCCCGACCGACCAGCAGCTGCTGCACACGGTGCCGCAGGAATTCATCGTCGACAACCAGGAAGACGTGCGCGAGCCGATCGGCATGAGCGGCATCCGCCTGGAAGTGCGCGTGCACATCGTCACCGGTGCGGTGTCCGCGGTCCAGAATATTGTAAAGTGCGTGCGCCGTTGCGGGCTCGAGGTTTCGGACCTGATCCTGCAGCCGATGGCGTCGGCCGACGCGGTCCTGACCACCGACGAAAAAGAGCTGGGCGTGGTCCTGATCGACATCGGCGGCGGCACCACCGACATCGCCGTGTTCTCCGACGGCGCGATCCGCCACACCGCGGTCCTGCCGATCGCCGGCGACCAGATCACCAGCGACATCGCGATGGCCCTGCGCACGCCGACCGGCGAGGCCGAGGACATCAAGATCCGCTACGGCGTGGCCAAGCAGGTGCTGGCCGATCCGGGCGAGACGCTCGAGGTGCCGGGCCTCGGCGACCGCGGACCGCGCGCCCTGTCGCGCCAGGCGCTGGCGGCCGTGATCGAGCCGCGCGTCGAAGAACTGTTCGCGATGGTGCACACGGTGGTGCGCGAGTCGGGCTACGAGGGCGTGCTCTCGTCGGGCATCGTGCTCACCGGCGGCAGCTCGATCATGCCGGGCATGATCGAGATGGCCGAGGACATCTTCCTCAAACCGGCGCGCCTCGGCACGCCGGACTACCGCGGCCAGCTGGCCGACGTCGTGCGCAGCCCCCGCTACGCCACGGTGCTCGGCCTGCTGCTGGAAGCGAAGAAGCAGTACCTGCGCGGGCACATCGTCACGCGTCAGGATGGTTCGGTGAAGGCGGTCTGGCAGCGCATGAAGGAATGGATAGCAGGGAACTTCTGAAGCAGGGATTCAAAGGCAGTAGCAAAGCTTGTCAGCAGCACGAAAATTTTTAGTACGGCAGCAACAAATCGTCCACGGGTCAAGGTTTTTTAAATACAATCGCTACTTCCGGTTCCAGGGCCTGTCAGGGGCCTGGCAACGCCCTCGCAACCGGCAGCGGCATTTGAATATTGGGAGTTCATCATGGAGTTCGATATGGTCGATAACGCAGCACTGGGAACCGTTATCAAAGTTGTCGGCGTCGGCGGCGCCGGTGGCAACGCGGTTCAGCACATGATCAATAAAGGTGTGTCCGGTGTCGAGTTCATCGCCGCAAACACGGATGCGCAGGCACTTGCCGCGTCGAGCGCAGACAACATCATCCAGATCGGCGAGTCGGGCCTGGGCGCGGGCATGCGTCCGGAAGTCGGCCGCCAGCTGGCCGAGCAGTCGCGTTCGCGCATCGAGGATGCGCTGCGCGGCGCGCACATGGTCTTCATCGCCGCCGGCATGGGCGGCGGCACCGGCACCGGCGCCGCGCCGATCGTCGCCGAAGTCGCCAAGACCATGGGCGCGCTGACCGTGGCGGTGGTCTCCAAGCCGTTCTCCTACGAGGGCGACAAGTGCATGCAGGTCGCCGAGGAAGGCTTGGAAGAACTGACCAAGCACGTCGACTCGCTGATCGTCATCCTGAACGAGAAGCTGGAAGACATCTACGAAGACGAGTCGATGCTCGACTGGATGAAGCACGCCGACGACGTCCTGAACAACGCGGTCGCCGGTATCGCCGAGATCATCAACGTCCCGGGCCACATCAACGTCGACTTCAACGACGTCAAGACCATCATGAGCGAGCAGGGCAAGGCCATGATGGGCACCGCGACCGCCGCCGGCGTGGACCGCGCACGCATCGCCGCCGAACAGGCCGTGGCTTCGCCGCTGCTGGACGGCATCGACCTGTCGGGCGCCAAGGGCGTGCTGGTCAACGTGACCGCCAGCCGCGGCCTGAAGGGCAAGGAGATCAAGGAAGTCATGGCCGCCGTGCGCGCCTTCGCGGCCCCGGACGCCTCGATCGCACAGGGCATCGCCTACGACGACGCGATGGGCGACGAGCTGCGCGTGACCGTGGTCGCGACCGGCCTGGGCAAGAACAAGAAGATGCAACTGGTGCAGCCGCAGCAGATGCTCAAGACCGGCACCTACAACGCGCCGGTGATGGCCGGCGCCGCGACCGTGGCCGGCGGCCTGGCCATGGGCCATGTCCAGGGCGACGCGATGGGCGGCATGAAGCAGCCGGCCGTGTGGCGCCGCGAGCAGGCATCCGAGCAGGTGCAGGCGATGCAGCGCAACGGCGTCGAGACCTACGACATTCCGGCCTTCCTGCGCAAGCAGGCCGACTGACCCCGGACGGCCGAACGGAAACCGGGACCGGAGCGCACGCTCCGGTCCCGGTTTTTTTTGCGCTCAGCGGCAGGATACGTGGCGCAGCAGCAGGCGTTCGATGGCGTTGAGGAGGGCGTAGGTGGGCTGGAAGTCGGCGAACAGGGTGGCGTCGTCCGGCGCCGGGGCGCCGGCGCCGAGGCTCGCGCGCACCAGGTCGAAGATCTCGCCGAAGCTGCGCCGTCCATCGACGTGGCCCAGGATCCTGCCGGTGTACTTGCCGGCGTCGACCGCCGCCTGCATGCCCAGGTGCGGGTGGCGCAGGACGGTCAGCTTGCCCTGCTTCGGCGCGAACATGGCTTCCAGGGCCTTCGGGTCGAGCGGCTCGTGGAAGAAGAAGGGGATGTAGTCGGCCTGTCCGTACGGCGCCTGCGCCTGCGGGCCGGCGGTCAGGTAGAAGGTGTGGCGCGTGATGTCGCCCATCAGGAGCTCGGACATCGCATGGCGCGCCCGTTCGCTCATCGCCGGCAGGCGCGCCCGCATCTGGCGCGCCTCGATCGCCAGCGTGTATTCGGGCAGGTAGGGGAAGCGTCCGCGGTTCACGTCCGACAGTTCGATCCGGAAGCCATGTTCGTCGCCCAGCCAGGCGTGCAGTTCCTCGACCGTGTAGGCGCGGTCCTGGGAGTGCAGCAGCGAATCGAAGATGCCGGCGTCGGTGTCGTTGTCGCCGTACAGCTCGCCCGCGCGGCGATACCAGTTGCCCTGGGGGAGGGCGGCGAGCACCTCCTTGGCCTGGACGATCTTCTGCGTCTCGCTGCAGCCGGCGTTGCTCAGGCGGAGCAGCTGCTGCATGTGGTAGACCCCGACCCGGCCGATCGCGCCGTACAGCATCAGCCCGAGCGCGCCGCCCGGCGCCAGCACGCTCTTGAGCGCGCGCAGGCCGGCGTCCGGATCGGCCAGGTGGTGCAGCACGCCGGCGCAGTTGATGTAGTCGAAGGCGCCGAGGCCCAGCTCGGGCAGGTTGAGCAGGGAATCCTGCACCCAGCGGATATTGGTGAGCTTGCGGATCGCGGCGCGCTGCTGCGCCAGCTTGATGCTGGCCTGGCTCAGGTCGAGATGCACGATCTCGGCATCCGTCGCGCGCAGCTGCTCGGCGAGGAAGATGGTGGCGTCGCCGGTCCCGCCGCCGGCGACCAGGATCCGGAAGCTCTTGTCGAAGTTTTGCCGCCCCCCGTAGCAGTAGTGGTTCATCATCGGCAGGTCCTCGAGCCAGGTGCGCTGGAGGCGGCGGTACTCGTCCTGCGGATTCACGGGCGGATAGGGCAGCCGTTCGTACTGCTCCTTGACGTCGGACAGGTAATTCGCGTTCTTCATGGGCGGAACCAGAGGGAGAGGGATGGTTATCTTGCAAGCTTTTGTTCAAAGAAGCAAGCTTGGAGGTGGCCGGCAAGAAGTGCGGAAGTCGGGCATACTTATACATTTGCAATCACACGAGGATTACCATGACCATCCAGATCGGCGAGCGCCTGCCCGAGGGCACCCTGTCGGAATTCATCGAAACCGAAACCGCGGGCTGCTCGCTCGGCCCGAACACCTTCCAGGTCGCCGACCTCGCCAAGGGCAAGAAGATCGTGATCTTCGGCCTGCCCGGCGCCTTCACCCCGACCTGCTCGGCCCAGCACGTGCCCGGCTACGTCCAGCATGCCGAGGCGCTGAAGGCCAAGGGTGTCGACGAAATCTGGTGCATCTCGGTCAACGACGCCTTCGTGATGGGCGCCTGGGGCCGCGAGCAGAAGGCCACCGGCATCGTGCGCATGATGGCCGACGGTAACGCCGCCTTCTCGAAGGCCCTGGGCCTGGACGCCGACTTCTCGAAGCATGGCATGGGCACCCGCTCGAAGCGCTACTCGATGCTGGTCGAGGACGGCGTGGTCAAGGCGCTGAACGTCGAGACCGCCGGCTTCGACGTCTCGAGCGCCGAGAAGATGCTGGAACAACTGGGCTGAACCGGACCCGCCACACCACCGCAAACGGCGCCGCGGCGCCGTTTTTCGTCCCATGATCATCAACGCCGAACCCCCGACCAGCCCGACGCGATCCGCCTGGTCGAGCGCGCCGGCTTCGCGCGCTGCGAACCCTTCGGCGACTACCGGGCCGACCCCCTGAGCCTGTTCATGGAAAAAAGCCTTTAAGGTAAAGCTTGTGACCCGATCCCGCGGAAACCTCTACAGCATCTACGCGATGGTGCTGGCCGTCTTCATGTTCGCCCTGATGGACACGGTCATGAAGCTGCTGTCGCAGCGCTACCCGGCGATCCAGGTGGCGGCGCTGCGCTCGCTCACCTCGCTGCCGCTGATCGCCGTCTACGTCGGCGTGCGGGTCGGCTACGGCGACATCCTGCGCATTCGCTGGCCGCTGCACGTCCTGCGCGCGGTGCTGGGCGTCGCGATGCTGAGCTTCTTCGCCTTCGGCATCCGCAAGCTGTCGCTGGCCGAGGCCTATTCGATCTTCTTCATCGCGCCGGCCATCATCACGGCGCTGTCGGTGTGGTTCCTGAAAGAGCGCGTGAACGTGGCGCGCTGGATCGCCATCGGCGTGGGCCTGTGCGGCGTGCTGGTGGTGCTGCGCCCGAGCGGTGCCGGCTTCCTCACCGTCGGCGGCCTTGCCGTGCTGGGCGCGGCGGCGATGTACGCGGTATCGGCGATCACGGTCGGCATCCTGGCGCGCACCGACCGCAGCGAGCACATGGTGTTCTGGCTGATGGTGATGATGTCGATCGGCGCCGGCCTGCTGGCGGCGCCCGGCTGGGTGGCGATGAGCGTGCGGGACGCGCCGCTGCTGCTCGGGCTGGCCCTGAGCGGCTTCATCGGCCAGCTGGCGATCACCGAAGCCTTCGCCAAAGGAGACGCCTCGAGCGTCGCGCCCTTCGAATACACGGCGCTGGCCTGGGCCGTGGGACTGGACTGGCTGCTGTGGCGGGCCCTGCCCGACGGCTGGACGGTGCTGGGGGCGACGATCATCATCGGCAGCGGCCTGTATCTGATCCGCCACGAAAAAACCCACGTCGAATCGGACCATCCGTAGCCGCAGGGCAAGCTCCAGCGCCGGAAAAAACGCTGGGCTATAATCGTCGGATGCTGAAACAACGAACCATCAAACAGGTCGTCCGCACCACCGGTGTGGGCGTTCACTCGGGCACCAAGGTCGAGCTGACCCTGCATCCGGCGCCGCCGGGCGCCGGGATCACCTTCCGCCGTGTCGACTACAAGCCGGTCGTCGCCATCCCGATCGCGGCCGATGTGGTCGGCGAGACCCGCATGGCCACGGTCCTGATCAAGGACGGCGCGCGCGTCTCCACCGTCGAGCACCTGATGTCGGCCTGCGCCGGCCTCGGCATCGACAACCTGGTCGTCGACGTGACGGCCGAGGAAATCCCGATCATGGACGGCTCGGCGGCGTCCTTCGTCTTCCTGCTGCAGCAGGCCGGCGTCGAGGAGCAGGACGCGCCGAAGCGCTTCATCCGCGTGCTGAAGGACGTCGAGATCCGCCAGGGCGAGGGCAGGAACGAGAAGTGGGCGCGCCTGTCGCCCTACGACGGCTTCAAGCTCGACTTCTTCATCGAATTCAACCACCCGGCCGTGGACGGCACCGTGCAGCGCGCCTCGGTCGACTTCGGCGACGTCTCCTACGTGCACGACGTGGCGCGCGCCCGCACCTTCGGCTTCATGCAGGACGTGGAAACCCTGCGCGGCATGGGCCTGGGACGCGGCGGCTCGCTGGAAAACGCGATCGTGATGGACGAATACCGCATCCTGAATGCGGACGGCCTGCGCTACGAGGACGAGTTCGTGCGCCACAAGATCCTGGATGCGATCGGCGACCTGTACATCGCCGGCCATCCGCTGCTGGCCAGCTACACGGCGCACAAGTCGGGCCATGCGCTCAATAACGAGCTGCTGCGCAAGCTGCTGGCGCAGCCGGATGCCTGGGAGTGGGTGGAGTTCGATTCGCTCGGGGATGCGCCGCCTTCCTACGTGCGCCAGATGAGCAGGGAGTGGGCCCTGACCTGAGGCCCGCGCGGCATGCGGCATCCCGCATGCCTGCCGCTCCCGGCGCCCGCCGGGAGCGGCCCGGTTTCCTGCTTACTTCCTCTTCTCCGCCAGCCGGCGCAGCGCCGCCACCAGGTCCTTGTTCTGCTTGGACGTGTCCAGCGATTCCGCCAGTTCCTCGAAGGCCTGCACCGCCGTCGGCGGCAGCTCCAGGGTGCGCATTTCCGGCTTTTCCGGCATGGCGCGCGCCACCTGCACCTTCAGCCGGATCGATTCCACCGGCCAGCCGCGCGCGTTCAGCGCCGACTGCAGCTTGGGCACCATCTGCTTCATCCGCGCCGCCACGGCCGAACTCGGCACGGCGAGCACCAGCGCGCCCTCGTGGAAGGCGATCACGTCGGTATTGCCCGCCATGACGGGCAGGATGGCCGTGCAGTCCGACTGCAGGCGCGCCATGCGCATGGCGGCCGGCAGCAGGCTGGCCATGCGGTCGTTGGCGCGCAGAAAGTCGGTGGCGACGATCGACGTTTGCCGGTTCTTGGTACCGTAGATATGCACTGGAGTAATTGAAATAAATGCCGGCAAAGCGGGCCGGACGACGCAGCGGGGAGACAGGGGGAACATACCACAGCACCGGACATTTGCAATGGCATGGTGATAACGCAAGCACGGGCAATGCCGGACTCGAGCTGGCTCAAGCCCGCCTCGAGCTTGCGTCGCCGAACTTGCGTCACATTAACAATATTCCTACAATTGCCGGCATCGATGGCGCGTCGCTGTCGCCTGCGACCACGTCCATGCTGTTTTCCTCCATCGTCTTCCTGTTCTTTTTCCTGCCCAGCTTCCTCGCCCTGTACTACCTGCTGCCGTGGAAGAACGCCGTGCTGCTGCTGGGCAGCCTGGTGTTCTACGCCTGGGGCGAGCCGCGCTTCGTGCCGCTGCTGCTGCTCTCGGCCGCGATCAACTATGGCGCCGGCCTGGCGATCGCGCGCGACCGCGCGCGCGGCAGAACCTGGCTGGCGCTGGGCGTGGGCGCCAACCTGGCCCTGCTGGCCTGGTTCAAGTACGCCGGCTTCCTGCTCGATACGATCAATGGCGCGCTCGCGGCCGGCATCCCGGTTCCGCACATCACGCTTCCGCTCGGCATTTCCTTCTTCACCTTCCAGGGCATCTCCTACCTGATCGACGTGTACCGCGGCGACGTCGCGGCCCAGCCGAGCTTCTTCAAATTCGCCACCTACAAGGCCCTGTTCCCGCAACTGATCGCCGGCCCGATCGTGCGCTACCGCCAGATCGCCGGCGAGATGGGCGAGCGGGTGCTGTCGAACGAGCGCCTGCTGGCCGGTTTCGGGCTGTTCGCGATCGGCCTGGCGCAGAAGGTCCTGATCGCCAACACCCTGGCGATGCCGGCCGACCGCCTGTTCGGCGCCGACCATGGCGAGCTGTCGGTGCTGACCGCCTGGCTCGGCCTGCTGTGCTACACCCTGCAGATCTACTACGACTTCTGCGGCTACTCGAACATGGCGATCGGCCTGGGCCACATGCTGGGCTTCAGCTTCCCGCCCAACTTCGACCGCCCTTATTCGGCGCGCTCGGTGACCGAGTTCTGGCAGCGCTGGCACATCAGCCTGTCGTCCTGGTTTCGCGACTACCTGTATATCCCGCTGGGCGGCAACCGGCGCGGCCCGCTGCGCACCTGGTTCAACCTGGGCCTGGTGTTCCTGCTGTGCGGCCTGTGGCACGGCGCCGCCTGGACCTTCGTGCTGTGGGGCGCCTGGCACGGCGCCTGGCTGATCGTCGAGCGGATCGGCCTGCGCGGGCTGCTCGACCGCCTGCCGCGGGCGCTGGCCCAGGCCTGGACCCTGGCCGTCGTCATGCTCGGCTGGGTCTGGTTCCGTGC
>DAMCRY010000059.1:0-13721 GCA_032115075.1 Massilia sp.
CGCCGATGCGCTCATTGCCGCGGCCCTGCGCCTGCTGGAAGACGGGGCGGCGCGCGCCGGCATGGGTGCCCATGCGCTGGCCTTCGCGGGCCGCCACCGCGGCGCCACCCTGCGCACTGTTGAACTCCTGCGACAGGTAATCCGCTAGGTTTTGCTACCATTCCGGTTCGAGCTCGGATAATAACCAGGGGATGCGCAATGTTGTCGTTTAATCACCCGAGACCGCTTAGTGATGAAATGAGCAGTGGGAAGGCCGGCGCAGTCCCGGTGCACGAACAAGGCGGCGACAAGGTGTTGCACGTACCGATCGACAGCGGTCCAGCGGACGTCCCGCTGTCTTCCACCGCGCCCGTTCCCTTGTCCGAGCTGCACTTCTTCGTGCGCTACACGCTCGGCGAGTACCTCAGCTTCATGTGGCAGCACGGCGGCTACCTGATCCGCCGCCGCCGCATCCGCTTCCCGGCCAGTCTTTATTTGCGCATCAAGAGCACCCTGAGCGCCGCCCTGCATTTCGTGATGCTCGGACGCGGCCGCCGCACCTACGAATTCACCATCGACCAGCACGGCATCGTGCGCACCAGCGGCGGCGTGACCCTGATCGGGTGGGAAGACGTGACGGCGGTGCGCAGCTATACGCGCGGCTTCATGATGGTCCTGAAGCGCGGCACCCTGCCGATCCCCTACCGCGCCTTGTCGGATGCGCAGACGGCCGCGATGAAGGAACTCGCTGCCGCCAGGAGAGACGCCCTCCTGTAGCGGGAATCAATCCGCGAACAGCACCGGCATCTCGTGCGAGCGCTTGCGCAGCGCCAGCCGCGCGCCGTCGTAATCCGGATACACCTCGCCCACCGCCGCCCAGAACGCCGGGCTGTGGTTCATCTCGCGCAGGTGCGCCAGCTCGTGCGCCACCACGTAGTCCACCAGGGGCAGCGGATAGTGCACCAGCCGCCAGTTCAGGCGGATATTCCCTTCCACCGTGCAGGAGCCCCAGCGGGTGCCCGCCGAGGACAGCGCGAACGCCCGGTAACTCACGCCCAGCCGCGGCGCGTAGTGGTCGAGACGCTCCTTGAACAGCTTCTTGGCCTCGGCCTGGAACCACAGCTTGACGCGCTCCTTGAGCTGCCATTCCGACAGCCCCGGCACCACGCCGATCCACAGCTCGCCGTTGGCGGCGTCGAACTGGCAGTGGCTGCGCGCGGCTTCCTCCAGCCGCAGCGTGATCTCGCCGCCCAGCCAGGGCAGGCGCGCGCCGTCCTTCCATTCGATGGGCGCCTGCTGCTGGCGCCTGGTGCGGCGCTCGCCGCGCTCCAGCAGCTTGGTGAGGATCCAGCGCTGCTTGGCGCGGATCGCGTTGTCGATATCGAGCTGGGTGCAGCGCCGCGGCGCGGTCACGCGCAGGCCGTCGTCGTCGATCATGAAGCCGATCGAGCGGCGCGAGGAACGGCGCAGGGCGTAGTCGACGGTGTGGGCGCCGAGGACGATGCGCTTGAGCGGCGGATCGCCCATGGCGACGGGCGGAGAGGGAAGAAGGTTGCGCGGCGCCGGAGGCGGCGCCTTGAAGAGGGGCTGCGCCGGCGCCGCCGGTTTATCCGACGGCTTGAGCGCGGCGAAGAATTCCTGTGCAAAGAGTTCCAGCTGGTGCCCGTCGATCCTGGAAGAGGTCATATCGTGTTGCGGTCTTGAATTCCTGATCTGGGCGCTGACATCGCTCAGCCACCTCTGTAGACGTGGGGCGAGATAACGCGCATTTCGGATTCTATCCAATTTTCGACCTCTTGCATCATGCTGTCGGGGGTGTGGTTTTCTGGCGAAATCGGTTTGCCGATCGAGACGGTGACCAGTCCCGGGCGCTTGATGAACGAATTCTTCGGCCAGCACTCGCCTGAATTATGCGCGATCGGCACGACGACCGTTTGTGTTTCGATAGCCAGGCGCGTTCCGCCGCTCTTGTACTTGCCCTTCTGGCCCACCGGGATGCGGGTCCCTTCCGGGAACATGATGATCCACTGGCCGTCGGCCAGGCGGCGCTTGCCGTGGCGGACCACGTGTGCAAATGCGTTCTTGCCCTGCTTGCGGTCGATCGGGATCATGCGCAGCAGGCCCATCGCCCAGCCGAAGAAGGGGATGTAGAGGATTTCCTTCTTGAAGACGAAGACCAGCGGACGGGTGAGGTTCGGCAGCAGGAAGATGGTCTCCCAGGCCGACTGGTGCTTCGACAGGACCACGGCCGGCGCGTCCGGCAGGTTCTCGTAGCCCTTGAATTCGTAGCGGATCCCGCAGATCACCTTCGCGCACCAGATGATGAAGACGTTCCAGCGCGAGGTCACCCAGAAGCGCTTGTTGTAGGGCAGGGGCGCGGCCAGGAAGCAGACGCAGGCCCAGACCACGGTGGCGACGGCCATGATGACCGTGAAAAGCAGGGAACGCAGGAACAGGCTGACGGTACGCAAAGGGACTCCGGACGAATTTTGGACGGGTGCTGCTTGTTATCGTGCTTATCTGATGATCACTCGGGCCGCTGTGCCGCGGCCTTCAGGAAGGACTGTACCATCGAAGCGAGGTCGGGGAAAACCTGGGTGCCGGGCGGCAGGCCGCCGGTCTCCAGGGTCTTCTCGCCCTTGCCGGTCAGGACCAGGTAGGGCACGCAGCCCATGATGAAGCCGGCCTGCAGGTCGCGCAGCGAGTCGCCCACCGTCGGCACGCCCTTCAGGCTCACCTTGAAGCGCTTGCTGATCTCCTCGAACATGCCGGCCTTGGGCTTGCGGCAGTCGCAATTGTCGCTGGCCGCGTGCGGGCAGAAGAAGATGGCGTCGATATCGGCGCCGACCAGCTGGGCGCTGTCGTGCAGTTTCTGGTGGATCGCGTTCAGGGTCGTCATGTCGAACAGCTCGCGCGCGATGCCGGATTGGTTCGAGGCGATGACGACCCGGTAGCCCGCCTGGTTCAGGCGGGCGATCGCTTCCAGCGAGCCGGGGATGGGAATCCACTCCGCCGGCGACTTGATGAAGTCCGGCGAATCGTGGTTGATGACCCCATCCCGGTCGAGGATGATGAGTTTCATGGTGTTGCCTTGTTACGTTCAGGCTGCGAGTTTCGAGATGTCGGCCACGCGGTTCATCATGCGGTGCAGCTGCGACAGCAGGGCCAGGCGGTTGTTGCGTAGGGCGACATCCTCGGCCATCACCATCACGTCGTTGAAGAAGGCGTCGACTTCATCCTTCATCAGCGCCAGGGTCTTGAGGGCGCCGGTGAAGTCGCTGTTCTCGAAGGCGCCGCTGACGTCGCCCTCGAGCGAGCGCATCTTCGCGCTGAGCGCGGCTTCGGCCGGCTCGACCAGCAGTTCCTGCTTGACCGAGGCGTCCTGCGGCATCGCTTCCTCGTTCTTCTTGAGGATGTTGGTGATGCGCTTGTTGGCGGCCGCCAGCGAGGCGGACTCCGGCAGGGCCGCGAAGGCCTGCACCGCTTCCAGGCGCTGGACGACGTCGTCGACGCGGTCCGGGTTCTGGGCCAGCACGGCCTCGACCTCGTTCGGCGAGAAGCCGCGCTCGCGCAGCATGCCGCGCAGGCGGTCCAGCATGAAGTCCTTCACCTCCGCCGAAGGATCCTTGAAGGCGGCCTGGCCCGCGAAGACGGCCACGGCATCGCCCAGCAGTCCGGACAGCGACAGCGGCAGGCGCTTCTCGACCAGCATGCGCATCACGCCCAGGGCGTGGCGGCGCAGCGCGAACGGGTCCTTCTCGCCGGTCGGCTGCAGGCCGATGGCCCAGATGCCGACCAGGGTTTCCAGCTTGTCGGCCAGCGCGACCGCCAGGCCGGTATCGGTGGCGGGCAGGGCGTCGCCGGCGAAGCGCGGCTGGTAGTGCTCGGAGGCGGCCTTGGCCACTTCCTCGTGCTCGCCGTCGTGGCGCGCGTAATAGGTGCCCATGATGCCCTGGAGCTCAGGGAACTCGCCCACCATGTCGGTCAGGAGGTCGGCCTTGGCCAGGCGCGCGCCGCGCTCGGCCAGCGCCACGTCGAAGCCGAGGCGCTTGGCGATGCTGGTGGCCAGCTTCGTCACGCGTTCGCTGCGCTCGGCCTGGGTGCCCAGCTTGTTGTGGTAGACGACGTTGGCCAGTTGCGGCAGGCGCGATTCCAGGGTCTTCTTCTTGTCCTGCTCGAAGAAGAACTTCGCATCCGACAGGCGCGGGCGCACGACGCGCTCGTTGCCGCCGACGATGGCGGACGGGTCGTCGGTCGCCAGGTTCGACACGATCAGGAAGCGCGAACGCAGCTTGCCCGTGCCGTCCGTCAGCGCGAAATACTTCTGGTTGGTTTGCATGGTCAGGATCAGGCATTCCTGCGGCACCGACAGGAATTCGTCCTCGAAGCGGCATTCGTAGACCACCGGCCATTCGACCAGCGCGGCCACTTCGTCCAGCAGCGATTCCGGCATCAGCACCTGGTCGCCGCCCGCTTTTTCCAGCAGCTGCTTGCGGATGCTTTCCTTGCGCGCTTCGGCGGAAGAGAGCACCTTGCCTTCGCTTTCCAGCACCTGCGCGTACTGGTCGGCGTGCGGCACGGTAATCGGGCCGCCATGCGACAGGAAGCGGTGGCCCATGGTGTGGCGGCCGGCTTCCAGCCCCAGCAGGTTCAGCGGCAGCACCTGTTCGCCGTGCAGGGCGAGCAGCAGGTGGACCGGGCGCACGAACTGCACGGTGGCGCCGTCCGGGCGCTGGTAGCTCATGACCTTCGGGATCGGCAGCTTGGCCACGGTTTCCTGCAGGACGTCCTGCAGGGCGCCGGCCAGCGCGCTGCCGGCTGCGGTGTAGGTATAGAAGAAGGATTCGGCCTTGCCGTCCTGGGCGCGTTCGAGGTCCGAGACCTGCAGATCCGGGAAGCCGAGGGCGGCCAGCTTCTTGGCCAGCGGCGCGGACGGGTTGCCGTCCTTGTCCAGCGCGACCGAAACCGGCAGCACCTTCTCGCGGATCGATTTATCCGGCGAGGTGTCGCGCACGTTGGTGATGGTGACGGCCAGGCGGCGCGGAGTGGCGTGGGCGGTGGCGACGCTGTCGCCTTCCAAAAAGTCGCGCGCCTTCAAGCCGTTGGCGATGCCGTTCGCGAACGCGGCGCCGAGCTTGACGAGCGCTTTCGGCGGCAGTTCTTCGGTCTGGATTTCGACGAGGAGAGTCTGGTTCATGATTTATTCTGTTCTTGTCAGGCAGCGGCCTTGTCGGAGGCTTCGGTCGATGCAGGCAGCATCGGGAAGCCCAGCTTTTCGCGCGAATCGTAATAAGCCTGCGCCACGAGGCGCGACAGGGTGCGCACGCGGCCGATGTAGGCGGCGCGTTCGGTCACCGAGATGGCGCCGCGCGCGTCCAGCATGTTGAAGCTGTGCGAAGCCTTCATGATCTGCTCGTAGGCCGGCAGGGTCAGTTGCAGCTCGACCAGGCGCTTGGCTTCCGCCTCGTGGTTCGAGAAGGCCTGGAACAGCAGTTCGGTGTTCGCGTGCTCGAAATTGTAGGTCGACTGCTCGACTTCGTTCTGGTGGAACACGTCGCCGTACGAGAGCGTCTTCTTGACCGGCTCCCCGGACGGGCCGTTCTCTTCCCACTCGGTCCACACCAGGTCGTACACGTTCTCGACGCCCTGCAGGTACATGGCCAGGCGCTCGATGCCGTAGGTGATCTCGCCCAGCACCGGCTTGCAATCGAGGCCGCCGACCTGCTGGAAATAGGTGAACTGGGTGACTTCCATGCCGTTGAGCCAGACTTCCCAGCCCAGGCCCCAGGCGCCCAGGGTCGGGCTTTCCCAGTCGTCCTCGACGAAGCGCACGTCGTTCTTCTTCAGGTCCAGGCCCAGCGCCTCGAGCGAGCCGAGGTAGAGGTCGAGGATGTTTTCCGGCGCCGGCTTCAGGACCACCTGGTACTGGTAGTAGTGCTGCAGGCGGTTCGGGTTCTCGCCGTAGCGGCCATCCTTCGGACGGCGCGACGGCTGCACGTAGGCGGCGCGCCACGGTTCCGGGCCGATCGCACGCAGGAAGGTGCCGGTGTGGAAGGTGCCCGCGCCGACTTCCATGTCGTAGGGCTGGAGCAGGGCGCAGCCCTGCTTGTCCCAGTAGGATTGCAGGGTGAGGATGATTTGTTGGAATGTGAGCATGTCGTTGGCGCCGCAGGGTTGGTGCCGCGGTCGCGGTAAATTTGCCAAATGACCAATTCTACTGAATTTTGGCGGGGCTCTGGGGGGCGATTCGACTCAGCAGTACGGAATTGGCGAGAATATTTTTGTCGAGGCTGTTCGTAGGTGGACGGGGAACCCGTCCACCCTACGCAACCCGTTGCCGATACTGGCGGCCCGCGAACCAGGCGCCGAGCAGCATCAGGCCGCCGAGCAGCAGGAAAGCGTAGTTGCCGAAGCGGACATAGGGCGTGAAACCCTCGGTCCCGCGTACTGTCGCCGACAGCACGCCGCGCTCGTAATAGGGCAGGCGCTGCAGCACCTTGCCGCGGCCGTCGATCACGGCCGTGGCGCCGTTGTTGGTCGAGCGCAGCATCGGGCGGCCGGTTTCGATGGCGCGCATCTGCGAGATCTGCAGGTGCTGGGGGATCGCCACCGATTCGCCGTACCAGGCCAGGTTCGACACGTTCAGCAGCAGGGTCGCCGGCTTCGGCGCGTTGCGCAGCTGGGCCGCGATCTCTTCGCCGAAGGCGTCCTCGTAGCAGATGTTGGGCAGCACCAGCTGGTCCTTGATCGGGAACGGCGCCTGCAGCGGTTCGCCGCGGGTCTGGTCGCCCAGCGGGATGCTCATCAGGTCGGTGAACCAGCGGAAGCCCGGCGGGATGAACTCGCCGAAGGGCACGAGGTGGAACTTGTTGTAGAGGTAGGATTGCGTGCTGCGCGGGCCGAGCGGATCGATCGCGATCACGCTGTTGGCATAGCGCCGTTCGCTGTCCAGGGTCGGGATGCCGATCATCAGGTGGCTGCGGGTCCGGGCCGCGAACTCCTGCAGGGAGGCGAGGTAACCGTCGGGCAGCTGCTGCGGCGTGACCGGAATCGCGGTTTCCGGCGTGGCGACCAGGTCGGCCGGCGCCGCCGTGATCATGCCGTGGTAGCGATCGACGATCTCGACCAGGTGGGCCATGTCGAATTTCTGTTCCTGCTTCACGTCGCCCTGCAGCAGGCGCACGCTCAAGGGCTGGCCGACCTCGTGGGTCCATGCGACGAAGGTCAGGGTGAAGCCGCCCATCATCACGGCCGCGAACAGGCTCAATGCCGGCCAGCGCGCGCGCTGGGTCAGCATCACGATGCAGCCGGCGCACAGGGCCGCCAGCACGCCGAGGCCGTAGACGCCGAGGATGGGCGCGTAGCCGGCGAGCGGCGAGACGTTGTGGGCGTAGCCGGAAGCCGCCCACGGAAAACCGGTGAAGACCCAGCCGCGCATCCATTCCGACACGCCCCATACTGCCGGCAGCACCAGCAGCACGAAGGCGGCGACCGGCAGCGACCACTTGCGGCGCAGCCAGCTGGCGACGCCGCCGGCGAAGGCGCCGAACAGGCCCATGTAGAGGCCGAGCAGGGCGATGGCGATCGCGCCGAGGATGGCGGGCAGGCCGCCGAAGCGGGTGATGGCGATGTACAGCCAGTGCATGCCGGCCACCGACCAGCCGAAGCCGAAGGCCCAGCCGAGCCAGACTCCGCGGCGCGCGGAGGTGCCCATGCCGACCTGGTAGAAAAACCAGGCGAGGGACAGGAACTGTACCGGCCACCAGCCGAAGGGCTCGAAGGAAAGCAGGGAGGTGGCGCCTGCCAGCGCCATCGCCACCAGGGCCTTCGGGGAAGGCCTGGCGTCGCGGGTGCCGGGTTTGGAAGCGGTGTCAGGCTGGGTACGGCGGCGCAGCATCAGTCGTGGTCGTCCTGCGCCTCGGGCAGCTTTTCGACCAGCAGCACGTGGATCTGGCGCGCGTCGGCGCGCAGCACCTCGAAGCGCAGGTTGCCGAGGTCGAACACCTCGCCCTTGTGCGGCATGCGGCCGAGGTGGCTGGCGACCAGGCCGCCGATGGTGTCGACGTCGTCCTCCGGCAGGTCGGCGCCGATCTCTTCGTTGAACTGCTCGATCTCGGTCAGCGCCTTGACGCGCCAGCGCGGGCCCAGCTGGCCTTCCTTGATCGACAGGACGTTGTCCTCTTCCTCGTCGAAGTCGTACTCGTCCTCGATGTCGCCGACGATCTGCTCGAGCACGTCCTCGATGGTGATCAGGCCGGCCACGCCGCTGTACTCGTCGACGACGATGGCCATGTGGTTGTGGTTGGCGCGGAAGTCGCGCAGCAGCACGTTCAGGCGCTTCGATTCCGGGATGAAGATCGCCGGGCGCAGCATCTTGCGCACGTCGAAGGATTCCTCGGCGTAGTAGCGCAGCAGGTCCTTGGCCAGCAGGATGCCGACCACCTTGTCGCGTTCGCCCTCGATGGCGGGGAAGCGCGAGTGCTGGGTTTCCAGCACGATGGGCAGCCACTCTTCGATCGGGTCGGTGATGTCGATCACGTCCATCTGCGAACGCGGCACCATGATGTCGCGCACGGACAGGTCGGAGACCTGGAACACGCCCTCGATCATCGAGAGTGCGTCGGCGTCGATCAGGTTGCGTTCGTGGGCTTCGTGCAGGACTTCGAGGAGTTCTGCGCGGTTTTCAGGCTCGGGGGAGATAAGCGCGGTCAGCCGTTCAAGCAGCGACCGGTGGGGTTTGGCGTCCGATCGGACGTCACTGGGATACTCGGGCATAGTTGGCGTGAAGCCGTTGTTGCGATGGGCATAGCATACACGAAAAGGACAGTTCGCCCAATTTTGCGTGCCGTTGCCGATGGGAATGGGCGGCGTGGCCGCCCATCCGGCGCTTCATTCGGAATACGGGTCGGGGTAGCCCAGCACTTCCATGATGTCGCGCTCGAACTGCTCCATCTCCTCGGCTTCCTCGTCGTGCTCGTGGTCGTAGCCCTGGGCGTGCAGCACGCCGTGCACCACCAGGTGGGCGGCGTGCTCCTCGACCGTCTTCTTCTGTTCCTCGGCCTCGCGCAGCAGCACGTCGGTGCACAGGATGATGTCGGCCTGGGTCGGGTCGTCCTCGCCCAGTTCCTCGCCCTCGTTGTAGGCGAAGGTCAGCACGTTGGTGGCGTAGTCCTTGCCGCGGTACTGGCGGTTCAGGGCCTCGCCCTCGGCGGCGTCGACGAAGCGGATCGCCAGTTCGGCCGGGCCCAGCAGGGCGGCTTCCACCCAGCGCTGCAGCATGGCTTCCGTGATCTCCTGTTCCAGGCGGGTGTCGGCGTACTGGACGTCGAGGTCGAGCTTATGTTTTTTTTCTTGCATTTTTTACAGGGGTCGGTTTGGGTAAGGCGGCCAGTTCCTCGATCGAGGAATTGGTTTCGTAGGCGTCGATGATGCGCGCCACCAGCGGATGGCGCACCACGTCGACGCTGGAGAACTGCGTGAAGCCGATGCCGCGCACGTTCTTCAGCACGTGCATGGCGTCGACCAGTCCGGAGCGCTGGGTCTTGTGCAGGTCGACCTGGGTCACGTCGCCGGTGATCACGGCCTTGCTGCCGAAGCCGATGCGGGTCAGGAACATCTTCATCTGCTCGACCGTCGTGTTCTGGGCTTCGTCCAGGATCACGAAGGCGTGGTTCAGGGTGCGCCCGCGCATGTAGGCCAGCGGGGCGATCTCGATCACCTGCTTCTCGAACAGCTTCTGGGTGCGGTCGAAGCCGAGCAGGTCGTACAGCGCGTCGTACAGCGGGCGCAGGTAGGGATCGACCTTCTGGTTCAGGTCGCCCGGCAGGAAGCCGAGGCGCTCGCCCGCTTCCACCGCCGGGCGGGTCAGGATGATGCGCTTGACCGCGTCGCGCTCCAGCGCATCCACCGCGCAGGCCACGGCAAGATAGGTCTTGCCGGTGCCGGCCGGGCCGATGCCGAAGCTGATGTCGTGCTCGAGCACGGACTTCAGGTACTGGATCTGGTGCACGGTGCGGCCGCGCAGGTCGCTGCGGCGGGTCTTCAGGGTCGGGCTGACCAGCTCGGACGGTTCCTCGCCGGCGGCCTCGTCGCCGGCATCGCGGTCTTCCTGCTTGTCCCCGGCCGGCGCCTCAGGCGCGTCGGTCGCGCCGGGCGCGGACGCCTTGGGCTTCAGGCCGGAACGCTGTTCCACCAGGGCCAGCTGCACTTCCTCGATCGGCACGACCTTGTTGGCCACCGCGTAGAAGCGTTCCAGCAGTTCGACCGCGCGCTCGGCATTCGTGCCGCTGACGATGAACTTCTCGCCGCGCCGGAAGATGGTGACGTCGAGCGCGGCCGAGATCTGGCGCAGGTTCTCGTCGAGCGGGCCGCACAGGTGGGCGAGCCGCGTGTTGTCGAGCGGCTCGGGAATGAAGTACGAAGGCTGTTGGGGTGTGTTTTTCAACTGGCTTTGGCAATCGTGTCTAGGTTGGCGACGAGTTCGCCGCGGAGGAAGTAGTCGTGGCTGGCGGTGATGCGCACGTCGACCAGCTGGCCGACCAGGCTGGCGTCGTCGAGGGCGCTGAAGTTCACCACGCGGTTGTTTTCGGTACGGCCCTGCAACTGTCCCGGGTCCTTCCTGGCCGGGCCCTCGACCAGCACGCGCTGCACGCTGCCGACCATGGCCGCGCTGTACTTGCGGGTGTTGGCGTCGATCAGGGCCTGCAGGCGCTGCAGGCGCGCCAGCTTGACCTCGTGCGGGGTGTCGTCCTCGAGGTTGGCGGCCGGGGTGCCGGGGCGCTTGCTGAAGATGAAGCTGAAGCTGTTGTCGAAGCCGACGTCTTCCACCAGCTTCATCATCGCTTCGAAATCGGCGTCGGTCTCGCCCGGGAAGCCGACGATGAAGTCGGACGAGAAGGCCATTTCCGGGCGCACCGCGCGGATGCGGCGGATGATCGACTTGTATTCCAGCGCCGTGTAGCCGCGCTTCATGGCGCCGAGCACGCGGTCGGAACCGTGCTGCACCGGCAGGTAGATGTGGTTCACCAACTGCGGGATCTTCGCGTAGGCGTCGATCAGGCGCTGGGTGAATTCCTTCGGGTGGCTGGTGACGTAGCGGAGGCGCTCGATGCCGGGGATATCGGCAATATATTCCAGCAGCAGCGCAAAGTCGGCGATGTTGCCGTCGGCCGAGCCGCTTTCCATGGCGCCGCGGTAGGCGTTCACGTTCTGGCCCAGCAGCATGATTTCCTTCACGCCCTGGGCGGCCAGGCCGGCGCATTCGGTCAGCACGTCCTCGAAGGGACGCGAGACTTCCTCGCCGCGGGTGTAGGGCACCACGCAGTAGCTGCAATACTTGCTGCAGCCTTCCATGATCGACACGTAGGCCACCGGGCCCTCGACCTTGGCCGGGGGCAGGTGGTCGAACTTCTCGATCTCCGGGAAGCTGATGTCGACCTGGGCGGCGCCGCTGCTGCGGCGCTCGCGGATCAGCTGCGGCAGGCGGTGCAGGGTCTGCGGGCCGAACACCACGTCCACGTGCGGCGCGCGCTTGACGATTGCTTCCCCTTCCTGCGAAGCCACGCAGCCGCCCACGCCGATCACCAGGTCCGGCTTGTCGCGCTTGAGCGCCTTGAAGCGGCCCAGGTCGGAAAACACTTTTTCCTGCGCCTTTTCGCGCACGGAGCAGGTGTTCAGCAGGATGACGTCGGCGTCTTCGGGCGAATCGGTGCGGACCAGTCCTTCGGCGGCGCCGAGGACGTCGACCATCTTGTCCGAGTCGTACTCGTTCATCTGGCAGCCGAAGGTCTTGATGAATACTTTTTTCTGCATGGAAAGCTGTGTGAAAGAAAGAGCGGACGCCGTGGCAATACCGGCATCCAGTTTATCGTAAATCATCGGGCGGGCCCGGAATTGGCCCGTGCGCCCCAATTATATGCCGCTAGGAATGATAAGTTTCTTAACCTAAAGTCGTTGCATGTCTGTTTAGATTGTTAAATGTGAGTTCCCTAACCGATCCGGAAACAATTCTGGAAGACCATGCAGAGATCAAACTCTTTCTTCTTGTAAATCAACGGCTTCCAGTCAACTTCTGATTAGGAAAATTTATTGCGGAAATCTCTTGCGTGCGCCACAAAACATCCCCATGTGCTGAAATGCCTATGTGACAAGCTTTCCACACGATAGCTTGATTTCTGACAATGAGTCACATGCGCAGCTCGGGTGTACTGAGGGCGTATGGGCCTGATAATTTGTTCGAAAGACAAGTGCGCATGTGGGGAGAGGTACGCGGGGGCATGCGGTCCGGTACGTTTCTTTAAGGAGATTTTCAGGAACACCCTGTTTAATTTCCTCGAGAGTAGTCCGGGAACTTATGTTGATGGAGTCGCTTTTAACAAAAGTTCGTAAGGGAACTATTTTAACCAACTTAAGAGGTATACATCATGGCACAACAGCACCATGCTTTGTCTTCGCAAGAAAGCTACAACCCGAACCACCTGCTCGACATCCTGCTCGGCAAGATGCAGCTGAAAAACGATGCCGCGCTGTCGCGCATGCTGGAAGTGGCGCCGCCGGTCATCAGCAAGATCCGCCACCACCGCCTGCCGGTCGGCGCCTCGCTGCTGATCCGCATGCACGAAGTGACCGGCATGAGCATCCGTGACCTGCGCGACCTGATGGGCGACCGCCGCACCAAGTACCGCCTGTCGGATGCCCAGGGCCGCCCGAAGCCGGAAGAGAAGGCAGCCCAGGCCGCCGCAGCGGCAGCAGCCCAGCAGCAGGCGCAGCAACCGCAGCAGCAACAACAGCAAGGGTCCAGCGAGAACCAGTCGTCCTCGTCCGGCAATTATGCTCACTGATGCCGTGGGCATGACGGCCGCGCCTGTCATGCCTTCGGCGCCAGCGGGCTGCGGCGCCGCGCTCCGATAGAGCGCCGGCGCCGCGCCGGTTCCGCCGGCCACCGTGCTGCATCGGTTTCAGCTTATCAGCTTCATAGGGCCAGTTCGGCCAGCATTCCCTCCGGGCCGTCGATACGGCCGTTTTTTTTCAGGCCATCAGGATGGCCGCCATCTCGTCGACCTGCAGCTCCGTTTCGTGGAAGGCCTGCAGCCACGCTTTTTCCGACATCCCCAGCGCCGTCCAGGCCACCGCCGACACGCGCGGCGCCAGCTCGTCCGGATTGCCGGCCAGGTCCAGCGCATGCACGACCGCGCTCGCCACGTGCACGATGGTCGCGAGGAAGCCGGCGCCCGGCGCTTCCGGCGTGCGGTAGAAGGCGATGGCCTGGCGCATGGTGTCGGAGAAATGCCAGTGCTCGGCCAGGGCGACGCCCGCGTCGACGTGGTCGATGCCCAGCAGCGCGCGTTCGGCCTCGACCAGGTCGCAGTCGCGCTTGTCGCGCAGGGACAGCACGGCCTGGTAGCGCTCCGGGAAGCGCGACACCAGCACCAGGCGGCCGATGCCGTGCAGCAGGCCGGCCGTGAAGGCGTAGTCCGGATTGAAGCGCAGGCGCCGCGCCAGGGTCCGCGCGCAGGCGGCGGTGGCGATCGAGTGGCGCCAGAAGGCGCGGTCGTTGAAGCCGGGGCAACGGCCGGCCGGGAAGCAGCCCGTCAGGGCCGCGGCCGTGATCAGGTTGCGCATGGTCTCGAAGCCGAGGAAGGTCGTGGCTTGCTGGATCGTGGTCGCCTTGACCTGCAGCCCGTAGGCCGAGGAATTCGCCAGGCGCAGGGTCTTGGCCATCAGCGCCGGGTCGCTCGCCACCT
>DAMCRY010000059.1:13783-14039 GCA_032115075.1 Massilia sp.
ATGCTGCCCAGCAGTTCCATCACGACGGCCGGCAGCGAGGGCAGGTCCTCGACGCCTTGCATCAGTTCCTCGACCGAGAGGCCGCTGAAAGCGAGGCTCATGGCGCCACCTCGCGCTTCAGGCGGTAGTCCTCGACGTAGCGGCGCAGCAGGCCGGTGGCCCAGTCGCCGACGTCGTCGCGGTCGTTGTGGCGGAACAGGTGGTCGAGCCGGGCCTGGATCTCGGCCCCGCCGGGCGCCGCCACCGGCACGGCGCG
>DAMCRY010000060.1:0-14006 GCA_032115075.1 Massilia sp.
AGGAAGTCCGGAGTCAGGTGGTCGTTGCAGGCCATGTCGGCCAGCGCCACCGTCATTTCGCCGTCGCGGTCCAGCACCGCCGTGTAGGTCCCGCTGGCGACGCCGTCCAGGCGCAGGGTGCCGCGGGTGTCGATGCCGGCCTCGTCGAGGTGGGCGAGCAGGGCGCGGCCGGAGGCGTCGTTGCCGACCGCCGTGATCAGGGCGCTCGGCGCGCCCAGGCGCGCCAGGTTTTCCGCGATGTTGCGGGCCACGCCGCCGAAGGATTCGCTCTGGGTGGCCGGGTTCGAGGTGCCGGGAACGAGTTTGTCGAGGGTGCGCAGCTTGCGGTCCAGGTTGGCCGCGCCGATGCACAGGATCGGGCGGCGGTCGGGCAGCACGTAGGCGCGTCCCAGGATGCGGCGTTCGCGCACCAGGGTGGCGATGTAGTTGGCCACGGCGGAGCGCGACAGGCCGCACTGGGCCGCGAGATCCTGTTGCGAAATGAAAGGGTTCGCGCGGATCAGCTCATATAGCTGTTCTTTTTTCGGCAGCTCGCTCACGGGTGGCATCACGGTCGATCGGTTGATTAAACAATTGTTTGATAATGCTAGACAAATGTTTGTCCCAAGTCAACTCATTCGATGTTGATGTATCTGCATGTCAACGATACAGGTTTTGATTTATTTTTTAAATCAATAAATCGACAAGAAAAATGGTATTTGCCATACATATCGCCCGTCATGCATAGTTATAATATTCAGGCTGATATGTCCCTGCGATAGCTCTCCATCAGGAAAGCCAGCTGCAAGAACAGTGCCAGCCCCTCCTCATTTCTCCCGACACCCCGCATTCCACAAGGACGATCATGTTCAGCAACACCCCATTCGAAGCAGCAGAAGTCATCAAGGCGCGCAAACCCGGTTTCGCGCCGCGCGCCGCACTCATCCTGGGCTCGGGCCTGGGCGTGCTGGCCGAGCAGATGCTCGATGCGGTGTCGATCAGCTACGCCGACCTGCCGGGCTTCCCGATCAGCACCGTGCACGGCCACGCGGGCGAGCTGGTGCTGGGCACCCTCGCCGGCGTGCCGGTGGTGTGCATGAAGGGCCGCGGCCACTTCTACGAAGGCTATGGCGCCAACGTGATGACCTCGGCCGTGCGCACCTTCAAGCTGATCGGCTGCGAGATGCTCCTGGTGACCAATGCCGCCGGCTCGCTGCGCCCCGAAGTGGACGCCGGCAGCGTCGTCGTGCTGAACGACCACATCAACCTGCTGCCGGGCAGCCCGATGGCCGGCCCGAACGACGAGCGCTTCGGCCCGCGCTTCTTCAGCATGGCCAATGCCTACGACGCCGAGCTGCGCGCCCTGATCAAGGAAACCGCGGCCGCCAAGGGCATCACCCTGAACGAAGGCGTGTACCTGGCCTGCCCGGGACCGAACTTCGAGACCGCCGCCGAAATCCGCGCCTTCAAGGCGCTGGGCGCCGACGTGGTCGGCATGTCGGTGGTGCCGGAAGTGATCTCGGCGCGCCACTGCGGCCTGAAGGTGGCCGGCATCTCGGCGATCACCAACCTGGCCGAGGGATTGACCCCGTTCCCGCTGTCGCACGAGCAGACCCTGAAGTACGCGGCCGTCGCGGCCAAGGACCTGGTCACCCTGATCCACTCGTTCATCGAGCGCCTGGGCGCGATCCCGCGCGCGGAAGCTCCGCAAGCTTAACTACCCGAGGACCATCCAATGTCACGCGCATTCATCCTCCTGCTGGACTCCTTCGGCCTGGGCGCGCTGCCCGACGCCGGCAAATACGGCGACGCGGGCGCCGACACCTTCGGCCACATCGCCGAGTGGGCCGCGAAAGAGGGCAAGCCGATGGCGCTGCCCAACCTGGAACGCCTCGGCCTCGCGGCCGCCGCGCACAAGGCCAGCGGCGCGTGGGCGCCTGGCTTCGACCTGCGCGAAGGTTTCACCGGCGCCTGGGGCGTCGCACGCGAGCAGTCGACCGGCAAGGACACGCAGAGCGGCCACTGGGAGATCGCCGGCGTGCCGGTGCTGTTCGACTGGGGCTACTTCCCGAAGACCGTGCCGTCCTTCCCGAAGGAGCTGACCGACAAGCTGCAGGAGATCACCGGCGTGCCGGGCTGGCTGGGCAACTGCCACGCCTCGGGCACCACGATCATCAACGAGCTGGGCGACGAGCATGTCGCCACTGGCCGTCCGATCCTCTACACCTCGGCCGATTCGGTGCTGCAGATCGCCGCGCACGAAGAACACTTCGGCCTGGAACGTTTGTACGAAGTCTGCGAGGCCGCGTATGAACTGGTCAAGCCCTACAACATCGGCCGCGTGATCGCGCGTCCCTTCCTGGGCGAGAACGGCAAGTACAAGCGCACCTCGAACCGCCACGACTACGCCGTGCCGCCGACCGCGCCGACGCTGCTGGATCATGTGAAAAACGAGGGCGGCGAAGTCATCGCGCTGGGCAAGATCAGCGACATCTTCGCGGCCCAGGGCGTGACCCAGCTGATCAAGGGCCCGGACAACATGGCCCTGTTCGACCGCCTGGTCGAAACCGCCGACACCGCGCCTTCCAAGTCGCTGACCTTCGTGAACTTCGTCGACTTCGACATGCACTTCGGCCACCGCCGCGACGTCGCCGGCTACTCGAACGCGCTGCACGAACTCGACGCGCGCCTGCCGGAATTCATGGGCAAGCTCAAGGAGGGCGACTTGGTCGTGATCACCGCCGACCACGGCTGCGACCCGACCGCGCCGGGCTCGGACCACACCCGCGAGCACATCCCGATGATCTTCTTCGGCCCGAACGTGGCCCCGCAGGAACTGCCGATCGCCTCGACCTTCTCGGACATCGGCGCCACGCTCGCCAAGCACCTTGGCGTCAAACCTCTTTCGAACGGAACCGCACTGCTATGACCCAGCCCCTGGATTTCAAACGTAACACCGCCGTCGGCCTCGACCTCGGCCTGGTCAAGCACGTCAAGGTGAACCGCAACGCGGCCGACCGTCGCGCCGCCAGCCTGGCGAACCGCCGCACCGTCAAGAAGGAATACCAGGCTGCCTGGCTGGTCCGCGCCATCGAGTGCATGGACCTGACCACCCTGGGCGGCGACGATACCCCGGGCCGCGTCGAGCGCCTGTGCATGAAGGCGATGCGCCCGCTGCGTTCGGACCTGATGCAGGCCCTCGGCCTGGAATCGCTCACCACCGGCGCCGTCTGCGTCTACCACGAGATGATTCAGCCGGCAGTAAAAGTGCTGCAGGGCCGCCTGCCGATCGCCGCCGTGTCGACCGCCTTCCCGGCCGGCCTGTCGAGCCTGGAAACCAAGCTGCGCGAAATCGAACTGTCGGTAGCCGCCGGCGCGACCGAGATCGACATCGTGATCACCCGCCAGCACGTCCTGACCGGCAACTGGCAAGCCCTGTACGACGAGATGGTGGCCTACCGCCAGGCTTGCGGCGATGCGCACGTGAAGGCGATCCTCGCCACCGGCGACATCGTCACCCTGGACAACGTGGCCAAGGCTTCGATGGTCTGCATGATGGCTGGCGCCGACTTCATCAAGACCTCGACCGGCAAGGAAGGCGTCAACGCCACCATCCCGGTTTCCCTGGTGATGACCCGTGCGATCCGCGACTACTACGAGCAGACCGGCTTCCAGGTCGGCTACAAGCCGGCGGGCGGCGTCTCCACCGCCAAGGCCGCGCTGCAATACCTCACCGTGATGAAGGAAGAACTCGGCAACGACTGGCTGCAGCCGCACCTGTTCCGCATCGGCGCCTCGAGCCTGATGACCGACATCGAACGCCAGCTCGAGCACTACGTGACCGGCAACTACTCGGCCGCCCACCGCCACGCGCAACCATAAACACCAACGGATTCGTCATGCCAACAATTAAAGAGATTCTTCAGACTATGGATTACGGCCCCGCACCAGAAAGCACCAAGGAAGCGAACGCGTGGCTGGACCAGCATGGACGCCGTTTTGGTTTGTTCATCGATGGCGCGTGGAGCGAAGCCGCGTCCACCTTCGCCACCAGCAATCCTGCCGACGGCAGCGAGCTGGCGCAGGTGACCCAGGCGACGAACGAGGACGTGGAACGCGCCGTGCAGGCCGCGCGCCGCGCCCAGCCGGGCTGGGTGGCCCTGGGTGGCCATGGCCGCGCGAAGATCATGTATGCGCTGGCGCGCCTGCTGCAGAAGCACGCGCGCCTGTTCGCGGTGCTCGAGACCCTGGACAACGGCAAGACCATCCGCGAAACCCGCGACGCCGACCTGCCGCTGGCCGCGCGCCACTTCTACCACCACGCCGGCTGGGCCGCGCTGCAGTCGGAAGAATTCGCCGACTACCGCGCCGTGGGCGTGGTCGGCCAGATCGTGCCGTGGAACTTCCCGCTGCTCATGCTGGCATGGAAGATCGCCCCGGCCCTGGCCGCCGGTAACACCATCGTGTTCAAGCCGGCCGAGTTCACCCCGCTGACCGCCTTGCTGTTCGCCGAAATCTGCCAGCAGGCCGGCGTGCCCGCGGGCGTGGTCAACATCGTCACCGGCGACGGCGCCGTGGGCGAAGCCATCGTGAACCACCCGGGCATCGACAAGCTGGCCTTCACCGGTTCCACGGAAGTCGGCCGCATCATCCGCAAGGCCACCGCCGGCACCGGTAAAAAACTGTCGCTGGAACTGGGCGGCAAGTCGCCCTTCATCGTGTTCGACGACGCCGACCTCGACGCGGCCGTGGAAGGCCTGGTCGATTCGATCTGGTTCAACCAGGGCCAGGTCTGCTGCGCAGGTTCGCGCCTGCTGGTGCAGGAGTCGATCTACGAGCGCTTCATCGCCAAGGTGAAGGCGCGCATGCAGAACCTGCGCGTCGGTTCGCCGCTGGATAAATCGAACGACATCGGCGCGCTGGTCGACCCGATCCAGCAGCAGCGCATCCACGGCCTGGTGGAATCGGCACGTGCGGAAGGTTGCGAAATCTGGCAGCCTTCGTGCGAAGCGCCGACCGCAGGCTCCTGGTACCTGCCGACCCTGATCACCGGCGCTTCGACCTCGGCCGCCGTCGCACAAGCCGAGATCTTCGGCCCGGTGCTGGTGGCGATGAGCTTCCGCACTCCGAGCGAGGCGGTGCAGCTGGCGAACAACACCGTCTACGGCCTGGCCGCCTGCGTGTGGTCGGAATCGATCTCGCTGGCGCTGGACGTGGCGCCGCAGATCAAGGCCGGCGTGGTGTGGATCAACACCGCCAACCAGTTCGACGCAGCCTGCGGCTTCGGCGGCTACAAGGAATCGGGCTTCGGCCGCGAAGGCGGCAAGGAAGGCATGTACGAGTACCTGACGCCGCTGGCGGAAGACGCACGTCCGGCAGCGCCGGTTGTCGCTGAAAAAGGTCGCGTCAAGCCGTCGGACGAAGGCAGCCCGTTCGCCATCGACCGCACCGCCAAGCTCTACATCGGCGGCAAGCAGGCGCGCCCGGACGGCGCCTACAGCCGCGCCATCAATGGCGCCAACGGCGCCTTCCTGGCCGACGTCGGCGAAGGCAACCGCAAGGACATCCGCAACGCCGTGGAAGCGGCGCACAAGGCGGCCGGCTGGTCCAAGGCCACCGCGCACAACCGCGCGCAAGTCCTGTACTACATCGCCGAGAACCTGGCGATCCGCGCCGACGAATTCGCCCAGCGCATCGCCGCGCAGACCGGTTCGAAAGGCGCCGCCCGCGAAGTGCAGGCCTCGATCGAGCGCCTGTTCTACTGGGCGGCGTGGTGCGACAAGTACGACGGCGCAGCCCACCAGCCGCCGATGCACGGCATCACCGTGGCACTGAACGAGCCGGTCGGCGTGATCGGCATCGTGTGCCCGAACGAAAACCCGCTGCTGGGCTTCATCTCGCTGGTCGCCCCGGCGCTGGCGCTGGGCAACCGCGTGGTGGCGGTGCCGTCGGAAGCGCATCCGCTGTCGGCGACCGACCTCTATCAGGTGCTGGATACCTCGGACCTGCCGGGCGGCGCGCTCAACATCGTCACCGGCTCGGCTTCCGAGCTGGCGCGCACGCTGGCCTCGCACGCGGACGTGGATGCCGTGTGGCGCCACGACGGTTCGGCCGAGGGCTGCGCGGAAGTGGAGCGCCTGTCGGCGGATTCGCTCAAGCGCACCTGGACCGGCGGCGCCAAGGGCCGCGACTGGTTCGATGCCAAGCAGGCCTGCGGCCGCACGGTGCTGCAGCATGCGAGCCAGGTGAAGAACGTCTGGATTCCATACGGCGTCTAAATACAAACAGCTTATGTACCGTCATTCCCGCGAAGGCGGGAATCCAATTCCGTAGCGTGCCACTTACGTCGAGCGTAGGCAGCATGCGTGCGAACCTGGATTCCCGCCTGCGCGGGAATGACGTTTCAGAGATAACACTTAAAACGGTTTACAAGGAAGCATCATGTTCCTCCCCCAAGAAATCGTCCGCAAAAAGCGTGACGGCGGCGTCCTGAGCGCCGAAGAGATCCAGTTCTTCGTGCGCGGCATCCCGGACGGCAGCACCACCGAAGGCCAGATCGCCGCCCTCGCGATGGCCGTCTACTTCAACGACATGACCATGGACGAACGCGTCGCCTTCACGCTGGCGATGCGCGATTCGGGCCTGGTGATGGAGTGGAAGTCGCTGGACCTGCCGGGCCCGGTGGTCGACAAGCACTCGACCGGCGGCGTCGGCGACGTGGTCTCCCTGATGCTCGGCCCGATGATCGCCGCCTGCGGCGGTTTCGTGCCGATGATCTCGGGCCGCGGCCTGGGCCATACCGGCGGCACCCTGGATAAATTCGATTCGATCCCCGGCTACAGCACGGTGCCGGACCCGGACAAATTCCGCCAGGTCGTCAAGGACGTCGGCGTGGCCATCATCGGCCAGACCGCGCAGCTGGCGCCGGCCGACAAGCGCTTCTACAGCATCCGCGACACCACGGCGACCGTGGAATCGGTGGCCATGATCACCGGCTCGATCCTGTCGAAAAAGCTGGCGGCGGGCCTCGACGCACTCGTGATGGACGTGAAGGTCGGCAGCGGCGCCTTCATGCCGACCTACGAGAAATCGGTGGAGCTGGCCGAGAGCATCGTCCACGTCGGCACGAACGCCGGCACCCCCACCTCGGCGATCCT
The DNA here is from genome assembly GCA_032115075.1 of Massilia sp. Classification (GTDB taxonomy): domain Bacteria; phylum Pseudomonadota; class Gammaproteobacteria; order Burkholderiales; family Burkholderiaceae_D; genus Telluria. The sequence goes on from DAMCRY010000060.1 coordinate 7,137, forward strand.
GACCGGCATGAACGAGTCGCTCTGCCACGCCGCCGGCAACGCCGTCGAAGTGCGCGTCGCGATCGACTACCTGACCGGCAAGTCGCGTCCGAGTCGCCTGCACGAAGTGACGATGGCGCTGTGCGCCGAGATGCTGGTGATCTCGGGACTCGCCGCCAACGACGGCGAAGCGCGCGCGAAGCTGCAGGCGGCGCTGGATTCGGGCGAAGCGGCCGAGCGTTTCGCGCGCATGGTCACTGCCCTGGGCGGCCCGGCCGACCTGATGGACAAGCCGGACGCGCACCTGGAAACCGCGCCGGTCATCGTGCCTGCGCCGGCGCTGCAGGCCGGTTACGCGAGCTCGGTCGACACCCGCGGCCTGGGCCTGGCCGTGGTCGCGCTGGGCGGCGGACGCGTGCGTCCGCAGGACTCGATCGACTTCGCCGTCGGCCTGACCGGATTGGTGGAACTGGGTGACAGCATCGCCGTCGGCCAGCCGCTGGCGATGGTCCATGCGCGTTCCCAGGAAGCCGCCGAGCAGGCGGTGCGCCAGGTGCAGGCCGCTTACCGCATCGGCGCCGAAAAGCCCGTTGCGGAACCGATGATCTACCGTACCATCCGTTCCTGAGAACCCGACATGAAGTATGCAAAACTGATCGACGAAGCGCGCGCCGCGCGCGAGCTGGCCTACACCCCGTATTCGAAGTTCCAGGTCGGCGCCGCGCTCGAGTGCAGGGATGGCCGCATCTTCCGCGGCTGTAACGTGGAAAACGCCTCCTATGGCCTGTGCAACTGCGCCGAGCGCACCGCCTTCTTCAGCGCCATCGCCCACGGCTACAAGCCGGGCGACTTCACGGCGCTGGCCGTGATCGGCCAGACCGACGGCCCGATCGCGCCGTGCGGCGCCTGCCGCCAGGTGATCCTGGAACTGGGCGGCAATGCGCTGCCGGTGGTGTTGACCAACCTGAAGGGCGATGTGTTCGAGACCACGGCTGCCGAGCAGCTGCCGAATGCGTTCGGTGGGCGGGACCTTAACGGCTGATGCCTCATTTGGTCACGCAACTTCGTGACCGGAGTTGCGCAAGCGCTGCAAGCTGGAAGGCTGCAGCGCTTTTTCTTTGATGAATAGTGCCTTCAGTCAACGATCGTGATTTTGCTCAATGGAAAGGCCATGCCTCGGACGTGTAATCGCAAGAACCAGGGAGTTTGAACGGAGGAAGCGATGCTGGAGTCTGTTCACGAAATCAAGATATCCATGTCGTGCTCGACAGAGAATGAGCGCCTGATCCGATTGAAGGCGCCTTGCGGAACGGGGCTGCTGAATGTCGAGCCGTGGACGCGCTTCCTGTCGCGCGGCAGCCGCCGCGTCTTCCAGGACATGAATGTGTTCGACATCCTGGACGTCGTGTTTGGCAGCCATGTCCGGCGGGGCTGCATGGCGCCCTCATGGCGATTCGACGTTGCCGAGCCGGCTTCTTATCCGAAACGCCGTCTCACCGCCCAACATGAGGAGAGCGATCTCAGCTTCGTCGAGCGACTGATGCTAGAGGAAGGGTTGAGCTGCTTCTTCGAACAAAGCAATGGTGTGCCCGGCCAGTCTTCCAACATCCACACAATGGTGATTTCCGACCACAACGGCGCTTTCCAGCCTGACCAGGACGGCATCGAGTCCGCCCGCCGAAGCGCATCGTGAGCACCAGCGGCGGGCATGGGGCCACGGCAGGGTTGCCGCCCTTGAAATCCCCGCTACTCCCACAACATGCAGTTTTAACCACATCCACGATGAGGAGCACCTCATGAGCCCATCCGACACCCAGAAACTGCATGACTTCCTCGCCCAGCTGGTCCAGGCCCGAGGTATCCAGAAAGACCCCGAGGCCGACGCGCTCATCCAGCGCGCCGTCGCCCAGCAGCCCGATGCCGCCTACCTGCTGGTCCAGCGCGCCCTGCTGATGGAGCAGGCGCTCGACAGTGCGCGCGCCCAGATCGCGGCGCTCGAAAGCCAGGTGCAGCAACAGCAGGGAAGCCGCGGCGGCTTCCTCGACCCGTACAGCTGGGGCAACCGCCGGCAGGTCAGCCACCCGTCATCCCACCACATGCACTACCAGCACGCCGCACCGGGCTCGTTCGGCGGCGGCTTCCTGCGTGGGGGCGGCGGTGGCGGGCTGCTCGGCTCGATCGCGGCCACCGCGGCGGGCGTGGCGGCGGGCAGCTTCCTGTTCCACGGCCTGGACAACCTGTTCCACGACCACGGCGGCCAGGGCGGCGCTCACCTGCTGGGCGGCGACAGCCTGGCTGGCGGCGGCGACCTGTCGGGCAGTTCGCTGGCCGACCAGGCCGGCCTGAACGACATCGGGAGCGGCGACGGCCTGCTCGGTCCCGAGGGCGGGATCGAGAGCAGCGGCGGCTTCTTCGACGGGGACGGTTCCGACGAAGGCCTGTTCGGCTGAAGCGCGGGAGGCCTGAGCCCTACATCTGCTGGAACAGGTGGCCGTGATTCCGGCTGACTTCCAGCAGTTCGGGGAAGTTGCGCAGCCTGACCATCTGCCGTCCGCGCGCGTCGCGCGTGACTTCGGCGATCGCGTCCACCCGCACCAGGGTCGAGCGGTGGATGCGCCAGAACTCGTCCGGGTCCAGCTCGTCCGCCAGCTCCTTGAGGGTCTTGCGGATCAGGAGCTGGGCGGTGGCGGTCTGCACGCAGGTGTACTTGTCGTCGGCCTGGAAGAACAGGATCTCGCGGGTGCTGACCATGCGCAGGCTGCCGCCCACCTGGGCCTGGATCCAGCGCAGGTAGTTCGGCTTCGCCGCGCCGCCTCCCTTGAGCAGCGCACCCAGCTCGGCCAGCTGCGCGCCGATGTCCTGCGGAGGCTGGGCGTGGTCCGCCAGGCGCCGGCGCAGCCGTTCGCAGGTGGTCTGCAGGCGCGCCGGCGTCACCGGTTTCAGCAGATAGTCGATCGCGCCCTGCTCGAAAGCGTCCAGCGCGTACTGGTCGTAGGCAGTGGCGAACACGATGTGGCAGCGGTCGTACAGCTGCCTGGCGGCGTCGATGCCGCCCATGCCCGGCATGCGGATGTCGAGGAAGACGATGTCGGGCGCGTGCTGCGCCGCCATGGCCACGGCTTCCGCGCCGTTGGCGGCTTCGGCCACGATGCGCAGCTCGGGCCAGACCTCGTTCAGGCGCATGCGCAGCTGTTCCCGCAGCGGCGCTTCGTCGTCCGCGATCAATGCAGTCAGGGCCATCAGTCGAACTCCGTCATCCGGTAGGGCAGGCGGATCGAGGCGCAGGCGCCCCCGCCCGCGGGCATCTCGATCACCAGCTCGGCATTCTTCCCGTACAGCAGGGCCAGGCGCTCGCGGATGTTGGCCAGGCCCACGCCTTCGTCGGCGTGCAGGTCGATGCCGACGCCATCGTCGCACACGTCGACGTGCAGGGTCGCGCCTTCCACGTGGCCGCGCACGACGATGGTGCCGCCCGCCACCTTCGGCTCGAGGCCGTGCTTGATCGCGTTCTCGATCAGGGTCTGCAGCATCATCGGCGGGAACGGCGCGCTGCCGAGGAAGTCCGGCACCTCGAAGCGCACGGCGAGGCGTTCCTTCATGCGTGCCTGCATGATGGCCAGGTAGGCGCGCGACAGCTCGACCTGCTTGCCGAGGGTGCCGAGGCTGGCGACCCCGCCGGCGCGCATCTGCGGCAGCGAGGAGCGCAGGTATTCGATCAGGTGGGCGTGCACGCGCGCCGCTTCCTTCGGGTCGGTCTCGATCAGCTGGCCGATCAGGGCCAGGGTATTGAACAGGAAGTGCGGCTCGACCTGGGCCTGCAGGGTGGCCATCTGCGCTTCCATCAGGCGCCGCTCGAGGGTGGCGACGTTGGCCTTGTCCGAGGCTTCCCGGGCCTCGAGTTCGGCGCGCCGCTTGCCGCCGGCCAGCACCTTCACGCCGAAGGAGATCAGGATGAACCAGACGGCCGGCTCGGTCAGGTTGAGCAGGATGCCGAAGACGAAGACCAGGAACCAGGTCACGTAGAGCTGGCGCCACTCGACCAGCGCCAGCCAGTCGAAGAAGCGCCACCACAGGACGCTGGCTTCGTTGACGGCTTCGCGCACGAAGTCGAGTGCGCGGTTGATCGGAGCGGCGGCCATGACTTACTCCACGATCTGTTGCGGACGGCGGCCGAACAGGGCCGTCGCGACGAATTTCAGCAGCAGGAAGCCGACGAACAGGGTCAGTGCCAGCGGCACGATGGTCAGCAGGCAGGCCAGCACGATGGACACGGCCAGCAGCGCCGGCCAGGGCAGGGCGGCCAGGCTGCGCGCACCGGTGCGCACGGCGCGGTTGCATTTGCGGCCGATGTCTTCCATGTCGGCGACGAAGTTGCTGAAAGCGGAGCGGAAGGCGGTTTTCATGCGGCAGGTCCTTTGGTAGAGATGATGGCGCTACTGTAGGACGGGGACGGCGCGCGCGCCACGGTCATCCGACGAACGGTCGGATTCCCGGGTCTGGCGGTAGGGATGACGGATAGGCGGGAAGCGCTCAGCGGCCGCCGCGCGCGTCCCAGTAACGCTTGAGCAGGCCGTAGTTGACCGTGTCGGCCATTTCACCGTGCACGAACCAGCGTTCCGGCATGTAGCCCTCCTTGCGGAAGCCCAGCCGTTCCAGCAGGGCGGCCGAGGCGGTGTTGCGCGGATCGATGTCGGCCTCGATGCGGTTCAGGCGCAGCTCGTGGAAGGCGTAGTCGATGCCTGCGGCGAGCGCCTCGCTGGCGTAGCCCCGCCCCCAGTGCGCGCGGCCGAGGGCGTAGCCGATCTCGCAGCGGCGGTTGCGCGGGAAGAAGCGGTGCAGGTTGAGGGCGCCGATCACCTCGCCGGTACTGGCCAGTTCGATGGCGAAGCGGACGTCGGACTGCTCGCGGTAGCAGCCGAGCGCCTGTTCGATCATGGCTTCGGCGTCGCGGATCGAGGTCCAGGGCTCGCTGCTCCAGTAATGCATCACTTCGGGATCGGAAAAGACGGCCATCAGGTCGGCGGCATCGTCCGGCGTGAAAGGACGCAGGGTGAGCCGGTCGGTCGTGAGGATCGGAGTAGGGTAGCTGGACATAGGCGAAAGTTGTTGTTATTCATGCATGATAGCACCGGCACGCCAAGGTATTCCATGCGACGGAAGTGACAGCCTGCCGACAATGTATGTGCTGACGCCATTGCACTTGCGAATTGTCTAAGCGAAGGCATTTTCGTGCCGTTGCCGGGCCGCGCTCGTTTACCATCGTCGAGATGGCCCCGACGCGCTGCCAGGCAGTTGCCGCATGAGCGGCCTGCGCTTGGCTTTTTTTCTCGATATATCCGTGCCGGTATTGCCTTGATGTTTATTATTGATCAATATTTGCCAACGGGTACAAATTTTCGCCACCACGGCAAGGGGAGACGCATATGAACGAGTCCAGGCCCAGCTCGATGTCCGCATTCTGGATGCCCTTCACCAATAATCGCGACTTCAAGGCCAGCCCGCGGCTGCTCGTGTCCGCCGAAGGGATGTACTACAAGGACGTGGACGGCAACCGTATCCTCGACGGCACCGCCGGCCTCTGGTGCGTGCCCTGCGGCCATGCCCAGCCGCGCATCATCCAGGCCGTGAGCGAGATGGTCGGCCAGCTCGACTTCGCGCCCACCTTCCAGATGGGCCACCCGGCCGCGTTCGACCTGGCGGAACAATTGATGGAGTACACCGGCCACAAGTTCGGCCACGTCTTCTATACGAACTCCGGCTCCGAGGCGGTGGACACGGCGCTCAAGATCGCGCTGGCCTACCACAAGGCGCGCGGGGAGGGCGGGCGTACCCGGCTGATCGGCCGCGAGCGCGGCTACCACGGGGTCGGCTTCGGCGGCCTGTCGGTGGGCGGCATCGGCAACAACCGCAAGAGCTTCGGTCCGCTGCTGCCCGGCGTCGACCACCTGCCGCATACGCACAACCTCCTCAAGAATGCGTTCTCGCGCGGCGAACCGGACTTCGGCGCCGAGCTGGCCGACGAGCTGGAACGCCTGGTCACCCTGCACGATGCCTCCACCATCGCGGCCGTGATCATCGAGCCGGTGTCCGGTTCCACCGGCGTGCTGGTGCCGCCCAAGGGCTACCTCAAGCGCCTGCGCGAGATCTGCGACAAGCACGGCATCCTGCTGATCTTCGACGAAGTCATCACCGGCTTCGGCCGCCTGACCACGCCTTTCGCGAGCGACTATTTCGGCGTCGAGCCGGACATGATGACGACCGCGAAAGGCATCACGAACGGCGTGGTGCCGATGGGCGCCGTGTTCTCGAAGCGCTTCATCCACGACGCCTTCATGGACGCGCCGCCGGGCATCGAGCTGTTCCACGGCTATACCTATTCCGGCCACCCACTGGCCTGCGCCGCCGGCATCGCCACCCTGCAGGTCTTCCGTGAGCAGGACATCATCGAGAACGCGAAGGCGCTGCAGCCTTACTTCGAGGATGCGCTGCATTCGCTGCGCGGCCTGCCGCACGTGATCGACCTGCGCTCGATCGGCCTGGTGGCCGGCATCGAGCTGGAGCCCATCGCCGGCAGGCCGGGCGCACGCGCCTACGCCGCCTTCAAGCAGGCCTTCGCCGACGGCATCCTGATCCGCGTGACCGGCGACATCATCGCGCTGTCGCCGCCGCTCGTCCTCGAGAAGACGCACATCGACGAGTTGTTCGGCAAGCTCGCGACCATCCTGAAAAACCTGGACTGAAACTACTGGACCACGCATGGAACTGATCTCCCACTTCATCAACGGCCAGCCGGCGCATGCGGATGGCACGCGCCAGGCCGACGTCTACAACCCGGCGCGCGGCGAACCCTGCGCGAAAGTCGCGCTGGCCGAGCCGCGCGAGGTCGACGCG
>DAMCRY010000061.1:0-13521 GCA_032115075.1 Massilia sp.
TGACCTACTGCTTTCGCCTCATCGTCCCGGTGGTCGACCGCATGCTGCGCATGGCGCTGGGCGGCACGGCGGGCGCGCCGGGCAACGCGATGAGCAACCCCTTCGGCACCGCCGGCGCCACACCGGCGACGGACTGCGCGGGTGCAGGCCTGAGCGGCATCCGGATTCCCGTGCGCAGCGAGGCCGTCGTGCGCATGCAGTCGTCGTTCTACGCATCGAACCTGCCCGGCGCACCCGGCGGCGGCTCCACGGTCCCGCCGGACACCGGCACGCCCGGCACCCCGGGCAATCCGGGTAACCCGGGCAACCCGGGAAATCCGGGCGGCCCGGGCAACCCGGGCGGTCCCGATCCGACCGATCCCGGCAATCCAGGAGAACCAGAATGTTTCTAGGCATGCCCTTGGGCGCGATGCTGCGGCGCCTTCCTCTCTTCGCGCTGGTCTGCGTGCTGGGGTTCATGCAGGTCGTGACGGCATTCGCACAGACGCAGCCGCCGCCCCAGCCCGGCGGCATCCAGTTCCGGATTTGCGACCACCCGCCGACCTGCTTCGCATCGCGCGAGGCGCGCCAGGACTGGGCACGGCAGAACAATTGTCGCTTCCTGGAGGACGTGTGCGAAAAGGCGCCGGGGAAGGGTGGCGGCTGGGGCGAGGGCGCGCTCGGGCAATTTGGCGACGCGATCCAGTTCGGCAACGGCCTGCTGAACGGGCTGAAAGACCAGCTTGGCGACCTTTGGCACATGGTGACGAACCTTGGCGAAGTGCTCGAAGGGATTGGTGCACTGGCGACATCTTTCGTCAACGATCCGGTTGGCACTGTGGCGATGCTTGGGCAATTGCTCGGTCAGGAGGCAGTCGACGCGCTGACGAAGGCGACGCAGTGCGGTGCCTACGACCTGGGCAAAGTGATCGGCTCTTACGTCAGTCCGGCGCTGGCGCTCAAGCTCACCAAGCGGTTGGTGCAATACGGGGGCAAGCTGGACAAGGCAGTCGATTCGTTAAAACCCGAATACGGTTGTGCCAGTTTCGGTGCCGGGACTCTGGTACTGACGCCAACCGGCATGATCCCGATCGAGCGAATCAATCGGGGGCAAGAGGTCGCATCTCGTCACGAAACCAGTTTTGACGATCGGGCGCAAGGGGTTGTGCAGACCTTCGACCGGATTGCACCGAGCTATCGGCTGCTCGCCACCGACGCAGAAAACTACCGGATCACCGACGAGCATCCACTATGGGTTCAGGGCAAGGGATGGACCGAGGCGAAGGCGGTCGTTGCCGGCGATGTGTTAGCTGGTGCAAAAGGCGACGTCCTTGTCGTTCGAAACGATGTGGTTTCCCGTCCTTTGCAAGTATTCAACTTCGGTGTTGCCGGGACCTCGAATTACTTCGTCGGTACCGCCGGCATATGGGCTCATAATGCACGGTGTCCGTTTCTACGAGGACACGACGGACTCATTGGCAAATCGGAAGGCGGGCCTGGCACGTGGGAAAAGCAAAACCGCAGTGGTGGAGTGGAATACCAGGAGCAAGTTGTTGGTGTGAGGCGCGGGATAGAGTACGAAGTACCGTGTGCGTCGACCTGCAGCGGTAAAGTCATGTTTGACGGTTACGACCCCGATCGGGGTGTGCTACTGGACGCGAAAGACTGGAACAAGTGGCCGCCGGCGGACCGGGGAGATATCTGGCAGGAGGATACTGCGAGAGAGGCGCGCAATCAGATCGCCGCAGCCAAGGGTACACCTATCGAATGGCATTTCAGTAACCAGGAAACGATGGAAGTAGTGAAAGCATATTTCGAATCCCAAGAAATTACCGGAATCACATTCGTGTTCGCTCCCAGGGAGTTACCATGACATTGCAGGATTGTCTCTACGTTGGCGTTTATTGGGCGAACAGAAGTCTCGATTTGCGCGAATATGCAGACCGGACCCGCGCCTTCCTCACTGCGCTGGAATCGATCCATCCTGTGTTCGGCTCGCTGGAATGGCCGGGCAATCGCTGGTCTCCCGCCGCCGCCCTCGGCGACGGGTTCCGGAATCTGGACGACATCATCTACCAGCATGTCGGCGGGGGCGACTGCTTGTATCACGCCGCAAACAACGATGGCTCTCCATCGTGGGCGTCGACATGCGATTTCGGATTCTCGATGCGCTACCTGACAAACTCGACTGCAGTCGGTGCAAGGGTTGGGATTAGTCTCACGGCGGGCAATATACTGGAGCGGCTCTGGAACGCCGCGGTCATCACTTTTCCAGAAAAGGGACATCCGGACTTCCCCTTTCACGAGTGTTACGACTATGAATTCGCCAAGAACTTGTTGGCAACCTCCATCCGTCTCTGGAAGCCGGACGATGGCAGGGTTTCGTCGCACGAGCTCGCCCGAAGAATGAGCGCGGTGTCGATACGCAAAGTCGGCTGGCTTACGTACATTGCGGACCGGCGGGCGACGGCGTTACAGGACGACAGGACGCTCAAGGACGTGCAGATCGAAGCGCTGCCTGAAGGCGGCGCGATGTTTTCACTGGACAGGCAGATCGTTTCGCCGCCGGATGAAAAGCATCTTGACAAGGCCCGGCGGCTGGGTACGAGGTTAGCCCTGTGTGGACTGATCGATGCCTGACCGCTGCAGCTGTCCTTCCATCCGAGACTGGTTGCCGGATTCGCCTGTCAGAGCGGTGTTCAATCAGTCCATCAGTCGTCACCCGCCAGCGATTTCAGTCCGCATCAATTACTGTCGCGATTGGCAGAACTACACTACAGCAGCGATACCGGGCGTCGGGTCCAGCCGGCCTTGACTGAACATGAGAAGGAAAGCAGCCATGTACGTTTCCGCAAAGATGCGCGATCCCGCTGGCAATATTGAAGCGTACAAGGAGCATTTCAGGTCGGAAGATACAGTACGAGACAGTCTTCATGCAAAACTGCCGGGCTATCCCTTGCCGACCTTGGTCAACGTGAAACTCGGGCTCGTGTCGCGCTATCGGGATTACGTCGTGTACCAGTATGGCGCCGGCGTGCCGCTCGCCGGGCTCAGGGACGAGGTGTTCGCGGCCTTGCCCGGCCTCGTCAATGACCTTGACTTCGTCCATACGCACAGCGGTGAAGCCGAGCTCGAATGGAAAAGGACATTATGGAGGAGAGTAGGAACGCTCAATGGCGCGAACGAGATGAGCTACGGATTTTCCGCGATCGCGCTGCTGCTGGGCGCTTCCGGCGATACCTTGCGGGCTTTCCCGAGACTGCTGCATCCGGCGGACATCGACCAGGCCGGTTACCTGCTTCACCTCCTGCTCAAGGCCTTCATCCCGGACTACCCGGGCCCGGCCGGGTACAAGCCGTACAAGGGGGCCGCGCCCTGGACCGAGCCGGTCATCCGTGCCCTGGCCCTCCCTCCCGAAGAGCGCGCCGCCGCGCTTGCCGCGCACATGAAGAACAGGAAGCGCGTCATGCGTCCCTACGGCCTGAAACCGGACCTGGACACCAGGCCCGGCCACGACAAGCTGTTCTGCTATTTCGCCTTCGAGGTCGCGCTCGCCGTCTGCGCCTACGACATCGACGACAGCGCCTTCGCCAACCATCCGTATTACCCGCGCGACCTGGTCGACTACTACCGCAAGCACGTGCGCGCCTCGCGCGACGCATGGCGTGCCGAACACGTGGGCGCCGGCATCCCGGTGGTGGCGCTGCCGCCGCCGCACAGGGCGGATCTCGCGGCGTCGAAGCGCAAGGGCGTCGCGCGCTGGGTCGAGCTGGTCTGCGATGGTGACGTCGGCGGCGCCGAGTCGGCGCTGGAGGAATTGGGCAATCCGCGCACGATCAAGAGCGTGGACCGGTTGCTGGAAGCCTTGGCGGGACAGGTGATCCATGTCGACTTCAAGGACGACGACACGCTCGCGGTCCAGGCGGCCGGGATCGCCTGGAGCCGGGCACTGGGCGAATTCGAGGCGCCGGCAGGGCCTCCCTTCGGCCTGGCGCGCTGCCTGGCGACCCTGCTCGCCTTCGCCCCCTGGCTGGAAGCGCGCGGATACCGGCTGGTGGACGTCAGCGAAGACGACACACTGCGCGCCGTCGCCGTGAAAGCCGGCTTCCATGCCGAATTCCTGGCCTTGAGCGGGGAGCTGGGCTTGTACACGCGCGAACCCGACGATGTCTACCGCAACGACTATTGATCCGGACCCTGGAAGGCTGACGATGACACTGAGTTATATTTTTGGAAACTTGATCGGGCGCGCCCTGGCCAGTTACGGCCTGGTGTGGCTGGCCTGCACCCTGGCCAGCCGGTTCGACTGGCGGCTCGGATTCGCGCGCAGCAAGCGCTGGTACAGTCTGCTGGGCGTGCTCCTGTTGACCGTGCTCGGCCTGGGCGGGGCGGTCGCACGCCAGGGAGGATTGCAATGAGGCGCGCCGCATCGGTCGGGGCATGCGCGCCGGCGCCCCACGTCGGCAGGGCGTGCGCCGCCCTGCTGCTGGGGTTGGCCTGCGCCGCGTTGCAGGCGCAGGCCCAGCCTGCCTTGGCGGGGCAGCGGGGCCAGGGCGCGCCGGCACTGCGCGAAATGCAGATCCACAAGGTCGCCGCGCTGGGACTGGAAATCTGGGTCGAGAACCAGCCGCCCTGGCAGGCCAGGCTGGCAACCGAAGGCGGGCACCCGACCTTCGTCGCCGAGAGTCCGGACAGCTATCACCCTCCCACCGTGATGACCTATGCCAGCTGGCCGAAGGAGCGGGTGCACCCCGACCTCGTGCGGACGATGGCGGCGACGGCGATCCGGCGCGCCAGCCGCAATTTCGGCCTGACCGAGGCGGAAAGCCGCGCGCTCGCTCCCACGCCGGCGACCTATGGCACGCTTCCCGGCTTCGAGGCGAGCTTCCCGGGGCGCTCGGGCGACACGCCCGTCGACGTCACGGTCTTCGTCGGCCAGGCGCCGGGACGGTTTCCGGTTGCACTGAGCATGTACACCTTGAGCGGGAAGATGGCGCATCTGAAGGAACAGCGCCGCCGCGCATGGACCAGGCTGAAGTACCTGCCGGCGCCATGAAGGGCCCGCCGCTGCCGGCCTGCGCCGCCGTGGTCCTGCTGTGGATGGGCCAGCCCCTCTCCGCCTCCAGCCAGGCGCTCGAAGCGGCCCGTTATGTCAACAAGGAGGGCATCGAGGTCATCCAGGGGCGGGAAGCTGCGCGGCCCGCGGCGGCCGTGGCGCCGCTTTTATCCGGCGCGGCGGCGCAGCTGGAAAAGGCGGCCGACACCGTGGCGGGGAAGGACGGGGATCGCTTCCGGATATCCGCTGCCCGGCAGCGGGAGCGCGACCAGGAGCGCCTCGCGATCCTGCACGAGGAAATGGCCCATGAAACCGCGGCGCTCCAGGCCAAGGCCGCCATCCTGACCTCGCATGAGCGTTCGCCACGGTTGGGCGAGGCCGAGTTGACGCGGGTGCGGGAGCAGGTCCGTGCGCATGAAGCGAACGTCCGCGCCCTGCACGCCGAAATCGGCCGGGCGCAGATCCAGGCCGGCATGCAGCCGTCCACGCCGCACCTGTCGGATGCGCGGCACTGAGGGTTGGATGCACCCGTTCGCGACGCAAGGCGGGAGACGGAAGGAGGGGGGAGACGGGACAGGCGAACATGCCGGCACGGCCATTACTTGCTGCGCGAAAACGCTCGCGCACTCTATAATGCTGCCTTGGCTCATCTACCTCTTTTGGCATAACGTGTTTACAGAACAAAGGAAATCCGAACGCAAGGTCCTGCGCACCCGGGCAAGGGTCGCCATGGAAGGCGAGGCCCCGGTCGGCGGCCGTACCAGCGACCTGGGCGCCAACGGCGTCAGCATCAACCTGCCGGACCCGCTGCTGGTCGGGCAGGCCGGCCAGGTCAGTTTCGACCTGCTGGTCGACGGCAAGCCGGTGCCGATCAGCGCACGCGCCAAGGCGCTCTACTGCATCTTCAGCGGTGGGGAATTCAAGGTCGGCTTCCAGTTCCTGAACCTGGACCTGAATGCGATGACCGCGATCGCGCGCTTCCTGCGCTGACGGTCCGCACCTGGCGCGTGACACGCGGTGCCAGAGACGGCAACACATTGACGGCAACACCATGCAAAGCGGCGAGCGCCCTCCGGGCCTCGCCGCTTTGTCGCTTTATGACATGACCCGTCCGAATCGGGCCGGCACTATTCGTGATAGTGATCGTGCAAGGTTTCCGAGCTGCCGCGAATCTCCTGGAAGATCTCGAATGCAACCAGTCCAGCCAAGCCTGTGAGTATGCCAAACACCATGACACCGAACATAATTTTCAACGCTTTTCAGCATCCCCTCCCTATGAAGAACACGCTTTCAGCTTAGCAGAAGGCGGTGTATTTACAAGGCGGCCCGGCGCTCGGCAAGTGAATATTTTTTCAATGCCCGCGGCCGCCCGAAAATCGGTCGTGGAAGGCCGGCCGCCGCTTGCGGCGCCCGGCGAAAGCGGCGCAAGATAGCGCCGCCGCGCCCGATTATTACATCTGTCATCAACTTGTCATATTCGGCCAGTAGACTTCGCAGCGTCAATGAACCGGGACCCGTCCCAGCCTCCGAAAGGAATCCATCATGCGCATGAAGCACCTGTTCGCCTCCATCGCCATCGCGGCCTCGACCTTCGCCGCCGCCGCCCAGGCCGCCAACATCACCGGCGCCGGCGCGACCTTCCCCTATCCGATCTACGCGAAGTGGGCCGAGATGTACAAGGCGGCCTCGGGCAACGGCCTGAACTACCAGTCGGTCGGCTCGGGCGCCGGCATCAAGCAGATCAAGGCCAGGACCGTCGACTTCGGCGCTTCCGACATGCCCTTGCCAGCCGCCGAGCTGGCGCAGGCCGGGCTGTTCCAGTTCCCGGCCGTCATGGGTGGCGTGGTGCCGATCGTGAACCTGCCGGGCACCGCCCCGGGCCAGCTGAAGCTCTCCGGCGCCGTCATCGCCGACATCTATCTCGGCAAGATCACCAAGTGGAACGCGCCGCAGATCGCCGCCCTGAACCCGGGCGTGAAGCTGCCGGCCGACGACATCACCGTGGTGCGCCGCGCCGACAGTTCGGGCACCTCCTTCCTGTGGACCGACTTCCTGTCGCAGGTCAGCCCGGAATTCAAGTCGAAGATCGGCGCCGGCACCGCGGTGAAGTGGGCGGTGGGCGTGGGCGGCAAGGGCAACGAGGGCGTGGCCGCCAACGTGCAGCGCATCAAGGGCTCGATCGGCTACGTCGAGTGGGCCTACGCCAAGAAGAACCGCATGCAGCACACCCAGGTGCAGAACCGCGAAGGCGCCTTCCTGCAGCCGTCCGACGACGCCTTCAAGGCGGCCGCCGCCGGCGCCAACTGGGCCGGCACCCCGGGCTTCGCGGTGGTGCTGACCAACCAGCCGGGCAAGGCCAGCTGGCCGATCACCGGCGCCAGCTACATCCTGGTGCACAAGAGCCAGGCCGACGCGGCGAAAGGCAAGGAAGTGCTGAAGTTCTTCGACTGGGCCTACAAGAACGGCGACGCCGCCGCCGGCGAGCTGGATTACGTGCCGATGCCGGACAGCGTGACCAAGCTGGTGCAGGACGCCTGGCGCGCCAACCTGAAGGACGCTGCGGGCAAGGCGATCTGGTAATCATTCCTACCCAGGTGCGCGAGGAGGGCCGCTCGATCCGGCCCTTCCGTTTGCCGCAAACATTGACAAAACAGCCATGAGCGTACAACCCTCCGTCGCGCTGGACGACATGACCGGCCAGGCCCTGCTCGAAGCCGAAACCCGCCAGGCAGCTGCCCTGCGCAACACCATGCGCAAGCAGCGCATCCAGGACTTTGTCTTCCACAAGATCACGCTGCTGTTCGCGGCCTCGGTGCTGCTGGTCCTGGTCGGCATCATCGTCTCGCTCGCCATCGGCGCGGCCCCGGCCCTGAAGGAATTCGGCGCCGCCTTCGTCACCCGTGTCGAGTGGGACCCGGTGGGCGACCAGTTCGGCGCCATGATCGCGATCTGGGGCACGCTCGCGACCTCGATCATCGCGCTGGCCGTGGCCTTCCCGATCAGCTTCGGCATCGCCCTGTTCCTGACCGAGATCTGTCCGGTGTGGCTGCGCCGCCCGATGGGCACCGCGGTCGAGCTGCTGGCCGGCGTGCCCTCGATCATCTACGGCATGTGGGGCCTGTTCGTGTTCGCGCCGCTGTTCGCCGACCATGTCCAGCCGCTGCTGAAGTCGACCATCGGCCAGCTGCCGGTGATCGGCCAGCTGTTCCAGGGCCCGACCATGGGCATCGGCATCCTGACCGCCGGCCTGATCCTGGCCATCATGATCATCCCCTTCATCGCCTCGGTGATGCGCGACGTGTTCGAGATCGTCCCCACCGTGCTCAAGGAATCGGCCTACGGCCTGGGCTGCACCAAGTGGGAAGTGGTGCGCAAGGTGGTGCTGCCGTACACCCGCAACGGCGTGGTCGGCGGCGTGATGCTGGGCCTGGGCCGCGCGCTGGGCGAGACCATGGCTGTCACCTTCGTCATCGGCAATGCCCACGACCTGTCCTGGTCGCTGTTCTCGGCCGGTAACTCGATTTCCTCGACCCTCGCCAACGAATTCGCCGAAGCCGCCTCGCCGCTGCACGTGTCCTCGCTGTTCGCGCTGGCCCTGATCCTGTTCGCCATCACCTTCATCGTGCTGTCGGCAGCCAAACTGATGCTGGTCGGGATGTCCCGCAAGGAAGGCACCAAATAATGAACACCACCGCAAAGAACCCCGTCTACCGCAAGCGCCTGCTGGCGCACCGCGTCGGCATCGTCCTGTCGGTGCTCGCCATGGGCATCGGCCTGGCCTTCCTGGCCTGGATCCTGGCGACCCTGCTCATCAACGGCTTCGGCGCGCTGTCCGGCCTGTTCTTCACGGCCGACACCCCGGCCCCGGGCAGCGAAGGCGGCGGCCTGCGCAACGCCATCGTCGGCAGCCTGATGATGGTCGGCCTGTCGACCCTGGTCAGTACCCCGATCGGCATCCTGGCCGGCATCTACCTGGCCGAATACGGCGAGAACAACAAGTTCGCCCAGGTGACGCGCTTCGTCACCGACATCATGCTGTCGGCGCCGTCGATCGTGATCGGCCTGTTCGTCTACGCGATCTACGTCGCCAACGTGCAGCACTTCTCGGGCTACGCCGGTTCCATCGCGCTGTCCCTGATCGCGATTCCGGTGGTGGTGCGCACCACCGACAACATGCTGCGCCTGGTGCCGAACAGCCTGCTGGAAGCGGCCTTCGCCCTCGGCGCCCCGCGCTGGAAGGTGGCGACCATGGTGCGCCTGCGCGCCGTCAAGGCCGGCGTCGTCACCGGCGTGCTGCTGGCCGTGGCCCGCGTCTCCGGCGAAACCGCGCCGCTGCTGTTCACCGCGCTGAACAACCAGTTCTTCAGCAGCGACATGAACGCGCCGATGGCCAACCTGCCGGTCGTGATCTACCAGTTCGCGATGAGTCCCTACGACGACTGGCGTTCGCTGGCCTGGGGCGGCGCGCTGCTGGTGACCTTCACCGTGCTGGCCCTGAACATCCTGTCGCGCACCGTCTTCAGCCAGAAAACACCGCGCTGAACGCCGCGCCGAGTGACCCGATACCGAATTCACATTAGAGCAAGCAAATGATGACCCAAACCAAGCCGGCGCCCGCCGCTGCCAAAGCCAAGACGATCGAGATCCAGGGCCTGAATTTCTTCTACGGGAAGACCCAGAGCCTGAAGAACGTCTCGCTCGACATCCACGACAAGCAGGTGACGGCCTTCATCGGTCCTTCCGGCTGCGGCAAGTCGACCCTGCTGCGCACCCTGAACCGCATGTACGATCTGTACCCGGGCCAGCGCGCCGAAGGGTCGATCCAGTACCGCGGCCGTAACATCCTCGAGCCGGGCGTCGACGTGAACATGCTGCGCGCGAAGGTCGGCATGGTGTTCCAGAAGCCGACCCCGTTCCCGATGTCGATCTACGACAACATCGCCTTCGGCGTGCGCCTCTACGAGAACCTGTCGAAAGGTGAGATGGACGAGCGCGTGGAGTGGGCGCTGAAGAAGGCGGCCCTGTGGGAAGAGGCGAAGGACAAGCTGAACAAGAGCGGCCTGTCGCTGTCCGGCGGCCAGCAGCAGCGCCTGTGCATCGCGCGCGGCGTGGCGGTCAAGCCGGACGTGCTGCTGCTCGACGAGCCGACTTCGGCGCTCGACCCGATCTCGACCGCCAAGATCGAAGAGCTGATCAGCGAGCTGAAACAGGACTACACGATCACCATCGTGACCCACAATATGCAGCAGGCGGCGCGCTGTTCCGATTACACTGCCTACATGTATCTTGGCGAGCTGGTCGAATTCGGCGAAACCGACCAGATCTTCATGAACCCGGCGCGCAAGGAAACCCAGGATTACATCACGGGCCGCTTCGGCTGATCGTCAGAATACGAATATCATCTTTGGAGAGTTTTATATGACAGGCGAGCATTCATCCAAGCAGTACGACCAGGAACTGGAAGCGATCCGTTCCAAGGTCCTGCTGATGGGCGGCATGGTGGAAACCCAGTTCGACGAAGCGCTCGAGTGCTTCCGCGTGGGCGACGCGGCGCGTGCCGACCGCGTGATGGCCGAGGACGACGCGGTCAACCAGCTCGAAGTCCAGCTCGACGACGCCTGCAGCCACCTGATCGTGCGCCGCCAGCCGACCGCCAACGACCTGCGCACCGTGATGGCGACCATCAAGGTGATCACGGACCTCGAGCGCATCGGCGACGAAGCCTCGAAGATCGCGCGCACCGCCAAGAGCCTGCACGAGCGCGGCGGCGTGTCCTTCGCCCACTACGACATGGTGCGCACCATCGCGCGCGGCTCGGTGGACCTGCTGCACAACGCGCTGGACGCATTCGCCCGCCTGGACGGCAGGCAGGCGCTGGAACTGATCGCGGCCGACGAAGTCATCGACCACGAATTCCGCACCATCCTGCGCAACCTGATCACCTTCATGATGGAAGACCCGCGCACGATCTCGTCGGCGCTGGACACGCTGTGGGTGGCCAAGGCCATCGAGCGCATCGGCGACCACGCGAAGAACATCGCCGAGTACGTGATCTACGTGGTCGAAGGCCGCGATATCCGCCACAGCAAGCCGGCGGCGAGCGATCCGGTAGCCTGAACATGGCCGACAGCACCCGCGTACTGGTGGTCGAAGACGAACCCGCAATCGTCGAACTGGTGAAGTACTCGCTGCGCGAGGCCGGCTGGGACATCCGCACCGCCGACACGGTCGCAGGCGCCTGGGACAGCATCACCCACGGCAAGCCCGACCTGGTGCTGCTGGACTGGATGCTGCCCGACCAGAGCGGCCTGCGCCTGCTGTCGCGCCTGCGCGGCGACCGCGACTTCCAGGACATCCCGGTCATCATGCTGACCGCGAAAAGCATGGAAGAGGACAAGATCGCCGGCCTGAACACGGGCGCCGACGACTACGTCACCAAGCCGTTCTCGCCGCGCGAGCTGCTGGCGCGCGCCCGCGCGCTGTTGCGCCGCAAGAGCCCGCACCTGGCCGAGGCGCCGCTGCGCGCCGGCAGCGTGGTGCTCGACCCGAACAGCTGCACGGTCTCGGTCGAGAACCAGCAGATCGACATCGGCAACGCCGAATACAAGCTGCTGAAGTTCCTGATGGCGCACCGCGAGCGCGTGTTCTCGCGCGCCCAGCTGCTCGACAAGGTCTGGGGCGACCATGCCGTGATCGAGGAGCGCACGGTCGACGTGCACGTGCTGCGCCTGCGCAAGGCATTGAAAAGCGCCGATGGCCTGATCCGCACCGTGCGCAGCGTCGGCTACATGCTGTCCGAGAAGTGACGGGCGGACTGCAATGCGTTCGATGAGTCCGAAGGTGCTGTTCTGGGTGCCGGCGATCCTGCGCCTGGGCCTGATGTTCGCCGCGGCCGGCGTGGTCTGGTGGATGGGCGGCATGGTCGCCGGCCTGGTGTTCGCGCTGGCCGCCATGGTCGTGGCCCTGTTCGTCCAGCTGCGCTACCTGCACGAGCTGGGAGAATGGCTGGTCGATCCGCACTCGAGCCGCCTGCCGGACGGCTGGGGCGCCTGGACCGACGTGTTCGCGCGGCTCTACCGGCTGCGGCGCGAGGACGAGCGCCACCAGGCCGAGATGGCCGAATGGCTGGCGCGCTTCCGCCAGGCCATGCAGCTGCTGCCGGAAGGCGTGGCGATCATGGACGACGTGCTGTTCCTGGAGTGGTGCAACGAGGCGGCCGAGCGCCACCTCGGCCTCACCATGGCGCGCGACAAGGGCCTGCGGGTGACCAACCTGGTGCGCCATCCGGAGTTCATCGACTACGTGATCCTGGGGCGCTACGAGCAGCCGCTGACCCTGTCCTTCCGCGGCCGCAAGCTCGAATGCCGCATCATCCCCTTCGAGAACCGGCGCCAGATCCTGGTGACGCACGACGCCACCGACAGCGAGCGCCTGGAAGCGATGCGGCGCGACTTCATCGCCAACGCCTCGCACGAACTGCGCACGCCACTGACGGTGATCGTCGGCTTCCTCGAGATCGCGATGTCGGACCCGGGCCTGGACGTGGCCACCCGCACCGCCCACCTGGAGCTGATGACCGAGCAGGCGCGCCGCATGCAGCGCCTGATCGCCGACATGCTGACCCTCTCTCGCCTGGAGTCGGACGAGTTCCCGTTCCGGCGCGAGCGGGTCGACATGAAGGCGCTGGTGGACTCGGTGGCGCTGGAAGCGCGCGCCCTGTCCGGCGGACGCCACCAGATCGACGTCGAGGTCGACGGCCCGGACGTGATGGGCAGCCTGGAAGAGCTGCGCAGCGCCTTCGCCAACCTGGCGTCGAACGCGGTGCGCTACTCGCCGAACGGCGGCGCGATCCGGCTGTCTTGGACGCGCGGGCCGGACGACCTGCGTTTCGCGGTGACCGATTGCGGTATCGGCATCGAGCCGATCCACATCTCGCGCCTCACCGAGCGCTTCTACCGGGTCGACAAGAGCCGCTCGCGCGACACCCAGGGCACCGGGCTGGGGCTGGCGATCGTCAAGCACGTGCTGCTGCGCCACGGCGGGCGCCTGGTGATCCAGTCGGTGCCGGGGCAGGGCAGTACCTTCACGGCGGTATTGCCGAACACCTCGTTGCCGGGCTGATCCGGCCGGCGCCTGCGCAAGACCGGCGGAGCGGCGCCGCCGGATTTTTGCGCCTGGGCAATGGGGGAGCCGTGGACGGGCGTAGATTGCATAGCGTCATCATTGCTCGGTCCACGCCATGTCCTATTCCGGCGCCCCCGCCCCGGCGTGCTGAGCGTGCTGAGCGTGCTGAGCGATGGGCCCGGGAGTCGAGGTACAATCGTGCCTCGTTCTCATTTCCACCGCATATGCTCTCTCGTCGTAGCTCCCTGATCGCTTGCGCCGCGCTGCTGCTTTCCGCATGCGGCAGCACCCCGACACCCCCTCCCGCGACCCCGGTCGCCCAGCAGGCCACCCCGCCGGCGCCGCCGCGCAAGGTCAGGATC
>DAMCRY010000062.1:0-13397 GCA_032115075.1 Massilia sp.
ACTGCCGCTACCGACCTGGCTGCCCAGCAGGCCGCCGATCACGGCGCCGCCCGCCGTGCCGAGGTAGTTGCCATTTCCCGACACTTCGATCACGTTGACCGCTTCCACCACGGCGCAGTTGGTGCAGTAGCGCGCCTGCTGCGGAGCGTCGGCGCGGCCGCCGGACAGCAGCGGCCGGTTCAAGACCATGGTGGCGGCGCGGCCATCCGCGCGCAGGGTGGCGGTCACGCGGCTGTCGGGGGCGATGCGGTCGGCGTTGCGGATCGTGTAGATGGCCTCGTACTCGCCCGGACGTACTTCCGGCAGGAAGAACACGCCGCGCGCGCCGGTGATCGCCACCTCGACCCGGCCACCCGGCGTACCGAACACGGTGAAACGCAATTCGTTGCCCGCGCGCAGGTCCGGGCTGCCCTGCACCTCGAAGCGATCGACCCGCGCCTGCGACGCCAGCTGGCCGCGCCTCGGGGCTTGCGCGTTCGGCGCCAGCAGCGATTCGCGTAGCAGGCTGGTCGCGACCTGGTTGCCCAAGCGCAGGTTGGCGGTCACGCCGCTTTCCGGGCGGATGCGGTCATGGGTGCCGATGGTATAGGTGCCGCTGTACTGGCCGGGCTCGACCTCGGTCATGTTCAGGTTGCGGGTGGCGCCGTCGATGCGCAGGGTAGCGATGGCGCCCGGGCTGCCGTACAGGTCGAAGTGCAGCTCGACGCCCGGCGTCAGGCGGCGCACTTCTTCCACATTGAAGCCATTGATGACCGGCGCGTAGGCGCGGTTGCCCTGGTAAGCATGGGCCGGCGCCGTGCCGGCGAGAACCGTGCCGAGCGCCAGCACGGCGACAAACACGGCCTGCAAGAACTTGCAGAAATACATGGTCTTTCCTCCTGAGCGATGGCGGCGCTGGGCCGGTGTCGAAACGCTTTCAGTCCTGAGGGAACTTACGCCTCGGCACAACAGGAGTCGGTTCGCTAACGTACGCAGTGGACGGCGTCGCCCGAGCTGACATAGATCGTGTCGCCCGCCTCCGGCCGGATCGCGTGGCCGCCGGTGAAGGCGCCGAAGGAAGGCAGGATCATGCGGTCCTTGCCGACCACGAAGCACGGCAGGCGCAGCGCGTCGAAGCGGGTGGCCAGCACGTAGACCGGGTGGATGTGGCCGGCCAGCGCATAGGCCGGGGTATCGAGGTCGGGATGGTGGCAGAAGGCGAAGGGCCCGACCGCGTGCGGTTCGTCCACCAGTCCGATGTCGAGCGCCGCCGCCGGGTCGCCCGCGTGGCGGTCGTGGTTGCCGCGCACCAGGGTCAGCTGCAGGTTGCTGCGCCGTTCGCGCCAGGCCAGCATCGCCTGCTGGGTGGCGCTGGCGTGGGCCGCGCGCGCATGCAGGAAGTCGCCGAGGAACACGATGTGACGGGCGCCGTGGGCATCGACCAGGGCGTCCAGCCCGAGCAGGTTCTCGGTGGTGGTCCCGCGCGGCACCGGCACGCCCAGGGCACGGAAGGCGGCTGCCTTGCCGAAGTGGATGTCGGCGACGACCAGCATCTTTTCGCCCGGCCAGTACAGCGCCTTCTCCGGCAGCAGCAACACCGTCTCGCCCGCCACCCGCACCGCCACGCTGGTGGTAACGTTCATGCCGCTGCCGCCTTTTCCAGTTCGCGCACCATGCGCGCCACCCGGTCCGACAGCTTCTCGGTGCTGACCTTCTCGCGGAAGCGCTCGACCATCAGGGCGAAGCCGAAGGGCGTGGCGCGCTTGACCTCGCGGAAGGCGATGCGGCGGCCGTGCAGCTCATTCAAGGTCGCGCGCAGGCGCGTGAGTTCCAGCTCCTGCTCCAGCACCTCGCGCTGGGCCTGGGTGAGCAGCAGGTTGCCGCTGTCGTGCTTGCGGAAGACTTCGAAGAACAGGGACGAAGACGCCTGCAATTGCCGGTTCGATTTCGGCTGGCCCGGATAGCCCTGGAACACCAGGCCGGCGATGCGCGCCACTTCGCGGAAACGCTGCTGCGAGAGCTGGGTCGCGTTCAGGCTGCCCAGCACGTCCTCGAGCAGGCAGTCGGTACTGAACAGGTCCACCTCCGCCCCCGTCCCGGCGTCGAACATGCGCGCCCAGTCGACCGGCTCGGGCGTGAGCAGCTCGAAGCCGTAGTCGTTGACGGCGATCGAAAAGGTCGAGGGCTGCATGCGTCCGATGCGGTAGGCGAACAGCGAGGCCAGTCCGGTGTGCACCGACCTGCCCGCGAAGGCGAACACAAACAGGTGCCAGCCTTCGCGGCTCTTCATGCTTTCCAGGACCAGGGTCTCGCTGGTCGGCAGCGCGGACCAGCGGCACTGGATCTCGATCAGCGGGCGCAGCGCCTGCATCTCGGGGCTGTCGTAGATGCCCGTCGAGGCCAGCCGCAGCTCTTCCAGCGCCGCATGCGCCAGTTCCGACGACATCGGCATCTTCGCCCCGCCCCAGCGCGCGATCGCGCCGCGGTTGCTGGTCGCGCGTTTTACGAAAGCCGTCATCTCGTGCACGCGCACGAATTCCAGGATGCGCCCGCCGAACAGGAAGTGGTCGCCCGGCTTCATGCGCGAGATGAAGGATTCCTCGACGCTGCCGATGCGCCCGCCGCTCATGTACTTCACCGAGATGGTCGAGTCCGAGACGATGGTGCCGATGCCCATGCGGTGGCGCCGTCCGATGGCCGTATCCGGCACCCGGTAGACGCCCTCCTCGTCCGGCAGCACGCGCCGGTATTCCGGATAGGCCAGCAGGCTCTGGCCGCCGCGCGCGACGAAGTCGAGCGCCCACTGCCACTCCTCCTCGTTCAGGTGGCGGTAGGACCAGGCGCGCCTGACTTCCTCGAACAACGCTTCCGAGCGGAAGCCGCCGCCCAGCGCCACCGTCACCAGGTGCTGCACCAGCACGTCGAAGGGCTTGTTCGGCACGTAACGTCCTTCGATGCGGCGCGCCGCCACCGCCTTCTTGGCGCCGGCCGCCTCCAACAGCTCCAGGCTGTTGGTCGGCACCAGGGTGACGCGCGAGACCCGCCCCGGCGCGTGGCCGCTGCGGCCGGCGCGCTGCAGCAGGCGCGCGATGCCCTTGGCGCTGCCGACCTGCAGCACGCGCTCGACCGGCAGGAAGTCCACGCCCAGGTCCAGGCTGGCGGTGCAGATCACCGCCTTCAGTTCGCCCTTCTTCAGGCCCATCTCGACCCACTCGCGCACTTCGCGGTCGAGCGAGCCGTGGTGCAGCGCGATCACGCCGGCCCAGTCGGGACGCTCGTCGAGGATGTTCTGGTACCAGATCTCGGACTGCGCCCGCGTGTTGGTGAACACCAGGGTCGCGTCGTAGTGCTCGATCTCGCGGATCACGGGTCCCAGCATCTGCAGGCCCATGTGGCCGCCCCAGGGGAAGCGCGCCACGTTCTCGGGGATCAGGCAATCGACCACGATTCTCTTGCGCAGGTCGCCCTCGACCAGCACCCCCTCGTCACCGCCCAGCAGCACCTGGCGCGCGAGATCCAGGTTGCCCATGGTCGCCGACACGCCCCATACCAGTAGCTCGGGACGCCAGTGGCGCAGCCGGGCCAGCGCCAGCTGCACCTGCACCCCGCGCTTGCTGCCCATCAGTTCGTGCCACTCGTCGATGACGATCATGTCGAGGTGCTTGAATTGTTCCGCCGCCTGCGCGTGGCTGAGCATCAGCGACAGGCTCTCGGGCGTCGTCACCAGGGCGGCCGGCATCTTGCGGCCCTGGCGCGCGCGCTCGGCCGCGCCGGTGTCGCCGGTGCGGGCGCCGACCTCCCATTCGGGCATCAGCTGGGCCGCCGACTCCTGCAGCGCGCGCGTGGTGTCGGCGGCCAGCGCGCG
Organism: Massilia sp.; assembly: GCA_032115075.1. Lineage (GTDB taxonomy): Bacteria > Pseudomonadota > Gammaproteobacteria > Burkholderiales > Burkholderiaceae_D > Telluria. The sequence goes on from DAMCRY010000062.1 coordinate 3,845, forward strand.
CATCGGCGTGATCCACAGTACCCGCAGGCCCGAGGTATGCCGGCCGGTCCTGAGGCCGGCGCGCTGCAGGGCCGCGAACCAGACCGCGAAGGTCTTGCCGGCGCCGGTGTTCGCGTGCAGCAGGCCGGACCGGCCCTTCAGCGCCGCCTTCCAGACATTGCGCTGGAAGGGAAAGGCGGTCCAGCCGCGCGACACGAACCAGGCGTCGATGCGCTCGGTGACGGGATTCCTGCTCATGGGCCGGCGGCGGCCAGCAGGCCTTTCAACGTGTCCAGGGTGTCGGCTTCCTCGACCGGCTTGTCGAAACGGCGCCGCAGGATGCGCGGGAAGCGCACCGCGATGCCGGCCTTGTGGCGGGTCGACAGGGCGATGCCCTCGAAGCCGATCTCGAACACCATGGTCGGCTTCACCGAGCGCACCGGCCCGAATTTTTCGATGGTGGTCTTGCGCACGGCATTGTCCACCTGCTGGATTTCGGCGTCCGTGAGGCCGGAATAGGCTTTCGCGAAGGGCACCAGGCGGCGCTCCTCGCCATCCCCATCCCACACGGCGAAGGTATAGTCGGTGTACAGCGAGGCGCGCCGCCCGCTGCCGGCCTGGGCGTAGATCAGCACTGCATCGACCGTATAGGGATCGATCTTCCACTTCCACCAGGTGCCGACGTCCTTGGTGCGGCCCACGCCGTACTGGGCGGAGCGCGCCTTGAGCATCATGCCTTCCACGCCGCGCTCGCGCGACTGCGCCCGCAGCCGCGCCAGCTCGTCCCAGCTGTCGGCCCGGATCACGGGCGACAGGCGCAGCTGCGGCAGGCCGATGGCGGCCACCTCGGTTTCCATCAGCGCGCGCCGCTCGTGCTGGGGCAGCGCGCGCAGGTCGACGCCGCCGAATTCGAGCAGGTCGTAGCAGCACAGCACGGCCGGCAGCTCGTTCAGCAGCCTGGCGCTCAGGGTCTTGCGGCCGATGCGCTTCTGCAGGTCGGCGAACGGCGCCGGCGCCTCGCACCCGGGCTGCCAGATCAGCACCTCGCCGTCCAGCACCGTGCCTTCCGGGATGCGCACACTGGCCAGTTCCGGAAAACGCTCGGTGATCAGGTCTTCGCCGCGCGACCACAGGAAGTTCTGGCCGCCGCGGCGGACCAGCTGGGCGCGGATGCCGTCGTATTTCCACTCCACCTGCCAGTCGTCGACTTCGCCCAGGCTGCCGGGCTCGCCCTGCAGCTGGTGCGCCAGGAAGAAGGGGTAAGGCTGGCCGCCGCGCAGGGCGTGTTCCTCGTCGGACTGGGCGGCGATCAGCTGCAGGAAGCTGGTGGCCGTGGGCCGCACCGAGTTGTCGGTCCAGCCCATCAGGCGCTGGGCGATCAGCTTGCTGTCCACGGCGGCGATGGCGGCCAACGCGCGGGTGACGAGCAGGCGCGACACGCCGACGCGGAATCCGCCGCCGATGAGTTTGACGAACAGGAAGCGCTCGCGCCAGTCGAGTTCATCCCAGGCCGCGTACAGGGCTTCGCGGATGGTCCCTGGATCGGCGCCGCGCAGGGGGCCGATGCGCCCTTCCATCCACTCGGCCAGGCCGACGTCGCTGCGTTTCGAGGGCGGCGGCAGGATGTGGGCGATGGTCTCGGCCATGTCGCCGACCGCGTGGTAGGACTCGTCGAACAGCCACTCGTCCAGGCCCGCGTACTCGATCGCGTACTGGCGCAGCAGCTTGGTCGGCACCGCCTGGCGCGGTTTGCCGCCGGCCAGGAAGTAGACGGCCCAGGCGGCGTTCTCGGGGGCGGCGTGGGAAAAATAGGCCTGCAGGGCTTCCAGCTTGCGTGTGGTGGAGGTGGTCTCGTCCAGTTCCGCGTACAGGCGGGCGAATTCACGCATCGGGCTCTCCCGACGGCGCCTCCTCCGTGGACGCCTTCGCCGCTTGCCTGGAGGCCGCCGCGCCGGCCGGGGGCAAGGCCTCGTCCTCTTCCTCGTCGCCGTACTCGGTATCGAATCCTTTCGCATCCAGCCCGTTCTGGCACAGCCAGCGCACCATGGTCGGGATCGAGCCGTGGGTGACGATGATCCGCTCGGCTTCGGTCGCCTTGATGGCGCTCATCAGGCCGGGCCAGTCGGCATGGTCGGACAGCACGAAGCCGCGGTCCACGCCTCGGCGCCGGCGCGCGCCGCGCAGCAGCATCCAGCCGCTGGCGAAGGAATCGCTGTAGTCGCCGAAGCGCTTCATCCAGGGCGAGCCGCTGGCCGAAGGCGGCGCGATCACGATGGCGCGCCTGAGCGCCGCCTTCTCGATCTCGCTGACCATCACGGTCTCCGGCAGCGCGACCCCGCCGGCACGGTAGACGCGGTTCAGCGGCTCCACCGCGCCGTGGCAGACGATCGGGCCGATGGCGGGATCGAGGCGCGACAAAATGCGCTGGGCCTTGCCGAAGGCATAGGCGAACACCACGCTACACCGTCCCGCCTCGGCATTGCGGCGCCACCATGCGTTGATCTCGTCGATGACCTGCTGTTCCGGCTCCCAGCGGTAGATCGGCAGGCCGAAGGTCGATTCGGTGATGAAGGTGTCGCAGCGCACCGGTTCGAAGGGCGCGCAGGTCTTGTCGGGTTCGACCTTGTAGTCGCCCGAGGCGACCCAGACCTCGCCGCCGCACTCCATGCGGACCTGGGCGGAACCGAGCACATGGCCGGCCGGATGCAGGGAAACCGTGACCCCGTTATGGACGACGGTGTCGCCGTATTCGATGCCCTGCACGTTGATGTCGCCCAGGCGCGATTTCAGCACGTCCACGCCGGGCGCCGCCGACAGGTAATGGCCGTGGCCATAGCGGGCGTGGTCGCCGTGGGCATGCGTGATCACGGCGCGGTCGACCGGGCGCCAGGGGTCGATATAGAACCCGCCGGGCACGCAATACAGCCCCTCCCTGCGAACGACGACCATGTCCCCCATGCGGCCCTTTCCCGGTTTATTTCGTCACCGCGACTGGTTCGAGATACTCGGCCAGGAAGGTACGCGGCTCGTCCTGGTCCGGAAATTCCAGTGTCACCTGGTCGCCGGCGACGGCGACGATCACGCCCTCGCCGTACTTCGGCGATGTCGCGCGTCCGCCGACCTCGAAGTGCGGCCCGGCCGGCTCGGGCGCCGGCTCGCGGTCGAACTCGTCGTCGCGGATTTCGATGTCCTCGGTCAGCGTCAACGCCGGCGGATTCAGGCAGTTGTCGCACTTGCAGCACTTCTCGAAGCCGTCGACTTCGTCGCCGAAGTAATCCAGGAGCAGCTTCCAGCGACAGAAACCGCTTACCGCATAGCCTACCATCTGGTCCAGCGCTTCGCGGTCCCGTTCCGCCTTCTGGACGTAGACCTCGGCCAGTTTGCCGAACACTTCCGGGTCAGGCTCCCTGTTGGTCGGCACGTACTCGAGCTTGCGGTTCTGGCGCAGCAGCTTGCCGTCCTTGAGCAGCTTGAGGCAGACCTTCAGCTTGGCCTCACCCGCCTCTTCCAGCGCCGTCTCCATGCGCTCCATGGTCAGCGGCCCCTCTTCGGCCAGTTCGCGCGCTACAGTGTAAACAGTCTGCAGCTCGGCCGCGGCCGGGTAGTGCTTGACGAGGAAGAACTGCTGGATGCGCTTGTCGTCCTGCAGGAACAGCAGCGTGCACCTGGCGTCCAGGCCGTCGCGCCCGGCGCGGCCAGACTCCTGGTAGTAGGACTCGAGGTTGGCGGGAATCTGCAGGTGGATCACGAAGCGCGTGTCGCTCTTGTCGATGCCCATGCCGAAGGCATTGGTCGCGACCATCACGCGGCGCTCGCCGTTCATGAACATGTCCTGGTTCAACTTGCGCTCGGCGGCGGAGAGTTTGCCGTGGTAGATCGTGACCGACTCGCCCGCCTCTTCCAGCACGGCCAGCATCTCCTCGGCCACCTTGACCGTGGCGGCGTACACGATGCCGACGCCCTCGGACTGCCGGACCAGTTCCAGCGCCCGGACCAGCTTTTCCTGCTGGTTGGTGACCTGCACCACGCCATAGTGCAGGTTCGGCCGGTAGATGCCCGTGTTGACGACGTTCAGCTTGCGGCCCAGCTGCTTCGAGATATCGAGCACCACGTCCTCGGTGGCGGTCGCCGTCAGCGCCAGCACCGGCGGCTTGCCGAGGGCGTCGAGGGCGGCGGACAGGCCTATATAGGCCGGGCGGAAGTCGTGACCCCACTGCGAGATGCAATGGGCCTCGTCGACCACGACGATGTCCAGCGTGACCTGCTTCAGCACGGCGAGGAATTCGGGCGAGACCAGCCGCTCCGGGGTGCAGAACACGATCTCGCAGGCTTCGCTCGCGATCGCCTCGATGGCCGCCGCCTCCTCTTCCGCATTCAGGCTGCTGTTGACCTGGACCGAACGGATGCCGAGTTCCTCCAGCTTCTCGAGCTGGTCCTTCATCAGCGAGATCAGGGGGGAGACGACGATGGTGATCCCCTCGAGCATCTTGGCGGGAATCTGGTAGCACAGCGACTTGCCGCCGCCGGTGGGCATGATCGCCAGCGTATCCTTGCCATCGAGGACGCTGTCGATCACGCGTTGCTGGCCCTCGCGCAGCTGCTCGATACCGAAGATGGAGCGCAGCAGGCGACGGATGGTGTTGCGGCGCACGGCGAGCAGGCCGCGGTGCAGGAGCTTGGGTTCGTGTCGGGTCATGATGGATGCCACTCTATGCCCGCCGCACCGGACACACTATAGGACGGAACCTACCGGAACCGTAGGAGCTCAACGATTCCGGTAACCTGAAATCGGCGTGACAATGTCACAAGGTTTATTCCTACAAACCCACGGAGGTTTTGCCGATGGTTACGGGCAGGGCGGGCGCCTAAGATGGCACCATCACCACTACGAATACATCGATCAGGGAGTCTCATCATGGCACGCCACCACCCAATGACCTGGACCGCAGTCCACCTGGCACTGGCCAGTGCGGCGACGTGGCTGCTGCTGGAGACCGAGGCACTGTCGGGCGCCCTGCTGCTGGCGTTTCATTGATCATAAGGCATAGGCTGGCGGTGCTTGCGCACGGTTGGGCCGTACCTGCGAAATTGGGCTCCCGCCTGCGCGGGAGCGACGTGCATGCGTAGCGGACCGCGGTCGCCCTTTCAGATGGCCGAACCGTCGTAGGTCGGACCCGATTCCCCTGCCGATCGATAAGCCATCCCTGCACCACAAAACAAAAACGCCGCTTCCCGTAAGGCAAGCGGCGTTTCCTTTACTTCACAGCGGACCGCCAGGCCCGCCTCCCATCAGGCGGCTTTCGCTTCGGCCGCCGGGGTCTCTTCTTCCACCGGCTGGCGCATCAGGTAGTCGAACGCCGCCAGCGATGCCTTGGCGCCCTCGCCGACCGCGATCACGATCTGCTTGAACGGCACGGTGGTGACGTCGCCCGCCGCGAACACGCCCGGGATCGAGGTCTGGCCCTTGGCGTCGACTTCGATCTCGCCGTGCACCGACAGGTCCATCGTGCCCTTCAGCCATTCGGCGTTCGGCACCAGGCCGATCTGCACGAACACGCCTTCCAGGTCGATGCGCTTTACTTCGCCGCTGTTGCGGTCCTTGTAGGACAGGCCGTTGACGATCTTGCCGTCGCCGTGGATCTCGGTGGTCTGCGCCGACTTGATCACGGTGACGTTCTTCAGCGAGTACAGCTTGCGCTGCAGGACCGCGTCGGCACGCAGTTCCGCGCCGAACTCGATCAGGGTCACTTCCTTGACGATGCCCGCCAGGTCGATCGCCGCTTCCACGCCCGAGTTGCCGCCGCCGATCACGGCCACGCGCTTGCCCTTGAACAACGGGCCGTCGCAGTGCGGGCAGTACGCCACGCCGTGGTTACGGTACTCGCGCTCGCCCGGCACGTTGATCTCGCGCCAGCGGGCGCCGGTGGCGATGATCACCGACTTGCTCTTCAATACGGCGCCGGTTTCGGTGTGCACCTCGATCATCTTGCCTTCGACCAGCTTGTTGGCGCGCTGGGTGTTCATGATGTCGACGTCGTAGTGCTTGACGTGCTCTTCCAGGGCGACGGCGAACTTCGGGCCGTCGGTTTCCTTCATCGAGACGAAGTTCTCGATGGCGAGCGTGTCCAGCACCTGGCCGCCGAAGCGGTCGGCCAGCACGCCGGTGCGGATGCCCTTGCGGGCGGCGTAGATCGCCGCGGCCGCGCCGGCAGGACCGCCGCCGACGATCAGCACGTCGAACGGGTCTTTCTTGTTCAACTCAAGCGCCTTGCGGGCGCCGGCGCCGGTGTCGATCTTCGACAGGATTTCTTCCACGCTGGTGCGGCCCTGGCCGAAGTGCTGGCCGTTCAGGAACATCATCGGTACCGCCATGATCTGGCGCGCTTCGACTTCGCTCTTGAACACGCCGCCGTCGATGGCGACGACCTTGATGCGCGGGTTAATCACCGACATCGCGTTGAGGGCCTGCACCACTTCCGGGCAGTTATGGCAGCTCAGCGAAATGAAGGTTTCGAATACGTAGTCGCCGTCCAGGTTCTTGATCTGGTCGATGACGGCCTGGTCCAGCTTGATCGGGTGGCCGCCCACCTGCAGCAGGGCCAGTACCAGCGAGCTGAATTCGTGGCCGAGCGGGATACCGGCGAAATCCACTGCGATATCGGTGCCCACGCGCTTGATCGAGAACGACGGCTTGCGGGCGTTGTTGCCGTCGTTGCGCACGGTGATCTTGTCGCTCAACGCGGCGATTTCGCGGAGCAGTTCATCCATTTCGCGTGCTTTCGGCGAATCATCCAGCGATGCAACGAGCTCAATCGGCTGCACCACTTTTTCCAGATAGGCCTGCAACTGCTTCTTGAGGGTTGCGTCCAGCATGATGTTTTCCTTGACTATGACGTTATTCGTAAATATGGCGGTGCCTGGATCGAAATCCGACCCCTGAAATGCACCGGGCCGCCACGGCGGCCCGGGACAGTACTACAAAACTACTCGATCAGATCTTGCCGACCAGGTCCAGCGACGGGGTCAGGGTTTCGGCGCCTTCGGTCCACTTGGCCGGGCACACTTCGCCCGGGTGCGAAGCGACGTACTGGGCAGCTTTCACTTTGCGCATCAGTTCCGAAGCGTCGCGGCCGATGCCGTTGTCGTGCACTTCCATGACCTTGATCTGGCCTTCCGGATTGATCACGAAGGTGCCGCGCAGTGCCATGCCTTCTTCTTCGATCATGACTTCGAAGTTGCGCGACAGGGTGCCGGTCGGGTCGCCGATCAGCGGGTAGTTCACTTTCTTGATGGCGTCCGAGGTGTCGTGCCATGCCTTGTGGGCGAAGTGGCTGTCGGTCGACACGCCGTACACGTTCACGCCCATTTTTTCGAATTCAGGCTGGAAAGCAGCCAGGTCTTCCAGTTCGGTCGGGCAGACGAAGGTGAAGTCGGCCGGGTAGAACATCAGAACCGACCAGGTGCCCTTGAAGTTCTCTTCCGTCAGATCGATGAACTTGCCGTTGTGGTAAGCGGTGGCTTTGAACGGCTTGATCTGGGTGTTGATGAGGGACATGTAATCTCCTGTTTTCGGGTGGTTAAAGATTTGATAGACGCCAGTGTACCGACCTGAGCGCCTTTTGTGAAATTGATTGAAACGATACTGTCGATTGATTTTAACTATCGAACAAGTATTGTTTCCCCTTCTTGCGAAGGGTAACCGGGCCGGCGAACCGGCGCGATCCGGCAAGTGTGGACGAAACGACAGCGACATGCAAGCCGCTAGGCAATCGTACGGAGAGAATTGATAGTTTTTACTGAAGCCCCGGAGGCCTGCAGGTGGTCGGCAAAGCCGACCACCCTACGCCGGCGTGGCCGCCGGAACGGTCTGCTCGCAGGTCGGCAGGATCAGCGTGAAGGTCGAGCCCTCGCCCGGCTTGCTGGTCACGCGCAGCTCGCCGCCATGGGACACGGCCAGTTGGCGCGAGATGTACAGCCCCAGTCCCAGCCCTTTCGGCTCGCCGTTGCGCGCGCCGCGCTCGTAGGGTTCGAAGATGCGGTCCAGGTCGGCCGGCGCGATGCCCTTGCCTTCGTCGCGCACGTGGATGCGCACCAGGTTTTCCGCGTACTGCACGCTGACCTCGACCGGCTGGCCGCCGCCGTAGCGCAAGGCGTTGGTAAGCAGGTTGACCACCACCTGCTCGATGCGGAACTCGTCCCAGCAGCCCTGTACCGGCGGGTGCGGCCGCAGCGACAGCTTGCAGCCGGTCGCATTCGCCTGCAGCGAGAGGTCGCTGATCACCCGCTCCAGCAGGGTCATGAGCTCGACCTGCGCCGGGCGGATCGACAACTGGCCGCTGCGCATGCGCGAGACGTCCAGCATGTCGTCGATCAGGCGGATCATGGCCTTGATCTGGCGCTCGTCGCGCTTGATCATCGCGTCGAACTGGTTCGGATCGATGCTGGCCAGGGTGCCGCGCTTGAGCTGCAGGCTGCGCATCTGCGTTTCCAGGAACAGGGTGTTGAGCGGCGTGCGCAGTTCGTGGGCCACCAGCGACATGAATTCGTCGCGCATGCGCAGCGAGCGCTGCAGCTCGCCCTGGGTCTGGTTCAGTTCGCGCAGCAGGGTCTCCTGCTCCTGGCGGCTGCGCTCCAGCGCCGCCATCTGGCGCTGCATCTGGCGGCGCTGCTGGTCGAGGGTGACGAAGACCTTGACCTTGCTGCGCACCGCATCCGGATCGAGCGGCTTGTAGAGGAAATCGACGGCGCCGCTCTCGTAGCCCTTGAAGGCGTAGTTCAGCTCGCGCCCGGCGGCCGAGACGAACACGATCGGGATGTTGCGGGTGCGCTCCGTGCCGCGCATCAGCTCCGCCAGTTCGAAGCCGTCCATGCCCGGCATCTGGACGTCGAGGATGGCCAGCGCGAATTCGTGCTCCAGCATCAGGGCCAGCGCTTCGTCGCCCGACGAGGCCTGGAACACGAGGCGCTCTTCGCTGCGGATCAGTGCGTCGAGGGCGCGCAGGTTTTCGGGCAGGTCGTCGACGATGAGGAGTTTGCTTGGATCTTGGACGCTCATGGGGTCTCCAACAGGGGAAGCAGTGCCCGGATGCCGGACAGCGGCAAAACGAGGTGCGGCGCGCAGCGGCGGATCGCCTCGCCCGGCATGGCGCTGGCCTGCGCTTCCTCCGGGTCCTGCACGATCGTCAGGCCGCCGCGTTCGCGGATGCGGCACATGCCGTCGGCGCCGTCGTAGTTCGCGCCGGTCAGCAGGATGCCGGCAAGCAGCGGGCCGCAGGCGTCGGCGGCGGACTCCATCAATACGTCGATGGCGGGCCGCGCGAACTGCACGGGCGGTTCGCAGCTCAGGGAAAAGGTGCGGTCGCGCTCGACCGACAGATGATAGCCCGAACCGGCGAAATAGATGATGCCGGGCTCGATCGTTTCCTTGTCGCGCGCCTCGCGCACCGGCAGCGCGGCGCGCAGCTCGAACAGCTCGGCCAGGCGGCTGTCGCGGTCGGGCGGCACGTGCAGGATGCACACGACGGCCGCGCCGAAGTCCGCCGGGATCGCCGGCAGCAGCCCGATCAGCGCGTCG
>DAMCRY010000063.1:0-13379 GCA_032115075.1 Massilia sp.
CGCCGTAGGGCTCGCTGTAGCGGCCCAGCCGCATGGCGCCGGCGACCTCGGCGGCCAGCCGGGTGGGGGCGGGGAGGGCGGCGGGCGGTTCCAGGCCGTGGCTGGCCATCACCTTGCCCTCCGCGTCGTACCAGACCACGCGGATGAGTTCGTGGCCATTGTTGAACATCTGCCGGAAGCGCGCCTGCAGCGCGGCCGGAGAGGGTGGACGGGTGACCAGGTCGGCGCCGAGCCCGGCCAGCGCCTCTTCGCTGCGCGCCAGCTCGAAGCGCAGGGTCTGCTCGACCCAGAGCGTGTCGGCGATCAATTGCTCCTGACGCTCGGTGGCTTCCATCTGGCGCGCCTGCCAGGGCAGCCAGACCAGCACCGCCAGGAACAGCAGCACCAGCAACACCGGCACCAGCCAGCGCCAGGAGCGCGCACGCTGCGCGGCGCCGGGCTGGGCGGAAGGAAATCTCATGCGGGGCTCCATACTTCGTTACACTGTCGGGCGATTGTGGATGTCCACGATGGTGCGCCCGCCCGGCGGCGCGCAGACTGGGACCATCTTATTCTCATTGTCCTGTACTAGAGGAAGAACCACTCCGCCATGCGATTACACCTCCTGGCCGCGGCGCTGCTGGCCTGCGCCGGACTCGCCTCCGCCAGCGCCCATGCGCAGGGCCGGAATGCGCCGAATGCACCCATCGTCATCAAGTTCAGCCATGTCGTCGCGCCCGACACGCCGAAGGGCCGCGCCGCCGAGCGCTTCAAGGCGCTGGCCGAGCAGATGAGCGGCGGCCGGGTGAAGGTGGAAGTCTACCCGAACAGCCAGCTCTACAGGGACCGCGAGGAGCTCGAGGCCCTGCAGCTGGGCGCGGTGCAGATGCTGGCGCCCTCGCTGGCCAAGTTCTCGCCGCTGGGCGTGAAGGAATTCGAAGCCTTCGACCTGCCCTACATCTTCCCCTCGAAGCAGGCGCTGTACGCGGTGACCGAGGGCCGGATCGGCCGCGGCCTGCTGCGCAAGCTGGAAGCCAAGGGCATCACCGGCCTGGCCTATTGGGACAATGGCTTCAAGATCATGTCGGCCAACAAGCCGCTGCTGGCGCCGGCCGATTTCCGCGGCCTGCGCATGCGCATCCAGTCCTCGCGCGTGCTGGACGAGCAGATGCGCGCCCTCGGCGCCCAGCCGCTCGCGCTGGCCTTCTCGGAAACCGCGCCGGCCTTGCGCGACGGCGTGGTGCAGGGCACCGAGAACACGCCGTCGAACATGTATACCCAGCGCATGCATGAAACCCAGAGCCACCTGACGGTGTCCAACCATGGCTACCTGGGCTATGCCGTGATCGTCAACAAGAAGTTCTGGGACGGCCTGCCGGCCGGCATCCGCCGCACGCTGGAGCGCGCCATGGCCGAGGCCACCGCCTACGAGAAGACCATCGCCCAGCGCACCAACGACGAGGCCCTGGCCGCGATCCGCCGCGCCGGCACCACGACCATCCACACGCTCACGCCGCAGCAGCAGGCCGAATGGCGGCGCGCGATGGCGCCGGTGTATGCGCGGATGGAAGCGCGCATCGGCAAGGACGTGGTACAGGCGATCCGGCGCGAAGCGAGCGCTCCATGACACATGCATGACAGGGGCGAATCCTGCGAACGCAGGGGGGAACCGAACGCTCATGCGTTTTCTTTATAAGTAAAATAATTTCTGCCAATGTGGTTAAAAAGATACGCTTTGCGCGGAATGCTTGCGTTATGATGGGGCCTTCTCGCACTCACATGGTGCGTACGCGAACAGAACACACACGGTTTTGGGGAGCATAGATAAAATCACGGTAATCCACGCCGGAGCAAAATCGAGGAGACACACGTTTTACAGAAGCCGTTGGCACTGCTAAATGGCCGGAAACGTGACCCGAATTGGAGCGCACCGCAGGTGCGCTTTTTTTTCGTCTCCGGTTTTGTCTCGACGGTCCGGCATCGCCCCTCGAAAGGGGTGGCTAGGGCCCCGTCCAGCGGTTAAGATGGCGGCATGAAGACAGACCAGGTTTTGTTCAATGCCATCGTGCCGGCGGCCTTCGGCGCGATCGGGATCCGCACGCAGGAAGGCCGGGTGCGCGAGCTGGTTTACCTGCCGCCCTCGTTCGAGGAAAAGGGGGCCGACAACGTCGTGGCCGAAGAAGCCGCGGAACAGGTCGCGCACTACCTGCAGGACCCGGATTTCCGCTTCGACCTGCCGCTGTTCGAGGCCGGCACCGACTTCCAGCGCCGCGTCTGGGACGAGATTTCCTCGATCCCGCGCGGCAGCGTCAAGACTTATGGCCAGCTGGCCAAGCTGATCGGCTCGGCCCCGCGCGCGGTCGGCCAGGCCTGCGGCGCGAACTGGTTCCCGCTCATCATTCCCTGCCACCGCGTGACCGCATCCGGCGGCCTGGGCGGCTTCGCAAGCCAGGACGACGAGAACGGTTTCCACCTGTCAGTCAAGCGCTGGCTGCTGCGCCACGAAGGCGCCACCGCATCCCCATGGCAGCAGCAATCGATCTGGGACTGATCGACGAATTCTGCGACACCCTCTGGCTCGAACAGGGGCTGGCGAAAAATTCGCTCGACGCCTACCGCCGCGACCTCAAGCTGTTCGCCGGCTGGCTGGCGGCCAGGCGGCCGCAGCGCGCCAGCCTGCTGTCCGCGCAGCCGGAAGACATCGCCGCCTACTTCGCCGAGCGCCACGAAGACACCCGCCCGAGCTCGGCCAACCGGCGCCTGTCGGTGCTCAAGCGCTTCTACGGGCTGGCGCTGCGGCGCAACCAGGTAAATAGCGACCCCTGCCTGAAGATGGCCTCCGCCAGGCAGCCTCTGCGTTTCGTCCATACGCTGACGGAAAGCCAGGTCGAGGCGCTGCTGGCGGCGCCCGACGTGTCCACGCCGCTCGGTCTGCGCGAGCGCACGATGCTGGAGCTGATGTATGCCAGCGGCCTGCGGGTATCGGAACTGGTGGCGCTGAAACTGGTCGAAGTGAGCCTGAACGACGGCGTGCTGCGCATCACCGGCAAGGGCAGCAAGACCCGCCTGATCCCGTTCGGCCAGGAGGCGCGCATCTGGCTGGAGCGTTATCTGAAGGATGCGCGCGGCATCATCCTGAACGGCCAGGTCGACGATGCGCTGTTCGTCACCGGACGCGGCGGACCGATGACGCGCCAGATGTTCTGGATCCTGATCAAGAAACACGCACTCAAGGCCGGCATCCAGGGGCCGCTGTCGCCGCACACCCTGCGCCACGCCTTCGCGACACACCTGCTGAACCACGGCGCCGACCTGCGCGTGGTGCAGTTACTGTTGGGCCACGCCGACATTTCGACCACCCAGATCTACACGCATGTTGCGCGCGAGCGCCTCAAGCATCTGCATGCACAGCACCACCCGCGGGGTTAATTCAAACCGCGGCGCAATCCCTCGGCCATAATGGCCATGCAGCATGAGGGTATCCTTCTTCCATCCAATGAGGTGAACATGGCACGGACGAACTTCCAGTACGAAAAACGGCAGCGGGAACTCGAAAAGAAGCGCAAGGCGGAGGAAAAGGCGCGGCGCAAGCAGGAAGCGAAGCACGGCGCGGCGGAAGGCGATGGCCAGGCCGGCACGGCCGAGGATGCGCCGGCCGCCACCGAAGACGAGGCCGCGCCCGCGCCATGAACAGGTGGGCGCTCGGGCTCCGTCCTGGAATCCAGGATGGAGCTCCTTGCGCATGATGTGACTGTAGACGCGTGCGCGCCGCGCCGCCAGCCGCTTGCGACGGGCGGCGCGCTGGCGGGTCTGGAATGCAGAAACGCGCGACGAAACGCAGGCGGCCGGCGCCTTTGCGTGCCCGCAAACGGTGCGGCGGGAGAAGGGGAAGAATGATGGGATTGTCATCGGACTCACGATGCTTTCCGTCTGAAAAGGATCTTTCCCGTGAACGAACCCATGCAGGATCAGACCGGCCGGCCGGGCGATCCTGACCGGCCCGAGCCTACCCTGCGCGGCGAGCGCGCCGATGTCGCGGAGCGCGCCGTGGCCGGCACGCTGGAGGTCGACGGGCCGGACCGCGAAGCCCTGGACTGGCTGTACCGCTTCGTGACGGCCATCGAGCTGGCGCCGGCGGTCGCCGTCCACTCGATCGACGCCAACGGCATCGTGCGTTTCTGGAACCACGCCTGCGCCCAGCTGTTCGGCATCCCGGCCAGCCACGCGCTGGGGCGTTCCTTCCGCGAGATGGTCTCGCACCTCGACCGCCAGGACGAATTCGACGCCACCATCGCCGGCATCTGGCGCGAAGGCAGCGCGCCGGCGCCGCGCGACTGGAACGTCGAGACCACCGCCGGCCGGCGCCTGTGGCTGCATTCGAACCATTTCCCGGTAAAGCGCGGGGGCGCCACGCAGCAGGTGTTCAGCATGGAGGTCGACATCACGGCGCGCAAGGCCGTCGAGGAAAACCTGCTGCAGGCGTCGCGCGTGTTCGAGAACGCGCACGAAGCCATGATCCTGATGGACGCCGAATACCGCGTGCAGGCCGTCAACCCCGCCTTCACCGCGGTCACCGGCTTCTCCGCCTCCGACATCGTCGGGGCGACGCTCGCCAGCCTGCCCTGGGGCGAGGACAAGGGCGGCCTCAACGAAACCGGCTTCTACGAGAGCATCTGGTCCCAGCTCGACGGCCACGACCACTGGCAGGGCGAAGTGCCGGCGCGGCGCAAGAACGGCGAGCGCTACCCGGCCTGGATCGCGCTGACCACCATCCGCGACCCGCGCGGCGAGGCGATCGGCTACATGGCCATGCTGTCCGACATCAGCGAGCGCAAGCGCGTGGAAGACCAGGTGCGCCACCAGGCCGAGCACGATCCGCTCACCGGCCTGCCCAACCGCGCCCTGTTCCTCGACCGCATGCACCATGCGCTGGCCACCTGGCGCCGCCAGCGCGACAACTTCGCCGTGCTCTTCCTCGACCTCGACCGCTTCAAGGCGATCAACGACCACAACGGCCACCAGGCCGGCGACGCCGTGCTGCGCGAGGTGGCGGCGCGCCTGCGCGGCTGCGTGCGGCGCGTCGACACCATCAGCCGCCTCGGCGGCGACGAGTTCGTGGTGCTGCTGGCCGATATCGGCGGCGCCGACCAGGCCGCCCACGTGGCGCACGCCGTCATGCAGGCGGTGGCGCGGCCGGTCGAGGTGGGCGGTAGCACCTTTTCGCTGTCGGTCTCGATCGGCGTGGCCATCTGTCCCACCGACGGTACCGACGTCGATACCCTGATGCACCATGCGGACGTCGCCATGTACCACGCCAAGCAGAGCGGGCGCAACAGCTTTCGCTTCTTCAGCCCGGAAATGAACGCCCGCGTGATCGAGCGCGGCGAGCTCCAGCAGCGCTTGCGCCAGGCGCTCGAACGCGGCGAATTCGTGCTGGAATACCAGTCCGAGCTCGAAGTAGGCAGCGGCCGCGTGATCGGTGTCGAGGCCCTGATCCGCTGGCGCCATCCGGAACGCGGCCTGCTGCTGCCGCACGAATTCCTGCCGGTGGCGGAAGAGTGCGGGCTGATCGTGCCGATCGGCGACTGGGTCCTGCGCGAAGCCTGCCGCCAGGCGCGCGCCTGGCGCGACGCCGGGCACGACGTGACGGTGGCGGTGAACCTGTCCGAGGCCCAGTTCCTGCACGGGCGCCTGCTCGAGACGGTCGACGAGGCGCTGGCCCAGTCCGGGCTGGCGCCCGGCTGCCTCGACCTGGAGATCACGGAAGGGGCGATCATGGGCGGCGACGCCGGACTCGACCACATCGTGGCGGCCTTGCGCGCGCGCGGCGTGCAGCTGACCATCGACCGCTTCGGCACCGGGCTGTCGAGCCTGGCGTCGCTGCGGCGCTATCCGCTGTCGAAGCTCAAGATCGACCGCAGCTTCGTCAGCGACATCGAGCACGACCCGGTCGACGCGGCCCTCATTCCCGCCATCATCGCGGTGGCGCGCAGCCTGCGCCTGCGCGTGGTGGCCGAGGGGGTGGAGACGGTCGAGCAGCTGCGCTTCCTGCAGCAGCATGGTTGCGACCAGTACCAGGGGTTTTATGCGGGCGGGGCGAGCAGCCAGCCGAACTTCGATCCTGTGGTGCCGCAGGGGGGCCGGCCATAGCCTGCGAACAGCGTCAACCCACCCTGCCGGCGAAGCGGTCTTCCTGCGGATAGAGCCGGATCCGCGCCAGCACCTGCCCATGGTCCGACGCCTCCGGCAGCCCCAGGTTCAGGTGGTCGTTCAGGTACACCACATCCACCACTTCTCCGATCGCATCCGGCAGCACCGGATTGAATTCCTGCGACACCAGGATGTGGTCGATGGTCGAATGCCGGCTTTCGTGGACGATCGAAAAACCCACGTTGCGCAGGTTGTCCTGGTGCATGTGCAGGCGCGCGGCGTCGAACATGCGCTCGGCCAGCGGCGCGCCTTCGCCCAGCACGATCTCGGTGGTCACCGAATCGGCGACGTCGTTGAAGTCGCCCAGCACGATGCGCGGACGCTGCTTGTCGCGCGCCATGTCGGTGAGCAGCACGCGCAGGGCGGTGGCCTCGGTGCCGCGCCGGATCAGCGAGCGCAGGCAGGCGAGGGCGTACAGGTTCGGGTCTTCGCCGGTGTCGCTGGCGCGGTAGTCGGGGCGCCGCGACTTCAGGTGCACCACCACGACGTCGATCACGATGCCCGGCGCCAGTTCGATCTCGGCGTGCAGCGGCGCGCGCGTGAAGCGGTCCGGGTCGCGGCTGCCGGGCGGCATGGCGACGTTGTCCGGGAACATCGCCATCGGCCGCGGATGGCCCACCACCGGCAGGCGCGAGACCAGCGCCACGCTCGGCGTCAGGCGCGGCGCTTCCGGATCGGGATCGAAGCCCAGGTGGACCGCCTCGCGGTAGCGGCGGGGGCGCGCCAGCACCTCGCGCAGGGTGGCCTGCGAAAAGATCTCCTGGAAACCGATCACGTCGGCATTGAGCAGGTCGATCTGGTGCGCGGTCCAGTCCAGCTTGGCCTCGTATTCCTCCGGCGTGCACGGCGCGAGGTTCTCGTAGCAGCGCATGCCCGGCGGGGCCAGGTTATAGGTGTTGAAGGTGGCAAAGCGAATTTCTTGCTGCATAATAGAAACCCCTTATATTCGTCTTTAGCGTACCACGCATGGCCAAGAAAGAGCACGTGTCAGAGACACCCGCGACGCAGTTCCTGCGCAAGCACGGCGTCGTCTTCACGGAACATCCCTACGACTACGAAGAACATGGCGGAACCTCCGTTTCCTCGCGTGCACTGGACGTGCCGGAGCACCATGTCGTGAAGACCCTGGTGATGCAGGACGAAGCCGCGCGTCCCCTGATCGTGCTGATGCATGGCGACCGCAAGGTCTCGACCAAGAACCTGGCGCGCGCGATTCCCTGCAAGTCGGTCGAGCCGTGCAAGCCGGAGGTGGCGCAGCGCCATTCGGGCTACCTGGTCGGCGGCACCTCGCCTTTCGGCGTGCGCAAGGCGATGCCGGTGTACGTCGAGGAATCGATCCTGGATCTGGAGAAGATCTACATCAACGGCGGCCGGCGCGGCTACCTGATCGGCATCGACCCGACTGTCCTGACCGCGACACTGGGCGCGCGGCCGGTGCAGTGCGCGCTCGCCGACTGAGCTTCCAGCGGGCGGCGGCCATGGTGTATAGTCCCGTGCGCCTGCGCCCTGTACATATAAGAACAAAACTGAAAGATACTGAATGAGCACCCTGATCGCCACCATCGCCGCCTACCTGGTCGGATCGATTTCCTTCGCCGTCGTGATGAGCCGCGCCTTCGGCCTGTCCGACCCGCGCACCTACGGCTCCAAGAACCCGGGCGCCACCAACGTGCTGCGCAGCGGCAGCAAGAAGGCCGCGATCGCGACCCTCGTCGGCGACGCCGCCAAGGGCTGGCTCGCGGTGTGGCTGGCCGTCAAGTTCGGTCCGCAGTACGGAATCGAGGAGGGCGGCATCGCCCTGGTCGCCATCGCCGTGTTCCTGGGGCACCTGTGGCCGGTGTTCTTCCGCTTCGTCGGCGGCAAGGGCGTGGCGACGGCGCTCGGCGTGCTGCTGGGCATTAACGTGTGGCTGGGCCTGGCGACGCTGGCGACCTGGCTGATCGTCGCCTATGCCTTCCGCTACTCCTCGCTGGCGGCGCTGATCGCCTCGATCTTCGCGCCCTTCTATTACGGCCTGCTGTTCGGCGCCGACGAGATCCTGTTCGCGGTGGCGGCGATGAGCGCCCTGCTGCTGTTCCGTCACAGCAGCAATATTTCGAACCTGATCGCGGGCACGGAATCGAAGATCGGCAGCAAGGCCAAGGGCGCGGCGAAGAAGTAAGCCGCTAACAAGCGGGTAAGACCGCCGCGCGCCACGCGAAAAGCGACATCGCGTTACCATAACGCCACCTGGCACACGCCGTGCCGCAACGAACAAGAAAGGTGGCGCCATGCCCAAACAACTCAGGATCGATTTCGTATCCGACGTCTCGTGCCCGTGGTGCGCGATCGGCCTCAAGTCGCTGGAAACCGCACTGCTGCGCATCGGCGGCGAGGTGACGGTCGACCTGCACTTCCAGCCCTTCGAGCTGAACCCCAACATGAGCCCGGACGGCCAGGACATCGTCGAGCACGTCACGCAGAAATACGGCGCGACCGCCGAGCAGCAGGCCAAGAGCCGCGAGATGATCCGCCAGCGCGGCGCGGACGTCGGCTTCACCTTCGACATGGAACGCCGCGGCCGCATCTACAACACCTTCGACGCCCACCGCCTGCTGTCCTGGGCCGAGGAAGAGGGCAGCCAGCGCGCGCTCAAGCTGGCGCTGTTCGAAGCCTACTTCACCCGCTGCGAAGACCCGAGCAACCACGACGTGTTGCTGCGCGCCGTCGAGCACGTCGGGCTGGACCGCGAGGTGGCCGCCCGCGTCCTGGCCTCCAACGACTACGCCGACGAGGTGCGCGAGCGCGAGCAGTTCTTCCAGCGCGCCGGCATCCACTCGGTCCCGGCCATCATCATCAACCAGCGCCACCTGATCTCGGGCGGCCAGCCGCCGGAAGTGTTCGAGCAGGCGCTGCGCGAGATCGCGGCGCGCGGCGACGAAGCGCCCGCGGCGCAATAAGATAAGCCGGACTGATCTTTTATCGAAAAGGATCAGCCCGGCTTAATGTCGGGTTCGGTGCAGCCCGGTTCAGCTCAGGTCCAGGATCACCGGCTGGTGGTCCGAGGCCGCCGTCTCGGACTGCACCTCCACGCTCGTCACGCGCGGGGCCAGGTCTTCCGTGACGAAGAAATAGTCGTAGCACTCGGGCCGGTCCGGCCAGGGGTAACCATGCAGGCCGGTGGTCGGCGCGCGCGCCACGCCGCCGTGCGCCACGCGCCAGGCATCCTGGAAGGCCGGAGCGCCGTCTTCCATCGGGCCGAGCAGGGCCGCGTAGTCGTCCGCGTCCGGGGCGAAATTGAAGTCGCCGCACAGGATGCTGGATGCCGGGCGGAAGCCCAGCTGGTAGGGCGCGTCCAGGTTCGGGTCCGGCTGGAAGATGCGCGACCTGGCGCAGGCTTCCACATGCAGCTCGCGGATGCGGCGCACCTGCGCCATGCGCTGCAGCGGCGAATAGTATTCGAGGTGAGTGGTCATCAGGCGCAGCTTGCCGCCGGGCGCGTCGATGACGGTTTCCATCATCCCGCGCGGCATGCCGGCGGGACGCTCCGGATCGGCCGGCCAGGGCAGCAGGTGGCGGTGCACCTGCGAGATGCGGTACTTCGAGAGGATCAGGTTGCCGAACAGGCGCGGCGAGTTGTTCTTGTAGAGTTCACTCGGGGCATGCTCCATCATGTGGTAGCCGCCGAAGGCGCCGCCCAGCTGCTTGAACTGGTTGGCGGTGGCGCCGCCGTCCAGTTCCGGATGGTTCGCCGCCACTTCCTGCAGGCAGACCACATCCGGATTCAGCCGGCGCAGGACGTCAATGATCGCGTGAATGCGGATCCTTCCGTCCTTGCCACAGCCCCAGTGAATATTCCAACTTACAACGCGCATCACGACACCTCCGTAAAACTTAACCGTCGGATATTGCCATCGTTTGGCAAGGGGCGGTCACACGGTAGGATCGATGTCAGCCTTGCAAGTTCAATCTTGCCAACACAGCCGCGAGCGCGTATTCAGGCGGCTTCCAGCTCGTCCAGCGGCCAGCGCGGACGCACGTTGAAGGCGTAATCGCGCTGGGCCAGGCCGGGGTTGCGCTCGAGGCGCATGGCGCCGGCGAAGGCGATCATGGCGCCGTTGTCGGTGCAGAATTCCAGCTCCGGATAATAGACCTTGAACTTGCGCTTGGCGGCCGCCGCATTCAGGGATTCGCGCAGCTGGCGGTTGGCGCCGACGCCGCCCGCGATCACCAGGCGTTTCAATCCCGTGTGCTTCAGCGCGTTCACGCACTTGGCGGTGAGCACGTCCACGATGGCGTCGACGAAGCCGCGCGCGATGTTGGCCTTGTCCTGCTCGCAGATGTTCGCCACCGCCTCGTTGTGATTCTTCACCACCGTCAGCACCGCGGTCTTCAGGCCCGAGAAGCTGAAGTTGAAATCCTTCGAGTGCAGCATCGGACGCGGCAGGGTGTAGGCATTCGGATCGCCGAATTCGGCCAGGCGGGAAATCGCCGGCCCGCCCGGATAGCCGAGACCCAGCAGCTTGGCCGACTTGTCGAAGGCTTCGCCGGCCGCGTCGTCGAGCGTCTCGCCCAGCAGCGTGTAGCGGCCGACGCCGTCCACGCGCATCAGCTGGGTGTGGCCGCCCGAGACCAGCAGGGCGATGAAGGGAAACTCCGGCCGCTCGGTCGCCAGCAGCGGCGACAGCAGGTGGCCTTCGAGGTGGTGCACGCCCAGCACCGGCTTGTCCAGGGCGAGGGCCAGCGAGCAGGCCACCGAGGAGCCGACCAGCAGCGCGCCGGCCAGGCCGGGGCCCTGGGTATAGGCGATCGCGTCGATGTTCGATGCCGGGATGCCGGCGCGCTTGAGCACTTCTTCCAGCAGCGGCAGGGCGCGGCGGATGTGGTCGCGCGAAGCGAGTTCCGGCACCACGCCGCCGTACTCTTCGTGCATGGCCACCTGCGAATGCAGGGCATGGGACAGCAGGCCGCGCTCGGTGTCGTACAGAGCCAGGCCGGTTTCATCGCAGGAGGATTCGACGCCGAGGACAATCATGGGGGAAACAGCAGAAGAGAAAAAGGAGATTTTACCGTAGGGTGGACGGCTCCGCCGTCCGCGCGTTCAACCAGCGCCAGAATGGACGGTGCGTCAACGCATCAGTGATCTGGACGCGTGGACGGCATAGCCGTCCACCCTACAATGCGCGATTACGGGCGCTGCAGCAGTTCCTTGTGCGCACTGCGCAACATGGCTTCGGTTTCTTCCCACCCGATGCAGCCATCCGTCACCGAGCAACCGTATTTCAACTGCGACAAGTCTTCCGGAATCGCCTGCGCTCCGCTGACGATGTTCGACTCGATCATCACACCGACCAGGGAGGAGTTGCCGTGCTTGATCTGCTGGATCACGTCCGACATCACGAGCGGCTGCAGTTCCGGTTTCTTGTAGCTGTTGGCATGCGAGCAATCCACCACCAGGTTGGCCGGCAGCCCGGCTTTCTTCAGCGCCTGTTCGGCGATCGCCACCGACACCGAATCGTAGTTCGGCCGCCCGCCGCCGCCGCGCAGCACCACGTGGCCGTAGGCGTTGCCGCTGGTGCGCACGATCGACACCGTGCCCTGGCCATTGATGCCGAGGAAGGCGTGCGGATTGGCCGAGGACAGCACCGCGTTGACCGCGATGCCGACGTCGCCGTCGGTGCCGTTCTTGAAGCCGACCGGGGTCGACAGGCCGGAGGACATCTCGCGGTGGGTCTGCGATTCGGTGGTGCGCGCGCCGATGGCGGTCCAGGCGATCAGGTCGCCCAGGTACTGCGGCGAGATCGGGTCCAGCGCCTCGGTGGCGGTCGGCAGGCCGAGTTCGCACACGTCCAGCAGGAAGCGGCGCGCGCGTTCCATGCCGACGTCGACGCGGAAGGAATCGTCCATGAAGGGATCGTTGATATAGCCCTTCCAGCCAGTGGTCGTGCGCGGCTTCTCGAAATACACGCGCATCACCAGCACCATGGTGTCCGCGACCTCGGCCTGCAGCGCCTTGAGGCGGCGCGCATAGTCCAGGCCAGCTTCCGGATCGTGGATCGAGCAGGGACCGACGACCACGAACAGGCGCTTGTCCTTGCGGTCGAGGATGTTGCGCAGCGTTTCGCGGCCCTGCATCACGGTGGCGAAGGCGCGGTCGGTCAGGGGCAGGGTGGCGTGCAGCTCGGTCGGCGTCGGCATCTCGGCGAACGAACTGACGTTGGTATTTTCGATGGCGGGCGTGTTGATCATGGTGCTGTGGTGTGGGATGGACTCACCAGTGTAGACCGAAATTGCTGCACTTGCACAAACGGGCCCGGAAAATTCCAGCAGTGGACGCGGCCTCGCCGCCGCCGTTGTATGCTTGCGGTATGGACAAGAGCACAGAACGCAGGGAAGGGACGGAGCGCTTCGCCGCCGCCCCCTTCATCAAGGAAATCGGCCGCGGCGTGAAAGGCGCGCGCAGCATGTCGCGCGAGGATGCGCGGCAACTCTATGCCGCCATGCTGGAAGGCCGCGTCTCCGACCTGGAACTCGGCGCCATCCTGCTGGCGATGCGCATCAAGGGCGAAGCGGTGGAGGAACTGGCCGGCTTCATGGATGCGGCGGAGCGTTCCTTCGCACCCTTGCCGGCGCCGCCGGGCGAATCCGCCCCGGTCCTGATCCCGAGCTACAACGGGGCGCGCAAGCTGGCCAACCTGACGCCCCTGCTGGCGCTGCTGCTGGCGCGCGAGGGCGTGCCGACGCTGGTGCACGGCGTGCGCAACGATCCGGGCCGCATCACCACGGCCGAGATCCTGGCCGAGCTCGGCCTGGCCGAAGCCGGCTCCTCGAGCGACATCCTGGACGCCATGGCGCAGGGTCGGCCCGCCTTCATCCCGATCGAGCGCCTCGCGCCGGAGCTGGCGCACCAGCTCTCGCTGCGCCGCATCCTCGGCGTGCGCAACTCGACCCACACCCTGGTCAAGATCCTGCAACCCTTCGAGGGGCCGGCGCTGCGCCTGGTGTCCTACACCCACCCCGAATCCCTGCAAGCCCTGGGCGCCTATTTCACGACGGCCGCGCCGGCGGAGCGTGGCGACGCCTTCCTGATGCGCGGCACCGAAGGCGAGACGGTCGCCCATCCGCACCGCGCCCAGCAGATCGACTGGTTCCACGGCGGCGCACGCACCCTGCTGGCCGAGCGCGATGCGCCGGCCGACGAGCTGGCCGCG
>DAMCRY010000064.1:0-13166 GCA_032115075.1 Massilia sp.
AGGCCGCCACCGGCGGCGCACGCCCCGCGGGCGGCGGCGCCGGGACGACGGCCGAAACCGCATCCGCCGACTACATCGCCGAGGCGGACACCAACTCGGACAAGAAGGTCAGCGACCAGGAACGCATCGCCTACGAGAAGAAACTCGAACAGCAGGCCCGGGACAAGACAGGCGCACTCCAGAAGGTTTACGGCCTCGGCGAAACCGGCGAATCGGCAGTGGGCGCCAGCGCCTGACGCACCCTTTCGCCGGCTCGTCCGGCCGAATTAATTTCAAGTAATGCGTTGCCATAATCCATGCTAAAACGGTAAAGTGGACCTATTTGCCACTTTGCTCCAGCATGAGGTACGCGTGAACGACAGCACCCGCGGGCTCCCCCCCCAGCGCTTGCTGCTCGCTACGGACCTGTGCGCGCGTTGCGACCGCCCACTGGACCGTGCGAAGCAACTGGCACTCGAATGGCAGTCCGAACTGGCCATCCTGACCGTGCGCGAAGGCCCGCGCACACCCGAGGAAGTCGCCGCCTGGCTTGACCGGGACGGCGCGCCGCAGGCGTTCGAACTCGCCGCGCGCCGCGAACTCGACGAGGAATTCCAGGGCAGCGGCCTGGCCCCGACCCTGCAGGTCGCCGAGGGCGACGTCACCGACGCCATCCTGGGCGCCGCCGGCGCCATGGAGGACGCACTGGTCGTCGCCGGCACCTCGGACGACGACACCTTCCAGCGCCTCATCCTCGGCTCCACCGCCGAGCGCCTGGCGCAGGGCCTGGCGCAGCCGCTGCTGGTGGTGCGCCAGCGCACCCGCGGCCCTTATGCGCGCATCCTAGTCGCGAACGATTTTTCCGCCGCCGCCCGCCGCGCCCTGGAGACGGCCGTACGCCTGTTCCCGGGACGCCGCATCGTGCTGTTCCACGTGCTCGAGGCCCTGGCCGAACCGATCGAAGGCGCGGTGCGGGAAGCCCTGGGCGCGAGCGAGCGCTTCCTCGACACCTGCGCGCTGGCGCCCGGCGCGCGCGAACACGTCGCCGCCTTCATCGGACACGGCAGCGTGACCGACACCATCGCCCGATACGCGCTGGAACAGGCCGTCCAACTGGTGGTGCTCGGGATACACCCGCAGTCCGCCCGGTCGAACATCGCGCGCGTGTTCATGGGCAGCCGCAGCGAAGACCTGCTGCAGCACCTGGCCTGCGATACCCTGCTGGTGCAAGGACACGAGGACAATGACGATGGCTGACCGACCGCCCGGGGAGCGCTGACGCGATGCTGCTCCTGCTCCTTCTCCTGCCTTTCGGCGCCGCTTTCGTCGCCGCCTGCATGCCGTCCGGCTCGCGCCACCGCCCGGCCGCCGTATCGGCCCTCGCCACCCTCGCAGCCCTCATCCTCGCCGTCGCCCAGTTCGACCGCATCGCCATCGGCGAAGTGCCCAAGGAACGCCACGCCTGGCTGCCGGACCTGGGCCTGGACGTGGTGCTGCGCATGGACGGCCTGGCCTGGGTCTTCTCCATCATGGTGCTCGGCATCGGCGTGCTGGTGCTGCTGTATGCGCGCTACTACATGTCCAAGCGCGACCCGGTGGCGCGCTTCTACGCCTACATCATGGCCTTCATGGGCTCGATGCTGGGCGTGGTCCTGTCCGGGAACCTGATCCAGCTGGTGGTGTTCTGGGAGCTTACCAGCGTCACGTCCTTCCTGCTGATCGGCTACTGGCAGGAGCGCAACGACGCGCGCCGCGGCGCGCGCATGGCGTTCACCGTCACCACCATCGGCGGCCTGTGCCTGCTGGCCGGCGTGTTGCTGCTGGGGCAGATGGCCGGCAGCTACGAGCTGGAAGACGTGCTCGCGGCCGGCAACCTGATCCGCGCCCACGACTGGTACGTGCCGGCCCTGGTGCTGGTGGCGCTGGGTGCGCTGACCAAGAGCGCCCAGTTCCCCTTCCACTTCTGGCTGCCGCACGCGATGGCGGCGCCCACGCCGGTTTCCGCCTACCTGCACTCGGCGACGATGGTGAAGGCCGGCGTGTTCCTCCTGATGCGCCTGTGGCCGGCGCTGGCCGGCACCGAAGAGTGGTTCTGGATCATCGCCGGCGCCGGCGTGTGCACCCTCCTGATCGGCTCCCTGTTCGCGATCTTCCAGCACGACATGAAGGGCCTGCTGGCCTATTCGACCATCAGCCACCTGGGCCTGATCACGGTGCTGATGGGGATCGCCACGCCGCTGTCGGTGGTGGCGGCCATCTTCCACACCATGAACCACGCGGTGTTCAAGGCCTCGCTGTTCATGGCGGTCGGCATCGTCGACCACGAGAGCGGCACGCGCGACATGCGGATGCTGCGCGGCCTGCGGCGCGCGATGCCGCATACGGCGGCACTGGCCATCGTGGCCAGCGCGGCGATGGCCGGCGTGCCGCTGATGAACGGCTTCCTCTCGAAAGAGATGTTCTTCGCCGAGACCACGATCGTGGGCGGCACCGAGAACTGGTGGATGTCGGTGGCGGCCGTGCTCATGGGCCTGTTCAGCGTGGTGTACTCGCTGCGCTTCATCAGCGTGTTCTTCGGGCCATTGGCGCACGACCTGCCGGAAACGCCGCACGAGCCGGCGCGCTGGATGCGGGTGCCGATCGAGTGCCTGGTCCTGCTGTGCATCGCGGTCGGCGTGATGCCCGAACGCGTGGTGGGCGACGTGCTGGCGGTGGCGGCGGGCTCGGTGCTCGGGCCGACGCTGCCCGAATACAGCCTGGCGGTCTGGCACGGCGTGAACCTGCCGCTGATAATGAGCGTGATGGCGCTGGTCGGCGGCGCGCTGTGCTACCTGCTGCTGCGCAACCGCTTCGAGCTGCG
The DNA here is from genome assembly GCA_032115075.1 of Massilia sp. Classification (GTDB taxonomy): domain Bacteria; phylum Pseudomonadota; class Gammaproteobacteria; order Burkholderiales; family Burkholderiaceae_D; genus Telluria. Next base: position 2,840 of record DAMCRY010000064.1, read on the forward strand.
CGACCGCGACCGGGTGCCGGTGCTGCACCGCTTCAAGGGCGCGCAGATGTACGAGACCACCATGCTCGGCCTGTCCTCCGGCGCGGCCTGGCTGCTGCGCTGGACCGGTACCCGCCGGCTGCAGCCGCAACTGCTGGTGATGATGATCGCGATGGTCGTGGTGCCGCTGCTGCTGGCGCGGCCGGTGCACGACCTGGTGACGCCTTCGCTGCTCGATGCCGACCCGCTGTTCGCCCTGCTCTGGCTGATCGGCGCCGGCTGCGCCGTGGCCGCGGCATGGCAGGCCAAGTACCACCGCCTGACGGCGCTGGCCCTGGTGGGCGGCACCGGCATGGTCACCAGCATCACCTTCCTGTGGCTGTCGGCGCCCGACCTGGCGCTGACCCAGCTGATGGTCGAGACGGTGACCACGGTGCTGATCCTGCTCGGCCTGCGCTGGCTGCCTCCGCGCTTCCAGCCGGAGCACCTGAAGGGGCGCGTTCCGCTCGGCTCCTGGCTGCGGCGCTCGCGCGACCTGCTGGTGGCCGCCGCCGGCGGACTGGCGCTGGCCGCCGCCAGCTATGCCATCCTGACCCGCCCGGGCGACGCCACCCTGCGCGACTTCTTCGTGGAGCGCGCCCTGTCCGAGGGCGGCGGCGCCAACGTGGTCAACGTGCTGCTGGTCGACTTCCGCGGCTTCGACACGATGGGGGAAATCACCGTGCTGTCGGCGGTGGCGCTGACGGTCTATGCGCTGCTGCGCCGCTTCCGTCCAGCGCCCGAGAGCATCGCGATTCCGGTGCAGCAGGCGTCCGACGTCGACCCCGCGGTGACCCAGAAGCCAAGCCGGCAGGCGCGCGACGGCTACCTGATGGTGCAGGCGGTCTACCTGCGCCTGCTGCTGCCGGTGATGGGCGTGATCGCCGTCTACTTCTTCATGCGCGGCCATAACCTGCCGGGCGGCGGCTTCGTCGCCGGCCTGATCTTCGCCACCGCCTTGATCGTGCAGTACATGGTGGCCGGCACCGACTGGGTCGAATCGCGCCTGCGCCTGCGGCCGCACCGCTGGATCGGCCTCGGCCTGCTGTCCGCCTGCGGCACCGGCATCGGCGCCTGGCTGTTCGGCTACCCCTTCCTGACCAGCCACACCGCCCACGTGACCCTGCCGCTGCTGGGCGAGCTGCACATTCCCTCGGCCTTCGTGTTCGACCTCGGCGTGTTCCTGGTGGTGGTCGGCACCACCATGCTGATCCTGGTCGCGCTGGCCCACCAGTCGCTGCGCAGCCGCCGTATTCCTGCCGCCACCGACGCCAAACCCACCACGGCGGCCAGCGCCGCCCTCGCCCCAACCAAGGAGATCCAGTAGTGGAAGCCGCGCTAGCCATCGCCATCGGCATCGTGTTCGGATCGGGCATCTGGCTGATCCTGCGCCCGCGCAGCTTCCAGGTGCTGATCGGACTGATGCTGATGTCCTACGCCGTCAACCTGTTCATCTTCGCGATGGGCCGCCTGGCCGTCGACCGGCCCCCGTTCACCCCGAGCGGCACGGCGCCGGATCCGTCGGCCCTGGCCGACCCGGTGCCGCAGGCGCTGGTGCTCACCGCCATCGTGATCGGCTTCGCCACCACGGCGCTCTACCTGGTAGTGATGATCGGCGCGCGCGGCATCACCGGCACCGACCACGTGGACGGAGAGGAGCCCGAATCTTGACACTGCTCGCTAGTCTCGACTGGACGCGCCACCTGGTGATCCTGCCGGTGCTGTTGCCGCTGCTGTGCGGCGCGCTGCTGGCGCCGCTCACCCAGGGCCGGCACGGGCTGAAATTCGCCGCCAGCTACGGCACCGTGCTGGCGCTGCTGGTCAATGCGCTGGCGCTGGTGTGGTTGAGCGACGGCGGCGGACCGCCCGCCTGGAGCGGCGGCATCGGCGTCTACCTGGCCGCCAACTGGGCCGCGCCATTCGGCATCGCCCTGGTGGCGGACCGGCTGTCGAGCATGATGCTGGTGCTGACGGCGCTGCTGGCGCTGGCCGCCCTGCACTACGCGCAGCCGCGCTGGAGCCGCATCGGCGTGCACTTCCACTCGCTGTTCCAGTTCCTGCTCATGGGGATCAACGGCGCCTTCCTGACCCATGACCTGTTCAACCTGTTCGTGTTCTTCGAGGTGATGCTGGCGTCCTCCTATGGCCTGGTCCTGCACGGCTATAACGCGGCGCGCCTGCGCGCCAGCATGCAGTACATCGCCATCAACCTGGCCGCCTCCCTGCTGTTCCTGATCGGCGTCGCGATGATCTACGCCACCACCGGCACCCTCAACATGGCCGACCTGGCCGCCCGCGTGCCCGCCATCGCGGGGCCCGAGGCGGCGCTGCTGCGCACCGGCGTGACGGTGCTGGCGCTGGCCTTCCTCGTGAAGGGCGCGATGTGGCCGCTCGGCTTCTGGCTGCCGACCACCTATGCCGCGGCCTCGCCGCCGGTGGCCGTGATGCTGGCCCTGATGACCAAGGTCGGCGCCTACGTCATCCTGCGCGTCTGGCTGCTGGTGTTCGGCGCCGGCGCCGGCGAGGCCGCGCACTTCGGCTACGACGCCCTGTTGTGGGGCGGCATGGCGACCATCGTGTTCGGCGCGGCCGGCATGCTGGCCACCGACACGGCCGGCCGCATGGCCGGCTATGCCGCCATCGTCTCCTCCGGCACCCTGCTGGCGGTGATCGGCTATGGCGAGCCGCTGCTGGTGACCGCGGGCCTGTATTACTACCTCGCCTCGACCCTCGCCATCGCCGCCTTCGTGCTGCTGATCGAGCTGGTCGACCGCATCCGCACGCCCGGCGCGGCGATCCTGGCCCTGACCATGGAAGCCTACGCGGTCGAGGACATGCCGGCCGAGCCGAAGGGCAAGGGCGTGCCCGCCGCGATGGCCTTCCTGTCGTTGGCCTTCGCGGCGTGCGCGCTGACCATCGCCGGCCTGCCGCCGCTGTCCGGCTTCATCGCCAAGTTCGGCATGTTCCACGCCCTGCTGCAGCCGGGAGCGGGGGCGGCGCCGATCGGCGCCACCGGCTGGACCCTGATGGCGCTGGTCTTCGTGTCCGGCCTGATCGCCATCGTGTCCCTGATGCGCTTCGGCGTGCGCACCTTCTGGGCCACCGAGATCGCCGGCCCTCCGCGCCTGCACACGGCCGAGGTGATGCCGGTGGCGGCGCTGCTGCTGGCCTCGGTGATCCTGACGATCCAGGCCCAGCCGGTGTTCTCCTACCTGGCGCGCGCCAGCGCGGACATCCACCGGCCGCAGCTCTACATCGACTCGGTGCTCGGCACGTCCCCGGTATCCGGGCCGTCCCACGCCACGGAGGCGCCATGAGAACCTGGCTGCCCCATCCCTTCGTGTCGCTGGCGCTGTGCGCCCTGTGGCTGCTGCTCAACCAGGCCGTCGATCCGGCCAACCTGCTGTTCGGCGCGCTGCTCGGCATCGCCGTACCGCTGCTGACCCAGCGCCTGCAGCCGCTCGGCTACCCGCGCCTGCGCGCGCCGCTCACCGTCGTGCGCCTGATCGCGATGGCCTCGGTCGAGGTGGTGCGCTCCTGCTTCAACGTGTGCCGCATCATCCTGTTCCGCGACTACCAGACAGTCAGGGCGGAATTCATGCGCATCCCGCTCACCCTGCGCGACCCCTACGGCCTGGCGGTGCTGTCCTGCATGATCAACATGACGCCGGGCACGGTATGGGTGGAGATCCTGCCGGAGACCCACGAACTGTCGCTGCACGTGTTCGACCTGCACGACCAGCAGTGGTGGATCGACACCATCAAGCAACGCTACGAGCGGCCGCTGATCGAGATCTTCGAGGGCGGGCCCACCGAAAAGGAGGACAAGAATGGAAACCCTGCTTGAACTGGCGATTGGCTACGCGCTCGTGTGCGTGCTGGTGGCGATGGCCCTCTGCGCGGTGCGCCTGCTGATCGGCCCCTCGGCGCACGACCGCGTGCTGGCGCTCGATACCCTGTGGATGTCCGGCATGCTGCTGGCGCTGGTGCTGGGCATCCGCTTCGGCACCCAGGTGTATTTCGAGGTGGCGATCCTGATCGCCCTGGTCGGCTTCGTGTCGACCATCGCGATGGCAAAGTTCCTGATGCGCGGGGAGATCATCGAATGACGGGCATCGAATACCTCCCGGCCTGGGCCGCGCTGCCGGTGGCCCTGCTGCTGGTGCTGGGCGCCAGCATCGCCCTGACCGGCGCGCTCGGCCTGCTGCGCCTGCCGACCTTCTACCAGCGCATGCACGGCCCCGCCATCACGATCACGTTGGGCGCCGGCTGCCTGCTGCTGGCCTCGATGCTCTACTTCACGGTGACGCAGTCGCGCCCGGTGATCCACGAGATCATCATCGCCATCTTCCTGCTGCTGACGGCGCCGGTGGTGTCGATGATGATCATGCGCGCCGCCGTCTACCGCGACCTGCGGGCGCGCAAGAGCGAAGCCGGGGCGACGGCGGGCGGCGTGTACGTGATTCCCGAGGAACCGGACGACAACGCCCCCGAAGCCAGGCAATAGGCCTACTCAGCGCTTCAGGAAATCCAGCATCAGCGCATTGAGCTGCTCGGCGTGGGTGGCCGCGAAGCCGTGCGGCGCGCCCGCCACGACCGCTAGCTGGCTGCCGGCGATCGTCCTGTGGGCGCGCTGGCCGGACACCGCGAGCGGCACGATCTGGTCGGCGTCGCCGTGCACGACCATGGTCGGGACGTCGAACTTCGCCAGGTCGGCGCGAAAGTCGGTGGTGCCGAAGGCATCGATGCACTCCCGCGTCGCCAGCGGCGACGCTTCCCACGCGATCCACTTGCTGAAGGCGACCAGTTCCTGGCCGTCCTGCGTACCCTTGTCCAGGTTGTAGAAGCCGTAGAAGAAGTCGCCCAGGAAGGCGATGCGGTCTTTCTTCACGGCCGCCAGCATGCCGTCGAACACCGACTTGTCGACGCCTTCCGGATTGTCGTCCGTCTTGAGCAGGTAGGGCGGCACCGCGCCCAGCAGCATGGCTTTCGAGACGCGCCCGGTGCCGTAGCGGCCGATGTAGCGCGCGACCTCGCCGCCGCCCATCGAGAAGCCGGCCAGGGCGACGTCGCGCAGGTCGAGCTGGGTGATGATCTCGTCCAGGTCGGCGGCAAAGGTGTCGTAGTCGTAGCCGCCGCTCGGACGTCCCGACTGGCCGAAGCCGCGACGGTCGTAGGCGACCACGCGGTAGCCGGCTTCGGCCAGGGCGGTGATCTGCGACTCCCACATGCGGTGGCTGAGCGGCCAGCCGTGGATCAGCACCACGGGCTGGCCCTGTCCCTGTTCGTAGTAATGGAGCTCGGTTGCGTTGGGGCCGGATGTCTGGATGCTCGGCATGGCGTGTCCTTTCTCGTGGGTTGAACGGTTGACGGAACTGCACGGTGGGCCAGTGTAAGCGTTTGGAGCCCGACGATACGCACGCAAGAAAAAACCCCGCAGACTCGACAGAGCTTGCGGGGTTCGAGACGCTGGCAGTGCGCGTGAACGGAATGCTTAGAACGGAATGTCGTCGTCCATATCCGAGAAGTTCGGCGCCGGACGCTGCGGCTGCGGACGGGCTGCCGGTGCCGGCGGCGCCTGGCGCGGAGCCGGGCGCTGCTGTGGCTCGTAGCCGCCGTCATCCATGCCGCCGCCCATGCTGTCGCCACCGCCCATGCCCTGGCGGCCGCCCAGCATCTGCATGTTCTCGGCGATGATGTCGGTCGCGTAACGCTCGATGCCGTCCTTGTCGGTGTACTTGCGGGTCTGCAGGCGGCCTTCGACGTAGACCGAGGAGCCCTTCTTGAGGTACTGGCCCACGATCTCGGCCAGGCGGCCGAAGAACGAGATGCGGTGCCACTCGGTCAGTTCTTTCTGTTCGCCGGTCTGGCGGTCCTTCGATTTGTACGAGGTGGCCACCGCGATGTTCGCGATCGCGTCGCCGCTCGGCATGTAGCGGATTTCCGGGTCGCGGCCCAGGTTGCCGACGATGATGACCTTGTTGACTGATGCCATGTTGATACTCCAGTGAAATGTGTGAGCCCCGACTCTGCACATGACTAAGCGTCGGGGAACGTGGTGCTGCAGCCAACTATTATGGGGCCGATGAGCACCGAAAAAAAGAGATTTTTTGCGCGGCCGGCACGCGCTCGATTGAGCCGGATTTACAAGCCTTGACAGGGCTTTGACCCGCCAACCCGACAAAATTTCCGTTTTCTGAACGCTTTGTCATTGAACAGCAGGCGAAACGGCCCACATACGACACACCTCGTTTCTCGACGGCTGTCATCCAGTGATGGATTGGCATGGAAACGTGTCCGCACGGCACAAAAGTGCTGGATGCATGTACAGCCTTTCGGAAAACGCGCTACACTACTAGGTTCTCCCTGACAGGCCCGCTCACCGCGTCTGACACGTGCGCCGGCCCCGCAAACTTACAGAAAGCCTTCAAACACTTAATGGAAGAAATTCGTATCCGCGGTGCGCGCACGCACAACCTGAAGAACATCAACCTCGACCTGCCGCGCAACAAGCTGATCGTCATCACCGGCCTGTCCGGGTCGGGTAAATCTTCGCTCGCGTTCGATACCCTGTATGCCGAAGGCCAGCGCCGCTACGTCGAGTCGCTGTCGGCCTATGCGCGCCAGTTCCTGCAGCTGATGGAGAAGCCGGACGTCGACCTGATCGAAGGCCTGTCGCCGGCGATCTCGATCGAGCAGAAGGCGACTTCGCACAACCCGCGCTCGACCGTCGGCACCGTCACCGAGATCCACGACTACCTGCGTCTGCTGTATGCGCGCGTCGGCACGCCCTACTGCCCGCAGCACCCGCACGAGCCGCTGGCCGCGCAGACCGTGTCGCAGATGGTCGACGCCGTCCTCGCCATGCCCGAGGGTACCAAGCTGATGATCCTGGCGCCGGTCGTGGCCGGCCGCAAGGGCGAGCACACCGACCTGTTCCAGGCCATGCAGGCCCAGGGCTTCGTGCGCTTCCGCGTCGCCAGCGGCGTCAATGCAGCGAAGATTGTCGAGATCGACGAGCTGCCCAAGCTCAAGAAAACCGAGAAGCACAGCATCGACGTCGTGATCGACCGCGTCAAGGTCAACCCGGACATCAAGCAGCGCCTGGCCGAGAGCTTCGAAACCGCGCTGCGCCTGGCCGACGGCCGCGCCGTGGCCTACGAGATGGATACCGAGAAGGAAACCGTCTTCTCGAACAAGTTCGCCTGCAACGTCTGCGGCTATTCGCTGCAGGAGCTGGAGCCCCGCCTGTTCTCGTTCAACAACCCGATGGGCGCCTGCCAGGAATGCGACGGCCTGGGCCACATCGAGTTCTTCGATCCGAAGCGCATCGTCGCCTTCCCGCACCTGTCGCTGGCCTCCGGCGCCGTGAAGGGCTGGGACCGCCGCAACCAGTTCTACTACCAGATGCTGCAGAACCTGGCGGCCTACTACGACTTCGACCTCGACAAGCCTTTCGACTCGCTGCCGAAGTCGGCGCAGGATGCCGTGCTGTTCGGCTCGGGCAAGACCTCGATCCCGTTCAGCTACGTCAACGAACGCGGCCGCACCGTGATCCGCGAGCACACCTTCGAAGGCGTGGTGAACAACCTGCAGCGCCGCTACAGGGAAACGGACTCGATGGCGGTCAAGGAAGAACTGGCCAAGTTCATCAACGAGAAGAAGTGCCCTGCCTGCGAAGGCGCGCGCCTGCGCACCGAAGCGCGCTTCGTCAAGATCGGCCAGGGCGCGCAGCAACGCGCCATCTACGAGGTCTCCGACAAGCCGCTGCGCGACACCCTGGCTTTCTTCGAGACGCTGGAACTGAGCGGCGCCAAGCGAGACATCGCCGAGCGTGTCATCAAGGAAATCACGGCGCGCCTGAAGTTCCTGAACAACGTCGGCCTGGACTACCTGTCGCTCGACCGCAGCGCCGACACCCTCTCGGGCGGCGAGGCGCAGCGCATCCGCCTGGCCTCGCAGATCGGATCCGGCCTGACCGGCGTGATGTACGTGCTGGACGAGCCCTCGATCGGCCTGCACCAGCGCGACAACGACCGCCTGATCGCGACCCTGAAACACCTGCGCGACATCGGTAACTCCGTGCTGGTGGTCGAGCACGACGAGGATGCGATCCGCACCGCCGACTACATCGTCGACATGGGCCCGGGCGCCGGCGTGCACGGCGGCGCGGTGATCGCGGCCGGCTCGCTGCCGGAGATCATGCAGAGCGAGCATTCGCTGACCGCGCAGTACCTGGACGGCCGCCGCAAGATCGAGGTGCCGAAGAAGCGCACCAAGGCCGACCCGGCGCGCCAGCTGGTGATCACGGGCGCCAAGGGCAACAACCTGAAGAACGTGTCGCTGACCCTGCCGGTGGGCCTGATGACCTGCGTGACGGGCGTCTCGGGTTCGGGTAAATCGACGCTGATCAACGACACCCTGTACCCGGCCCTGTCGCGCCACCTGTACGGCTCGCAGACCGAGCCGGCCGAGCACGACGCCATCCACGGCCTGGAGCACTTCGACAAGGTGATTTCGGTCGACCAGGCGCCGATCGGCCGCACCCCGCGTTCGAACCCGGCCACCTACACCGGCGTGTTCACCCCGATCCGCGACCTGTTCGCCACCGTGCCGACCGCGAAGGAACGCGGCTACTCGGCGGGCCGCTTCTCGTTCAACGTGAAGGGCGGCCGCTGCGAAGCCTGCCAGGGCGACGGCGTGATCAAGGTCGAGATGCACTTCCTGCCGGACGTCTACGTGCCTTGCGACGTCTGCCACGGCAAGCGCTACAACCGCGAGACGCTCGAGGTGCACTACAAGGGCAAGAGCATCACCGAAGTGCTGGACATGACGGTGGAAGATGCGCACGAGTTCTTCAAACCGGTGCCGGTGATCGCGCGCAAGCTCCAGACCTTATTGGATGTTGGCCTCGGCTACATCAAGCTGGGCCAGAGCGCGACCACGCTGTCGGGCGGCGAGGCGCAGCGCGTCAAGCTGTCGCTCGAGCTGTCCAAGCGCGATACCGGACGTACCCTGTACATCCTGGACGAGCCGACGACGGGCCTGCACTTCGCCGACATCGACCTGCTGCTGAAGGTGATCCACCGCCTGCGCGACCAGGGCAACACGCTGGCGATCATCGAGCACAACCTCGATGTGATCAAGACGGCGGACTGGATCGTCGACCTGGGGCCGGAAGGCGGCGCGGGCGGCGGCACCATCGTCGCGAGCGGCACGCCGGAAGAGGTGGCGAAGAACAAGGCGAGCGTGACGGGCAAGTACCTGAAGCCGTTGTTGAAGGCTTGAAGACTGGATTGCTCGACCTGAGCACCACCGCATGATCCGTCGTCCCGGCGAAGGCCGGGACCCAAGTTTGCGTGCAGAACACTAGCTTTTGAAGCAGGTGGTAGGTAACGAACTTGGGCTCCGGCCTTCGCCGGAGCGACGGTCTTGCGGCTGGTGGGAAAAATGAAAGCAGGGGCAGCGCCGCCAGGCACTGCCCTTTTTTTATTCCACGGTATACAGCGGCTGCTGCATCTTCACCGGCCGCACGTCCATCCGGATCCGGTAGATCGACCAGGCATCCTCGCGGTTGGTCACGTATTCCCGGCTGTCCGGCGCGCGCGAGAAGGCGAACTCGAAACCGCGTTCCGGCGCCCGGCTGGTCGGCCCTTCGAAGGCGAGGCCCGTGGCGCGTTCCAGGTTGCTGTCCACCAGCTTCTCGAGCAGGTTGACCACCGAGGTGTTGCCCAGGATGTCGGTATAGAACAGCGCCTCGCGGTACTCGCGCATGTTGCGGTCGACCGACTCCTTGCCCGGTCCCGGGATATACGTGCGGCTGGCCAGGTTGAAGCGGTCGCCGTTGTCCACGTAGCTGATGCGGGCATTGGACAGGTTGAAGACCGGCTGCTTCGGGTCGGTGCTCGCCTCCGTCAAGTCGAGCACCAGCGCGCCCGTGTAGCCGATCACCGCCACCTCGCGGTCGGGCCCGACCACCGCGGCGGTGTTCTCGTCGATGCCCAAGCCCAGCTTGTAGCCCTTTTTCAGCATCGCCGGCAGCATGCGCGCGAAGCGGCCGCGCACCAGGAGGTGCTGGTCGATGAACACGTCGTCGCCGATGAAGCCCAGGCCCGGCGCGATATCCTTGCCGTCCACCACGCCGTGCTTGAGGATCGGGATCACGTCCAGCGGCGGGTCGTAGAACATGGTGCTGCTCATGATGGCCGCGCCGGCGCTGGTGCCGGCGATGACGCCGCCGCGCCGGTACATCGACCACAGCGCATCCAGCACGGCGCTGTTGCCGCCGTCGGGCCGCCGCAGCGCGCCG
>DAMCRY010000065.1:0-13132 GCA_032115075.1 Massilia sp.
CCGCGTCCTGCTCGGCATGGGCGTGCGCCGCCGCCTGCGCCGCGCCGGCCTGGGCACGCGGCTGGTGCAGACCGCCCTGGGCGGCGCGCGCGCGATGCCGGGCGTCGAATGGGTCGACCTCGAGGTGCTGTCGCAGAACCACAAGGCGCGTGCGCTGTACGTGCGCATGGGTTTCCACGTGACCGGCGAAGTGCCGGACCGTTATCGCATCGGCGGCATGTCGGTCGGCGAAGTGGCGATGAGTTTCCGGCTCTAGCACGTAGCCGCTTTCGTAGGGTGGGCGGCCACCCCCTACGAAAGCCAGCCGCCGTCAGGAGACGGCGGGTTCCAGCAAGGTCACCGTCTGCGCCGCGGTATCGAGCCGCGCCCGGATACCGACCGGCAGCGTGAACTGGTGCCGGATATGCCCGATCGAATACCCCGTCACCGCCGGCACCACCAGCGGCTTCAGGTGCTCGTCGAACGTCTCGTCCAGGCTCAAGCCGCGCTCGCCGTCCTTCGGCGTGCAGTCCTCGCACACGCCCCCCATCACCCCGGCGGCATTGCGCAGCCCGAACGCCAGGTCGAGCTGGGTCATCCAGCGGTCGATCCGGTACGGCGCCTCGCCCACTTCCTCGATGAACAGCAGCGCCTTGCGAAAATCGGGGGCGTAGGGCGTGCCGCACAGCGCCGCCAGCAGCGACAGGTTGCCGCCCACGAGCGGGCCGGTCGCCACGCCCTGGGTAAGCGTGCGGATGCGGAACTGCGGCTCGGTCTGCGCCTTGACGGCATTCTCCGGCGCCATCGGGATCGTGTAGGTCGGGCGCGGCTCGCACAGCACCGCCAGCATGTGCTCGCGCGGGTACTCGGCCAGGGTCGACGAGGCCACCGGGCCGTGGAAGCCGACCACCCCGGCGCGGTTGTGGATGGCCGCGTGCAGGGCCGTGATGTCCGAGTAGCCGAGCAGGATGGTCGGATTGCGGCGGATCAGCCCATAGTCCAGGCCCGACAGCAGCGAGATGCAGCCCGAGCCGCCGCGCACCGGCCAGATCATCCTGACTTCCGGGTCCGCATACATCGCATGCAGGTCGGCCAGGCGCTGCTGCACCGAGCCGGCATAGTTGCCGTGCACGGCGCGCAGGTAAGCGCCCACTTTGACGCGCAGGCCCAGCGCCTCGATGTTGCGCACGGATTTTTCGATGGTGCGGTCGCTGGCGTAGCCGCCGGGGGCGACCAGGCCGACCAGCTCGCCGGGGCGCAGGCGTGGGGGCTTGATGAGGCGTTTCGGTGTGCGCTGCGGGGCGGCTGCGGCCAGGCCAGGAGCGGAAAGAGCGGCGGCGATGGAAGCGCCGAAGCCGCGGCGGTTGATTTTCATATGCGACGACGTGCATAAGTAGCGTGGCGAACGAATCGGATCGACCGATCACACCGCCCGCCACAAAGAAAAACGGCCCGCGCCGCGGAAGCGTGCGCCTCCATCGACAGCGGGCCGCTCGATGCGATCAACTTAGAAGAACTTGTACTTGACGTTGAAGGTGAAGGCGCGGCCACGCGGATCGGCCACGCGCGGGTCCCAGCCGGCGCCGACCACGTCGTCGACGTTGTGGGCGGTGAACGGCGGATCGCGGTCGAACAGGTTCTGCACGCCGACCGTCACCGTGGTGTTCTTGAAGCCGGTGTAGGTGGTCGCCAGGCCGAAGCGGGTGTAGCTCGACACGTCCGGATCGAAGCCCGGCGGCGGCGCGCCCTTGCCGTTGTTCGGCACCTGGTCCTTGTAGCCGTTCGCGAAGTTATTGCTCAGCAAGAAGCTCCAGTCGCCGCGGCTCACGCTGAGGGTCGCCGAGTGCTTCCAGCGCAGGTACAGGTCACGGGTGAAGAACATGCCGACGTATTCCTTGTATGGCTGGCCTTCGATCTCGGCGAACTTGTAGCTGCCGGTCCAGGTGCCGTCCAGGGTCGCGTTCCACTTGTAGCCGTCGCCGAACTTGCCGTCGCCGCGCAGGCCGACATCGATGCCGCGGGTCTTGGCGCCCGCCGCATTGATCCAGCCGGCCTGGACGTAGTCGATGGTGCCGTCCGGGTTGCGGATGATGTTCTGCGGCAGCAGGGCGGCGTTCTGCAGCACGATGCTGGCGCTGCGGTTCAGGATGCGGTCCTTCATGTTGATCGCCCACCAGTCGATCGAGGCCGAGAAGCCCTTGAACGGCTCGATCACCACGCCCAGCGTGCCCTGCTTCGAGGTTTCGGGCTTCAGGTTCTGGTTGCCGCCCGAGATGTAGTCGAAGCGTTCCGGTGCGCAGAAGCGCGGGTCGCCCGGGTTGGCGGCGCAGCCGACGGTGTCGATGATGCCGCTGGCCAGTTCCTGGCGCAGCGAGCCGGTGTACAGCTGGACGAAGCTCGGCGCCAGGAAGCCCTTGTTGGCCGAGCCGCGGAACAGCAGCCAGCTGGCCGGCTGGTAGCGGAAGGCGACCTTCGGGTTGGTGGTCGCGCCGATCACGCTGTAGTCATCGCGGCGCACGGCCAGTTGCAGTTCCAGGTCCTTGGTCACCGGCACGATGAACTCGGCGAACAGCGCCTTGACGTCGCGCGAGGCCTTCGGCAGGTTGGCGTTGCCCGGCGCCAGCAGGATCGGCTCGGCGGCCACGTCCTGGCTGTACAGGTAAGATTCGCGGCGGAAGTCGAAGCCGGCGGCCATCGCCAGCTTGCCGGCCGGCAGGTCGAACAGCTCGCCCGAGATGGTGCCGTCGATCTGGGTCATGGTCGTCTTGCCGGTCTGGAAAGCGCCGCGGTACTTGGTGCGTTCGATCGCATCCATCGCCGCCTGGGTCTGGGTGCCGTCGAGCGACCATGGATTGACGATGCCGCTGCCGAGCACCTTGTAGAAGTCGGCGGTGTAGGCATAGCCGTCGAGCAGGTCCATGTGGGTCTTGCTCTGCGCCTTCGACAGGCCCAGCTTGTAGTCCCAGTTGCGGATCACGCCCTCGAAGCCGACCAGCAGGCGGCCGCTGGTGGTGGTGTTCTCCTGGGTGCGGTTACCCAGCGGATTGGCGCGCCATTTATAAATGATCGGCAGGTTGCGGTTGAAGCTCGGGATCAGCGCCGATAGGTCCTGGTAATACTGTCCGCCCACCGGATAGGCGTTGCCGTTGGCGAGCGAGGTCGAGATCTGGGCTGGGGTCAGGATCGAGATCACTTCCGAGCGCGAGCCGATCGCCTCGACGAACATCTTGTGGTCCGGTGCCAGCTTGAAGGTGGCGCGCGCCAGCGCGTTGGCCTGTTCCGATGGCGACTGCATGATGTAGTCGCCGCCGTAGTCGTAGGCGCAGGAATAGGTCGAGCGCAGCGGCGACGTGACGTCTTTCCACAGCGCGGTCTGGTACTGCGACATGCCTTCCACGCTGTCGCACCTGCCCTGCAGGCTCAGCAGGTTGGCCTGCAGGTAGTTGTTCGGATCGCCCGGGCGCGTGAAGCCGGTGCCGAGCGCGGTGCCGGCGCCGGTCAGCTGGTTGGCATACGGGGTGCCGGTGGTATCTGGCGACAGGCCGCGCGAGGGCTGGAAGCCGTTGGCGAAAGCGCGCTGGCGCGAGGACAGCTTGTCGTTCTTGGTGAACGCGGCCGTGGCCATGATGTTGAAGCCGTCGGTCTCAAGGTCGCCGGTGCCGCCGATCAGCGAGGCGCGGTAGATGTCGCCGCCGCCCTCTTCGGTGGCGTTGGCGTAGGCCGAGACCTCCACGCCCTGGTAGTCGGTCTTCAGGATGATGTTCATCACGCCACCGATCGCGTCGGTGCCGTAGATCGCCGAGGCGCCATCCTTCAGGATCTCGATGCGGGAAATCGCCGCCATCGGGATCGAGTTCAGGTCGACCGCCTTGCCGCTCTTGCCGTGGGTCGGCGCGCGGCGGCCGTTGATCAGGACCAGGGTGCTGTTCGGACCGAGGCCGCGGAAGGAGGCGAAGGAAGCGCCGCCGCTGACGCGGTCGGCGTCGGCGCCGAACACGTTGTTGCCCGAGGTCGGGTTGTCGGCGCCGGTGCCGTTCGCCGAAATCGTCGCCATCAGCTGCTCGGCGGAGGTGATCCCCTGTTTTTCCAGGCTTTCGGCAGTGATCACCTGCACCGGCAGCGCGCCTTCCTTGGCGACGCGCTTGATGCTGCTACCGGTGATCTCGACGCGTTGTACCGGGCCGGAAATCTGCACGTCTTGTGCGAGGGCCGGGCTGGCGATGCCGATCAGGGCGATCAAATGGGCGAGCTTCTTTAACTTCACGGGGTTTCTCCTAACAACGTTTCCCTCGGCGGTCCTGGGACTTCCTGACCGGTCGCTTACTTATATGTAATGTCTTGGCATTACGTTATGTTTTCGAGTTTCAGAGTACGCCGGGTAATTTACCCGTATCCAATGAAATATCCGGCGGCAAGTATAACCAAGGGGAATATTTTATTTAGGAAAAACCAATGAAATCTAGGGCTTAGCTCTGGCAGAGCGTGCCCTTTGCGCAACATCGACGTCCAGATAACGCCAGGTCGTGAACTCGACGGGGTGGCGTTTGTAGTTTTTCAACCACGGATGACGCAGATCGCCGGACAGCACATGGGTCAGCGGCACCCAGGGGTTGTAGGCGTGGATCAGCTGGTTCATCTCGAAATACAGCTTCTGGCGCGCCGGGCCGTCGCTCAGTTGGCGCGCCTGCTCGTAGCGCGTGTCGTAGGCCGGCAGGTTGAAGCGCGCGTAGTTGGCGCGGCCGGCGTTGGGGCCGTAGAGCAGCTGGTAAAAATTGTCGCCGTCGGGGAAGTCGGCGATCCAGTTACTTTCGAACATTTGCACCGTGCCGAGGCGCGAGGCCTTGATGATCTCGGTCTTCTTGTCCGACTTGAACACCACGCGCAGGCCGATCGCGTTCAGGCATTTGCGCCACAGCTCGTCGCGCAGGCGGCCGCTGACGGTGGCCTCGCTGTGCATGGTGAGCGTGAGCGGCTTGTCGTCGGGCGTGCGCCGGAACCCGTCCGCGCCGCGCCGGTAGCCGTGGCGGTCCAGCAGCGCGTTGGCCAGCGCCGGATCGTAGGGCACCGGGCTGCGGTAGGCCGGGTCGTAGCCCAGCACGTTCGGCGGCAGCGGCGATTCGGCCTTGATCGCGAAGCCCTTCTTCAGCAGCGCGATGTCCTCGGCGTTGTTGTAGGCCATCGCGATCGCGCGGCGCAGCGCCACCCGGTCCTTGCCGTAGCCGCCGACGACCGGGTCGTTCATGTTCATCCACATGTAATAGGTCTGCAGCACCGGGAAGCGCGACAGCACGATGCCGCGCGCCGCCAGTTCCGGTTTCAGCTGTCCGTCGCGCACCACCATGTCGGTCATCGATTCGGGGATCTGCTCGAGGTAGTCGTACTCGGCGTTCAGGAAGCCGAGCATGCGGCCCTGGAATTCCTCGGCGATGCGCACCTCGACCCGGTCCACGCGCGGCAGGCGCTTGCCCTCCAGGGCGGCGGCGATGGCCTTGTCTTCCGCGCTGTACTTCCCTGCCTCACCCGGCGTGGCGTGGAACACCGCCGTCGAATACGGGT
The DNA here is from genome assembly GCA_032115075.1 of Massilia sp. Lineage (GTDB taxonomy): Bacteria > Pseudomonadota > Gammaproteobacteria > Burkholderiales > Burkholderiaceae_D > Telluria. The sequence continues at coordinate 5,536 of DAMCRY010000065.1, forward strand.
TGGCCAGCAGGCTGATGCGGTCGCTGCGCTTCCACTCCCCGACCATGAAGGGGCCGGTGCCGACCGGGTGGTTGCCGGCCTGGCCCGGATAGGCCTCGATGACCTCGCGCGCCACCACGCCGGAGGCCGGTACCGCGAGGTAGAACAGGAAGTTGTTGTCGCGCGCCTTCAGGCGGATGCGCAGCGTATACCGGTCCGGCGCCTGCAGGCCCGCCACCGGCGTGTCGACGTCGTAATCCTTTTTCAAGGCCTCGTCGCCGGCGATCTTCCCCTCGAACATATAGGCCCACGGCGACTTCAGGGCCGGGTCGTACAGGCGCTTGATGCTGTAGACGTAGTCCTGGGCCGTCATCTCCCGTTTCACACCTTTGAAGGCCGGATCGGGCGTGAAATGGATGCCGGGGCGGAGGCGGAAGGTGTACGTCAGGCCGTCCGCGCTCACCTCGGGCATGGCGGTGGCCGTATTCGGGCGCAGCTTCGCCGGGCGCGCCAGGTAGTCGTAGCGCAGCAGCGGGTCGAACAGGTTCTCCAGCAGCGAGAGGGTGGCGTTGTCCGAGGCCGAGGCCGGATCGAGCCCGGTCTCGCTGGTGGACAGGAACATGCGCAGCACCTTTTCTTCCCGCGGCGGCTGGGCGCTCGCGCCACCCGCGCACAACAGGGGGAACAGGAGGACGGCGGCGGTCAGGCGGAGTGTCATGGCGAAGCGATAGGAAAGCGGCAGGGAAAGCGTTGCGTATCATATCCGCGGCCCGGGAAAAACGGTGGTCCGTCCCCGGTCTGCGCCCGGACTCCGTTTTCCCGACCCTGGAAATGCTGGGTGCTTATTGCTTGGCTGGCGTGAGCTCGATCTCCTGCACCTTGGGATCGCGTTCGGGGGTGAGCGTGAACTTGACGTTCACCGTGCCGCGCTCGCCGTTCAGGGCGAAGGTGCCGCGCAAGCCGTTCTCGGCCTTGATCGGGCCGACCGAGGTGATCTTCCCGATCGGCTCCAGCTTTTCGCGCGCGTGCGCGATCCAGTCCGGGCGCGAGCGGTCGAGGAACAGGTTGTCGGCCGCGATCGCGCTCCCCAGGGACGCATCCCACGACTGCAGCAGTTGCGCCACCTGCAGATGGCGCGTAGCCAGGATCGGCGATACCGGAATGGGGCGGGGGCCAAGGTCGGCGCGCTCGACCAGGATGGCCAGCGCCTTGGCCGTCGGCCCGTATACCGGCCCGTAGCGCAGGTTGGTGAAGGCAAACACCCCCACGCCATGGTCCGGCGCGAAGCGGTACTGGCTGCCGAAGCCCGGCAGCCCGCCCGAATGGCCGGAGGTCACCACGTCGCGGCTGTCGCGTTGCCACACCAGTCCATGGCCATAGAAAGCGACGTGCGGATTCGGCGTCTTCATGTCGCTCAGGGTCGCCTTGGTGGACAAGCCGGCAAACGCCTGCGGCAGGTGCATCTCGCGCACCGAGGCGCGGCGCAGCGGGCCGCGATCCGGATCGTTGCGGGCTGGCCAGGCGTCCAGGTGGAAGGCGACGTAGCGCGCGAAATCCTCCGGCGTCGTGATCAATCCACCCATGGCGGCGCCGTCGCCATCCGGCAGGATCGGCTCCAGCTCCCAGTGGTCGCGATCCCAGCGGTAGCCGAGCGCGAGCTTGCCCGGCGCGGCTTGCCGGTATTCCCAGCGCGTGTCGTTCATGCCCAGCGGTCGCAGGATCTGGCGCGTGACGTAGTCCTGGAAGCGCATGCCCGACACCTTGCTCACCACCTTGCCCAGCAGGATGTATCCGAGGTTGCTGTACTCGAAGGCCTGCCCGGGAGCGTTGGAAAACGACAGTCCGGCGCCGAGCAGCTGCTCGAACCTGGCGTTGGGAGCGGCCATCTGGCGGTCGCCCCAGGGATTGTCCTCGGGCAGCCCGGTGGTCATGGTCATCAGGTGGCGAATCGTCAGCGCGGGCGAATCGCCGGTCGGCAGCTGGACGCGGCGCAGCTCGGGCAGGTAGTCGGCGACGGGATCGTCGAGCCGCAGCTTGCCCTCGTCACGCAACTTCAGCGCCGCCATCGCCACGAAGCTCTTGGTCATCGAGGCGATACGGAATTCGGTCGAAGCGGTCGCGGGAATCTTGCGCTCCACGTCGGCCAGGCCGAGCGAGCGGGCATGCACCAGCTTGCCGTCGAGGACCACGCCGTACACCAGGCCAGGCAGGTGCTCCTTGCCGGCAAGGTCCGCGTACATCTTGTCGATCTCGGGAAGCAGCGCGGCCACGCGCTCGCCACGGCCCTGGGCCGGGGCCTGCGCGCAAGCATGCACGGCGGCGACGCCGGCAAGCACGAAAACAAGACTGGACAGGGCAAGGCGGGATGGGCGAGGCATGGTCTCTTCCATGAACGCGACGTTGAAAAAGATTATGCCTCGATTTTCATGCTATTGAGAAAACAATTTCCCCGCGCCCTGCGCTCGGCAGACATGCTTGTCATAGACGCTGCGCCTGTTCTCTCATAACTTTTGAACATGGCGCAGATGCATTCTTTCATCTGCGCAGCTTGCTATCGGCCTATACTCTCCGCTGCACAATCGTACGACCTCAGCGGCGGCTTCTTCATGGCACTCAATTACATCTGGACCGGATTCTTCCTCGTCGGCTTCGTGGCCGCGCTCGCGCAATGGCTGTTCCTGGGCGACTCCGAAATCTTCAAGCGCATCATCGACGGCACCTTCTCGTCGGCCAAGATGGCGGTGATGGACATCGCCCTGCCGCTGGCGGGCGTCATGACGCTCTGGCTTGGGATCATGAACGTCGGCGAAAAGGCCGGCGCCATCAACCTGTTCGCGCGCATCATCGCGCCCTTCTTCTCGCGCATCTTCCCGGGCGTGCCGAAGGACCACCCGGCCAACGGCCACATGGTGATGAACTTCTCGGCCAATATGCTGGGCCTGGACAACGCCGCCACGCCCTTCGGCCTGAAGGCCATGGAAAGCCTGCAGACCCTGAACCCGAGCAAGGACGAGGCCAGCGACGCCCAGATCATGTTCCTGGTGATCCAGACCTCGGGCTTGACCATCATCCCGCTGGCGATCATGGCCCAGCGCGCGATCCTGGGCGCGGCCAACCCCGCCGACATCTTCATCCCGACCCTGATCGCGACCTATTGCTCGACCATGACCGGCATCATCGCCGTCAGCCTGCGCCAGCGCATCAACCTGCTCCACCCCGCCGTGTTCGGCTGGATCGGCGGCCTGACGGCGCTGATCGCGCTGCTGGTCTGGTATTTCACCGTCTTCCTCGACAAGTCGCAGATCCAGCTGGTCTCGGTGGTCACCGCCAACCTGATCCTGTTCTCGATCATCGCCGCCTTCATGGTCGGCGCGCTGGCGAAGAAGGTGAACGTGTTCGAAGCCTTCATCGAGGGCGCCAAGGGCGGCATCGAGACCTCGCTGCGGATCATCCCCTACCTGGTCGGCATGCTGGTGGCGATCAGCGTGGTGCGCAACTCGGGCATCCTGGGCATGATCGTGAGCGGCTTCGCCTGGATCTTCCAGTCGCTCGGCCTGCCGACCGATTTCGTCGGCGCGCTGCCGACCGCGCTCATGAAGCCGCTCTCGGGCAGCGGCTCGCGCGCCATGATGATCGACGCGATGACCACCTATGGCGTCGACTCCTTCGTCGGCCGCCTGGCCAGCATCCTGCAGGGCGCGGCCGACACTACCTTCTACATCGTGGCGCTGTATTTCGGCTCGGTCGGCATCCGCAAGACCCGCTATGCGATCGGCTACGGCCTGCTGGCCGACCTGGCCGGCGTCATCGGCGCCATCTTCGTCGCCTATCTGTTCTTCGGTTAAAAGGAGTGCCCATGTTCCGCCGCCTCGCCCTCGCCACCGTCCTCGTTGCCGCCTTCGGTTCCGCCCATGCCCAGCTGCCCGCCCCGGTGGCGCAAGTGCTGGCGCAGCAGGGCCTGCCGGAAGACGCCCTCGGCGTGCTGGTGCTGAAGGGCGAGTCGGTGGTCCTGTCGCATCAGGCCGACCGGCCGATGCAGCCGGCGTCCACGATGAAACTGGTGACGACCCTGGCCAGCCTGGAACGCCTCGGCCCCGCCTTCCGCGGCCGCACCGAGCTGCGCACCACGGGCACGATCGACCAGGGCATCCTGCGCGGGAACCTGATCCTGAAGGGCGGCGCCGACGCCGACCTGTCCGGCGAAGACCTGGAAAACATGCTGCGCGCCCTGCACTACCAGGGCATCCGCCGCATCGAGGGCGACCTGGTGCTGGACCGCAGCGTGTGGCAGCCGGCCCGCCTCGACGTCGGCGTGCCGCCTTTCGACGAGGCGCCCGAGGCCTACTACAACGTGATTCCCGACGCCCTCCTCGTCAACAAGAACATGCTGCAGATCGACATGCGCTCGACGAACCGGCGCCTGAAGCTCGCCATGCAGCCAGAGCTGGACCGCGTCGGGATTGGGTCGAACATGACGCTCATCGACGCCGACTGCGCGAAATGGGAGGACGGCTGGAAGCTGCCGACCGCGGTGCGCCAGAAGGACGGCCGCATCAAGGTCCTCCTGCACGGCACCTTCCCGAAGGACTGCGCGCGCAGCTACAGCATCAACGTGCTGGACCGCGACGACTACATCGACCGCCTGTTCCGCCAGAAGTGGAAGGAGCTGGGCGGGAAGTTCAGCGGCAAGACGATCGAGGGCGCTGCGCCGCCCGAGTCGCGCCTGCTGGCCGAGCACACCTCGCGCTCCCTGCCGGAACTGGTGCGCGACATGAACAAACCCTCGGACAACCTGCTGGCGCGCACCCTGTTCCTGAGCCTGGGCAGCCTGCAAGCCGATCCGGCGGCCGGCAGCTTCGCCCTCCCGTCCAGCGGCGAGACCACCTTCGCGCGCGCCGACGCCGCCGTGCGCGAGTGGATGCGCGCGCACCGCATCGACGACACGGGCTTCGTGATCGAGAACGGTTCCGGCCTGTCGCGCACGGAGCGCATTACGCCGCAGCAGATGGCCTATCTGCTGCAGGCCGGCCTGCGCAGCAACTGGGCGCCCGAGTTCCAGGCCAGCATGCCAATCGCGGCCATCGACGGCACCCTGCGCCGGCGCCTGCAGGGCACGGCGGCGGCGGGACGCGCGCGCCTGAAGACCGGGACCCTGCGCAACGTGGTCGCGCTGGCCGGCTATGTGCCGGACGCGAACGGGGTGCCGAACGTGTTCGTCGCCATGGTGAACAGCGAGCAGGCGGGCAACGGGCGCGGACGCGCGGTGCTCGATGCGCTGGTGGACTGGGTGGCGCGCTCGGGGGCGGTGCAGCCGTCCGTCCCTGCGGAGCAAGCAGCGCCTGTCACTCGCTGAACCCTGGAAGGAGGACTTGCAGCGCCACAAGCGGCAAGTCCGGCGCGGACGCGTGCCCTGTCAGCAGCCGCTGTAGTTCTTCCGACCGCTGCTGGTGATCGTGTAGGTCCCGCCGCGCGGGCCGACATGGCAAACCGGTTTGCCGGAATCGTTCGTCCGAAGATGCCGCGCAGGCGGCGACGTTGGTACTTCCTGCTCAGGCTCGCTGCCGGAGGCAATGTCGCCCATGGCAAGCTGGCTCGATACCGGTCGAGAAATCGGCTGCAAAGCCGGCTGCAAAGCCGGCTGTAAAGCCGACTGAGGCCGATGGCAGTGATAGTCCCCGGTTTTCCGGTTATTGTGGCACCCCTGTGCATTGAGCCCGCCCGGATGGGCCAGGACTTCGGAGGCCATCAACAGGCCGAAGCCTATGAATGCCAGCGAGACGCCCCATTGCCGTCTCGCTCCACGTCCCGCGTTTCCTGATGTACGTGCCATCTCATCTCTCCCTCTTATTGTTGGGAGGATAGATTACGACGGAAAATTGCAAAAATTCTATCGAAATATCACGGCGCGCCAGCACTGCGGCGCCATGACGGCATCTTCAGAGCACGCGGCGGTAAGTCGCCCGCACCAGTTCGCGATCGCCGCAATCGAAGTGCCACCACTCGGTATTGATGCCGAAGAAGCCGGCCGCCAGCATGCCCTCGCGCAGCAGGCGGCGGTTGGCCACCTGGGCGTCGGTCAGCCGGCCGGCCACCAGGAAGCCTTCCTCCAGCGCCGGGTGCGACAGGTCGGTCATGTCGTCGAAGCCGGTGCCCATGTCGAGTTCGCGGCCCTGCTCGTCGAGCAGGGTGATGTCGAGCGCCATGCCGTAGGAGTGGATCGAGCCGCGCGCCGGGTTGGCGAGGTACATCTGCAGGCCGGTTCCCTCCAGCGCATCCCACAGTTGCTGCTGCACGCGCTGCGGGCGCAGGGCGTCGAGGACCAGGGCCGTGCAGCCGGGCCGGCGGGCGGCCAGCCAGGCGACGAAGGTTTCCAGGGCCGCGGCGGCGTCGCGGTGCAGCCAGGCGCAGTCGTAGGGGGAGTACAGATCGCGGCCGACGAAGTTGTTGGGGCTCGCGTAGCGCAGGTCGATCGCGATGCCGGCGATGCTGGTCAAATGGCGGAATTCGGGGCTGCCGGCGATGTCCTCGCTGGCCACGGCCATTCCTGGCGCGGACAAACTCATGTACTACCTTTGTTCGAGACGGGCGCGCGCGGTCGCGCCAATACAGTTGGCCAGCTCCCGCGCCCCGTGCGACAAGGGGGAATGGCTGGCGCTCAGCAGATACAGGTGGACCGGGATCGCCGGCGACCAGGGGCGGCACTGCACCCTGGCCGGGTCGGCCGAGGCGGCGGTGAAGGGATCCAGCACGGCCTTGCCGGCGCCGGCTTCGACCAGCGAGCGGGCGATCTGGTAGGTCTGCACCACGGTGTGGAACACCGGCTGCACGCCGTGCGCCTCGCAGGCCGCCACCACCATCTCGCCCAGCGGGTCGCCGTCGGTCAGGCCGATCAGTTCGCCGCTCAGGCCTTCGGCCGTGAAGGGCTGCGCGCATTCCTCCGCCGTCCAGGTGCCGGCCGGCGCCATCACGGTGAGCATGCCGTGGGCGATCGGTTCGGCCACGATGCCGGGGTGGCGCGGGTCCTGCAGCGACAGCGCGAGGTCGGCCTCGCCCAGGCGCAGCGCGTTCACGATCTCGCTGGTGTGGTGGGTGGACAGCTCGCAGCGCGCCTGGGGGAAGTCGCGCCGCCACAGCGTCATCGCCTGCGGCAGCACGCTGATCGCGATGGTCGGCGTCGATACCAGGCGCACGGTCTCGCCCACGCGGCTTTTCAGGCTGGCGGCCAGGCGGCGGATGCCCTGCAGGTCGCGGTTCAGCTTCTCGGTCTCGGCGAACAGGCGGTGCGCTTCCGGCTTCGGATACAGCTTGCCGCGCACGCGCTCGAACAGCGGCATGCCGAGCTGGAGCTCGGCGTGCTGCAGCACTTTCGTCACCGCGGGCTGCGAGATGTGGAGAACTTGGGCGGCACCGCTGATGGTCCCGACCTGCATGATGGCGTGGAAAACTTCGATATGGCGCAGGCGCATCGCTTCATCCTTCTGTAGAGACTCCGCGTCCGGGACGCGGATTTGTCGAAGGATACAGGGAAAACCCGGCCGCGGCGACCGTCACGGCGTATTCACGACCGCGGGATTCGGCGCCGGCGCCGCCGGCGCGGGGGCCGGGGTCGGCGGCGTGG
>DAMCRY010000066.1:0-12912 GCA_032115075.1 Massilia sp.
GTGCCGCAATCGCCGCCGCCAGCCACGCCGGAGCCGGATCCCGGACCGCCGCAGGAAGAACCGCCGACGGAAGAGCCGCCTGCGCCGGGCGAGCCCGCGCCGGAACCCGCGCAGCCGCAGGAACCGCCGGGCCAATCGCAGGGTTCAGGCCGTTAGGGCGCCGGCCTTACTTCGCGCGGCGCTTGAAGTCGCGCGGGCGGAAGCCCAGCAGCACCAGCACGGCGAAATAGGCCAGCGCGGCGGCGGCGATGATGGTCGCCAGCGCGCCCGCGCGCAGCAGCGGCGTGGCGCGCAGCGCGATCCAGTCGAACTGCGCCTGGCCGAACCAGGAGACCGCGCCCATCACGCTGACCGCCACCAGCAGCTTGACGAAGAACGTGCCCCAGCCCGGCTGCGGCACGTAGACCTGGCGGCGGCGCAGGCCTGTATACAGGAAGGCGGCGTTCACGCAGGCGCCCACGCCGATCGACAGCGCCAGCCCGGCCACCCCGAACAGGGGCACGAACACGAGGTTCATCAACTGGGTCGCCACCATCACGCCGACCGCGATCTTCACCGGCGTGCGCACTTCCTGGCGCGCGTAGAAGGCCGGCGCCAGGGTCTTGACCAGGATGAAGCCGAGCAGGCCGGCGCTGTAGGCCATCAGCGGGAGCGAAGAGGAGGCGACGTCGGCCGCGTCGAACACGCCATAGTGGAACAGGGTGGCGATCATCGGCACCGCCAGCGTCGCCATGCCGACCGACGAGGGCAGCGCGAGCAGGAAGGTCAGGCGCAGGCCCCAGTCCAGCAGCGAGGAATATTCCTGGGTATCGCCCTCGGTGTTCGCCTTGGCCAGGCTGGGCAGCAGGATGGTGCCCAACGCCACGCCCAGCAGGGCGGTCGGAAATTCCATCAGGCGGTCGGCGTACTGCAGGGCCGTCACGGCGCCGGCGGCCAGGCTGGCGGCGATGGTGGTGTTGATCAGGAGGCTGATCTGGGCCGCCGAGACGGCGAACACGGCCGGCCCCATCTTGCCGAGCATGCGGCGCACCCCGCTGTCGCGCAGGCCGGCCAGGGGATTCAGCGACAGGCGCGGCAGCATGCCGAGCTTGAGCAGCGAAGGAACCTGGATCGCCACCTGGGCCAGGCCGCCGATGCACACGCCGACGGCCATCGCGTAGATCGGCTGTTCGAAGTAATCCGCCAGGAACAGGGCCGAGCCGATGAAGGAAAGGTTCAGCAGCACCGGCGTGATGGCGGGGATCTTGAAGTGGCGCCAGGTGTTGAGCACTCCGCTGGCCAGGGCCACAAAGGCCATGCAGGCGATGTAGGGGAACATCAGGCGCGTCATGAACACCGCCGCGTCGAAGGCCGCCGGCTCGCGCTGCAGGCCGCCGCCGATCAGGTAGATCAGCACCGGCGCCGCCAGGATGCCGGCGATGCTGGTCAGGACGGTGGCCCAGATCAGCACCGTGGCCACATGGTCGACCAGGGTCTTGGTCGCCTCGGTGCCGTGCTTGCCCTTGTATTCGGTGAGGATGGGGACGAAGGCCTGCGAGAAGGCGCCCTCGGCGAACAGGCGCCGCAGCAGGTTCGGCAGGCGGAAGGCGATGTTGAAGGCGTCGGTGAAGTTCGACGCGCCGAAGGTGGCGGCAAACAGGCTGTCGCGCAGCAGGCCGGTGACGCGCGACACCATGGTCATGCTGGAAATGGCAGCGAGGGTACGGAGCAGGTTCATGGCGGGCGATTATACTTGGGCAACACCACGCCAGGACCCGCGCACGGCCACATTTATTCGTTTCCCGTGGGCTGCGCAGGCGACAATTATGCATTTATGAATTGCCCTTGCGCGTTTCCTTCGCTATAATCGTGGGCTGTACTGAATTCTGTTAGCAGACACTAATCGTTGGGCAGGCACGGAAAAAGCGCCGGTTTCACTCGCTAATGTTTGCAAACGCAACTTGACCCCGATTTAGGAAATTTCATGGCAAATACCGCACAAGCGCGCAAACGCGCTCGTCAAGCAGTTAAGCAAAACGCGCACAACTCGGCACAGCGTTCGACCCTGCGCACCGCAATCAAGGCAGTTCGCAAGGCCATCCAGGCTGGCGACAAGGCCGCTGCGACCACCATCTTCCAGCAGTCCGTGTCGACCATCGACAGCATCGCTGACAAGAAGATCATCCACAAGAACAAGGCAGCCCGCCACAAGAGCCGCCTGGCCGCTGCCCTGAAGGCACTGTCCGCTTAATTAGCGAGGTGCGTGCGGCCTAGGCCGCGCAGGCAGTTCTGTGCAGAAGAAAGACCCGCCCGACTTCGGTCCAGGCGGGTTTTTTCGCTTGCCGGTTCCGCCCCGGCGCGGCTTCCGCCGGGTAATGCGTGGCCCGGGCCGGCGAACGCCGATATTCTAAAACCGTGGCGCACAGTAAAATACTGGTGCATAATGTGAAACGCCCGTCTTATGTCTTATAGAAGACTTGAGCGTTCACCCGTTTTATATATCGCGCCAGCCGCGCGATCATCGAGGAAAAAGCGTATGAGCAGTGATCCGACCATCATCTACACCCTGACCGACGAAGCGCCGCTGCTGGCGACGCACGCCTTCCTGCCAGTCGTCAGCACCTTCACCAAGCCGGCCGGCATCAAGGTCGAGCAGAGCGACATCTCGGTCGCTGCCCGTATCCTGGCGCAGTTCCCGGAAAACCTGACCCCGGAGCAGCGCGTCCCTGACGCCCTGACCGAACTGGGCAAGAAGACGCTCGAGCCGGACGCGAACATCATCAAGCTGCCGAACATCTCGGCCTCGGTCGGCCAGCTGACCGCCGCGATCAAGGAGCTGCAGGCCAAGGGCTACAACCTGCCGGATTACCCGGCCGATCCGAAGACCGACGAAGAGAAGGCGATCAAGGCCAAGTACGCCAAGTGCATCGGCTCGTCCGTGAACCCGGTGCTGCGCGAAGGTAACTCGGACCGCCGCGCGCCGAAGGCGGTCAAGGAATACGCCCGCAAGAACCCGCACTCGATGGGCGAATGGTCGCAGGCATCGCGCACCCACGTGTCGCACATGACCCACGGCGACTTCTACCACGGCGAGAAGTCGATGACCCTGGACGCCGCCCGCGACGTCAAGATGGAACTGGTCACCAAGAGCGGCCAGACCATCGTGCTGAAGCCGAAGGTCGCGCTGCAGGCCGGCGAGATCATCGACTCGATGTTCATGAGCCGCAAGGCCCTGCTGGCCTTCTACGAGAAGCAGATCGAAGACGCCAAGAACACCGGCGTGCTGTTCTCGCTGCACGTCAAGGCGACCATGATGAAGGTCTCGCACCCGATCGTGTTCGGCCACTGCGTGCGCATGTTCTACAAGGAAGCGTTCGAGAAGCACGGCGCCCTGTTCGACAGCCTCGGCATCAACGTCAACAACGGCATGGCTGATCTCTACAACAAGATCGCCGACCTGCCGGCCTCGCAGCGCGAAGAAATCGAGCGCGACCTGCACGCCTGCCAGGAACACCGTCCGGCGCTGGCCATGGTCGACTCGGCCAAGGGCATCACCAACTTCCACTCGCCGAACGACGTGATCGTCGACGCGTCGATGCCGGCCATGATTCGCGCCGGCGGCAAGATGTACGGCGCCGACGGCCGCCTGAAGGAAGTCAAGGCGGTGATCCCGGAATCGACCTTCGCCCGCATCTACCAGGAAGTGATCAACTTCTGCAAATGGCACGGCGCATTCGACCCGCGCACCATGGGCACCGTCCCGAACGTGGGCCTGATGGCGCAGCAGGCCGAGGAATACGGCTCGCACGACAAGACCTTCGAGATCCAGGAAGACGGCGTGGCCAACATCGTCGACCTCGCCACCGGCGAAGTGCTGCTGTCGCAGAACGTCGAGCAGGGCGACATCTGGCGCATGTGCCAGGTGAAGGACGCTCCGATCCGCGACTGGGTCAAGCTGGCGGTCACCCGCGCGCGCAACTCGGGCATGCCGGCCGTGTTCTGGCTGGACCCGTACCGTCCGCACGAGAACGAGCTGATCAAGAAGGTCAAGACCTACCTGCAGGATCACGACACCACCGGCCTGGACATCCAGATCATGTCGCAGGTCCGTGCGATGCGCTACACCCTGGAGCGCGTCTCGCGCGGCCTGGACACCATCTCGGTGACCGGCAACATCCTGCGCGACTACCTGACCGACCTGTTCCCGATCCTGGAACTGGGCACCTCGGCCAAGATGCTGTCGATCGTCCCGCTGATGGCCGGCGGCGGCATGTACGAAACCGGCGCGGGCGGTTCGGCGCCGAAGCACGTGCAGCAGCTAGTCGAAGAGAACCACCTGCGCTGGGATTCGCTGGGCGAGTTCCTGGCGCTGGCGGTGTCGCTGGAAGACCTGGGCCTGAAGACCGGCAACAACAAGGCCAAGGTGCTGGCCAAGACCCTGGACGCCGCCACCGGCCGCCTGCTGGACAACCGCAAGTCGCCGTCGCCGAAGACCGGTGAGCTCGACAACCGCGGCAGCCAGTTCTACCTGTCGATGTACTGGGCCCAGGAGCTGGCCGCCCAGACCGAGGACGCCGAACTGGCGGCCAAGTTCGCGCCGCTGGCCGAGCAGCTGGCGGCGAACGAGCAGAAGATCGTCGAGGAACTCTTGGCGGTGCAGGGCAAGCCGGTCGACATCGGCGGCTACTACAAGGCCGACGACGCCAAGGTGAAAGCCGTGATGCGTCCGAGCGCGACCTTCAACGCCGCGCTGGAATCCTTCGCAGCCTGAGTCGTCGATCCACGTCCCGCGCGGTCCGCCGCGCGGGCGCCGTGAAGAACCCGCTCTCCTACGGATGGCGGGTTTTTTTACGCCCGCCGTGCGCATGCATATCCGTTTTTCCTTGCGGTCCCGCATGCACAGCTTCGATACTCGTGCGGTCCATTCGTTACCGGAGCCGCCATGCCCGTCCCATACCGTTCCTTCCTTGCCGTCCTGGCCCTCGGCCTGTCGTTCTCGAGCCAGGCCGCCGTCCACAACGTCGACGTCGGCAGCCAGCTGCCGCGCTTCGAGCTCGTCAAGCCGGGTACCCACCACTACCTGCGCTTCATGCGCACGCCCGCCACCGGCGCCAACCAGCCGATCGACATCTGGACCCGCGAGGTCAGCTTCGAGGAGAGGGAAGGGAAGCGCCGGATGCGCATCGTGCAGCGCTGGGATGGCGTGCTGCCGGCGCCGTCGACCCGCACGCTCGATTCCTGGTTCGAGACCGGCACCTTCCGTCCGCTGAGCCACCAGCGCATCAGCGAGCGCGACGGCAAGCGCGTCGTGGAGGGCTTCGTGTTCGCGCCCGACAAGGTGACCGGCATGCCGGGCCTGGCCGGGAACGTCCAGAAGGACCTGTCGGTGGCCTCCGGCGAGCCGACCTACAACTTCGAGACCGACATCGAATTCCTGCAGGCCCTGCCGCTGGCCGAAGATTATGATGCCCGCATCAACTTCTATCACCCGGGCGGCAGCGTGGCGCCGCAGCGCTACGCCTTCCGCGTCACCGGCTCGGCCACCATCGCCGGCCCGGCCGGCCCGGTCGATTGCTGGGTGGTCAAGACCGACTACAACCAGCCGGGCAGCGAATCGACGTTCTGGTTCGCCAAGGGCAGCCAGCTGATGGTGCGGCAGGAGAGCCCGCTGCCGGATGGGCGGGTGATGGTCAAGGCGCTGATCGATTGAGCGTTACCTGCCGAATCGGCGCAAACCGTAGGGTGGTCGGCCCACCCTACCTGAGCGCGGACGCCGGCACTTCGATGTACTCCCCCGGCATCAGCGGATGCGTCGCCAGCGAAAACGGCCCGATACTGCTGCGCACCAGCCGCAAGGTCGGCAGTCCCACCGCCGCCGTCATGCGCCGCACCTGGCGGTTCTTGCCTTCCTCGAGCGTGATCGCGATCCAGCTGGTCGGCTTGTCCTGGCGCGCGCGGATCGGCGGATTGCGCGGCCACAGCCAGCCCGGCTCGGCGATGCGCACCGCCTTGCACGGCCTGGTCACGAAGTCGCCCAAGTCGAGCGGCGCCTGCAGGCGCGCCAATGCGGCGGCGTCGGCGACGCCGTCGACCTGCACCAGGTAGGTCTTGGCCTCCTTGTGGTCCGGATGCGCGATCTTGTGCTGCAGCTTGCCGTCGTCGGTGAGCAGCATCAGCCCTTCGCTGTCCGCATCGAGCCGCCCCGCGGGATAGATGCCGGGGATGTCGAGGTAGTCGGCGAGCGACTGACGGCCCTCCTGCGGCGAGAACTGGCACAGGACCTGGAAGGGTTTATTGAACAGAATCAGAGGCATCGGGTAGACGGAAAGCGCGAATCGGGTTAAGAAGTAGGGTGCAGGGGAGCGTGCAAGCGGCGTCCTGCTGGTGCATAATGCAAGACACCACATCGGAGTCTTATACAAGACCTGCAGCCGTATTCCACATTGTAATTCAGTTGGATTGCGCGGATGCTCCACGCCGCGGCATCCGCGCATGCGACCACTTGGGAGAGCACATGTACCAACACATCAAGGTCCCGGCCGACGGCCAGAAAATCACCGTCAACCCCGACTTCTCGCTGACCGTTCCCGACAACCCGGTCATCCCCTACATCGAGGGCGACGGCACCGGCATCGACATCACCCCGGTCATGCTGCGGGTGGTCGACGCTGCGGTGGAGAAGGCCTATGGCGGCCGGCGCAAGATCAGCTGGATGGAAATCTATGCCGGCGAGAAGTCGACCAACGTCTATGGCCCCGACGTGTGGCTGCCGGGCGAGACGCTCGAGGTACTGAAGGACTACGTGGTGTCGATCAAGGGCCCGCTGACCACGCCGGTCGGCGGCGGCATCCGCTCGCTCAACGTCGCGCTGCGCCAGGAACTCGACCTCTACGTCTGCCTGCGCCCGGTGCGCTACTTCGCCGGCGTGCCGTCGCCGCTGAAGCAGCCCGAGAAGACCGACATGGTGATCTTCCGCGAGAACTCGGAAGACATCTATGCCGGCATCGAGTGGGCCGAGGGCTCCGAGGGCGTGAAGAAGGTCATCAAGTTCCTGACCGAGGAGATGGGCGTGAAGAAGATCCGCTTCCCGGAAACCTCGGGCCTGGGCGTGAAGCCGGTTTCGCGCGAAGGCACCGAGCGCCTGGTGCGCAAGGCGATCCAGTACGCGATCGACAACGACAAGCCCTCGGTGACGCTGGTCCACAAGGGCAACATCATGAAGTACACCGAAGGCGGCTTCCGCGACTGGGGCTATGCGCTGGCCCAGAAGGAATTCGGCGCCGAGCTGATCGACGGCGGTCCATGGTGCAAGTTCAAGAACCCGAAGACGGGCCGCGAGATCACCATCAAGGATTCGATCGCCGACGCCTTCCTGCAGCAGATCCTGCTGCGCCCCGCCGAATACAGCGTGATCGCCACCCTGAACCTGAACGGCGACTACATCTCGGACGCGCTGGCGGCCCAGGTCGGCGGCATTGGCATCGCGCCGGGCGCCAACATGTCGGATTCGGTGGCCATGTTCGAAGCCACCCACGGAACCGCGCCGAAGTACGCGGGCAAGGACTACGTCAATCCTGGTTCGCTGATCCTGTCGGCCGAGATGATGCTGCGCCACATGGGCTGGACGGAAGCCGCGGACCTCATGATCAGCGCGATGGAAAAGGCGATCACCTCGAAGAAGGTCACCTACGATTTCGCGCGCCTGATGGAAGGCGCGACCCAGGTCTCGTGCTCGGGTTTCGGCGAGGTGATGATCGAACAGATGTAAGCCGTATCCAGACAGGGGCTTTCCTTCTTTCGGGAGAGCCCCTATCTATATGGATAGGTAGGGGAGCGGGGCGGCAGGCGAAAAAAAACCCCGCCGGAGCGGGGTTTCTTGCTTCCGGGAGGGGACTGGTTACATGCCCTGGATGTTGGAAGCTTGCTTGCCTTTCGGGCCCTGCGTGACTTCGAATTGGACTTTTTGACCTTCTTTGAGGGTCTTAAAACCGTTCATATTGATTGCGGAGAAGTGTGCGAACAGATCCTCGCCGCCGTCATCAGGAGTGATGAAGCCAAAACCTTTGGAATCATTGAACCACTTAACAGTACCAGTTGCCATAAAAGAAAACTTTCTAGTAAAAACAAATCACACGAGCTATAAAAGCAAGAAGCTTCTTGCCCCCTCCTCAGCCTGCTCACTTCTTATCAACAAGTACATAAGTACAATGTCAATGACTGCATTGTTGGTGGAATAATCATTGAAGTCAAGCGGTTTTAGGGGGTTGTTGCCAAATTTTTCACGGCAGAGGTAACGCGGCTCTTGATTTCGTCAATTGGATCGCCATCTGCGCATTCAACGGAAAACGCGTAAGATGGAAAGCACATGAAAACGAGCTGATGTTTACGCTTGGCACTGATTTTGAAAGCTTTAGAATACGTCCATGGCTACCAAGCATGACACCGAACAGCTGCTGGAGCGGCAGACCGTAAAACCGCCACCTCTTTACCAGGTGGCGTTGCTGAACGACGACTACACGCCAATGGAATTCGTGGTCGCGATCATCCAGGAGTACTTCAACAAGGATCGCGAAACGGCGACCCAGATCATGCTTTCCGTGCACCGTCACGGCAAGGGCGTGTGCGGGGTGTTTTCCAAAGATATAGCGTGTACCAAAGTGGAGTTTGTCTTAACGCATGCGCGTAAGGCAGGGCATCCCCTGCAATGCGTGATGGAGGAAGTATGATTGCGCAGGAACTTGAAGTATCCCTACACATGGCTTTTGTCGAAGCACGACAGGCACGCCACGAGTTCATCACCGTGGAACACCTGCTGCTGGCGCTGCTCGACAATCCATCAGCCGCCGAAGTCCTGCGTGCGTGCGCGGTCAATATCGAAGACCTGCGCAAGACCTTGACTAATTTTATCGGTGATAACACCCCGACCGTCCCGGGAACGGGCGAAGTCGACACCCAGCCGACCCTCGGCTTCCAGCGCGTGATCCAGCGCGCGATCATGCACGTGCAGTCGGCTTCCAACGGCAAGAAGGAAGTCACCGGCGCCAATGTGCTGGTGGCGATCTTCGGCGAGAAGGACTCGCACGCGGTGTACTACCTGCACCAGCAGGGCGTGACCCGTCTCGACGTGGTCAACTTCATCTCGCACGGCGTGCGCAAGGACCAGCAGATGGACACCTCCAAGGCGTCCGAAGGCGTGGAAGAAGCGCAGGTCGAAGGCCAGGCCAAGGAAAGCCCGCTCGACCAGTTCACCCAGAACCTGAACAAGTCGGCTGCCGACGGCAAGATCGATCCGCTGATCGGCCGCGAGGAAGAAGTCGACCGGGTCATCCAGATCCTGTGCCGCCGCCGCAAGAACAATCCGCTGCTGGTGGGCGAGGCCGGCGTCGGCAAGACCGCCATCGCGGAAGGCCTGGCATGGCGCATCGTCCAGGAAGACGTGCCCGAGATCCTGCAGAACGCCGTCGTGTATTCGCTCGACATGGGCGCGCTGCTGGCCGGTACCAAGTACCGCGGCGACTTCGAGCAGCGCCTCAAGGCCGTCCTCAAGCAATTGAAGGACACGCCGAACGGCATCCTGTTCATCGACGAGATCCACACGATCATCGGCGCCGGTTCGGCTTCGGGCGGCACGCTGGATGCGTCCAACCTGCTCAAGCCGGCCCTGGCGAACGGCCAGCTGAAGTGCATCGGCGCGACCACGTTCACGGAATTCCGCGGCGTGTTCGAGAAGGACCACGCACTCTCCCGCCGCTTCCAGAAGGTCGACGTCAACGAACCGTCGGTCGAGCAGACCGTGGCGATCCTGCGCGGCCTGAAGTCGCGCTTCGAGGAGCACCATGGCGTGAAATATTCGGCATCGGCGCTGTCGACCGCGGCCGAGCTGGCGGCCCGCTTCATCAACGACCGCCACTTGCCCGACAAGGCCATCGACGTGATCGACGAAGCGGGCGCGGCCCAGCGCATCCTGCCGAAGTCGAAGCAGAAGAAGACCATCGGCAAGACGGAAATCGAGGACATCATCGCGAAGATCGCGCGGATTCCCCCGCAGACCGTCAACCAGGACGACCGCAGCAAGCTGCAGACCATCGACCGCGACCTGCGCAACGTGGTGTTCGGCCAGGATCCCGCCATCGATGCGCTGGCATCGGCCATCAAGATGGCCCGTGCCGGCCTGGGCAAGCAGGACAAGCCGATCGGCTCCTTCCTGTTCTCGGGTCCGACCGGCGTCGGCAAGACCGAGGTCGCCAAGCAGCTGGCCTTCATCCTGGGCATCGAGCTGGTGCGCTTCGACATGTCCGAGTACATGGAGCGCCACGCGGTGTCGCGCCTGATCGGCGCGCCGCCGGGCTACGTCGGCTTCGACCAGGGCGGCCTGCTGACCGAGGCCATCACCAAGAAGCCGCACGCGGTGCTGCTGCTGGACGAGATCGAGAAGGCCCATCCGGACATCTTCAACATCCTGCTGCAGGTGATGGACCATGGCACGCTGACCGACAACAACGGACGCAAGGCCGACTTCCGCAACGTGATCATCATCATGACCACCAACGCGGGCGCCGAGAGCCTGACCAAGCGCTCGGTGGGCTTCGTGGACTCGAAGGCGCAGGGCGACGAGATGGCCGACATCAAGCGCATGTTCACGCCGGAGTTCCGCAACCGCCTGGACGCGATCATCAGCTTCCGTGCACTGGACGAGGACATCATCCTGCGCGTCGTGGACAAGTTCCTGATGCAGCTGGAAGAGCAACTGCACGAGAAGAAGGTGGAAGCGGTCTTCACCGAGAAGCTGCGCAAGTTCCTCGGCAAGAAAGGCTTCGACCCGCTGATGGGCGCCCGTCCGATGTCGCGCCTGATCCAGGACATGATCCGCAAGGCACTGGCCGACGAGCTGCTGTTCGGCCGCCTGGTCAACGGTGGCCGCGTGACGGTGGACCTGAACGAGAAGGACGACGTCGTCCTGGAGTTCCCGGAAGGAGACGTCCTGCCGCCGCCGGCTCCGGCCGAGACGGTCGAGATCGAATAAGCTTCGGTCTCTCAGTCCGGCAATCAGCAAGAACCGCGCTTCGGCGCGGTTTTTTTTGCACGTATGCACGCCGTGCACACGCATCCGTGTGGCAAACTCTTCCGCTTTAGTAACTCTTGCCACACTGAACATGAACGTCCCCCGCACCATCCTTGCCGCTTTGCTGGCTCCCTCGCTGGCGCTCATCGGCAGCCAGGCCGCCGCAGCCGACCCGTACTTCCGCTTCCCCGCCGTCCGCGGCGACACCGTCGTGTTTACCGCCGAGGGCGACCTGTGGCGCACCTCGCTGGCGGGCGGCAAGGCCACGCGCCTGACGACCCATCCCTCGAGCGAGACCCAGGCCGCGATTTCCCCGGATGGGAAATCGATCGCCTTCGTCGCTTTCTACGAGGGCGCGCAGGAAGCGTATGTGATGCCGATCGAGGGCGGGCTCCCCAAGCGAATCACCTTCGAGAACGGCGGCGTGACGGTGCTGGGCTGGACGGCGCAGGGGGAGGTGCTGGTGAGCACCGAGAATTCGACCGGGCCGTCCAAGCACCGCGTGGTGGCGGCGCTGGACCCGGTCAAGCTGGCGCGCCGCGTGCTGCCGCTGGCCGACGCCAACGACGCCACCCTCAGCGACGACGGCCGCACCGTGTTCTTCACGCGCATGGGCCTGTCGATGACCAACGATAATGTCAAGGCCTACCGCGGCGGCGCGCATGCGCAGCTGTGGCGCTACGAGCTCGGATCGAAAGGCGAGGCGACCCGGCTGTTCAAGGGCGAGGACGGCGAGGCGAACAACCGCCGCGCCATGTGGTGGCAAGGCCGCATCTACTTCATCAGCGATGCCGGCGGCTCCGACAACATCTGGTCGGCGCTCCCGGACGGCAGCGACCGCAAGGTCCACACCCGGCATACCGACTGGGACGTGCGCAGCGCCGCGCTGGGCGACGGCCGCATCGCCTACCAGCTCGGCGCCGACCTGCGCGTGTTCGACATCGCGAGCGGCAGCGACAGCATCGTCAAGGCCAGCCTGGTGTCCGACTTCGACCAGCAGCGCGTGCGCCGCGTGCGTTCGCCGCTCGACGCCCTCACCAGCATCGAGGTTGCCAACAAGGCCGAGCGCATCGTGCTGACCGCGCGCGGACGCGTGACGATCGCCGGCACCGGCAGCTACCGCCGCGTCGAGATCGCCGTGCCGCAGGGCGCGCGCGCCCGCAGCGCCGTGTTCAGCCACGACGACAAATGGGTCTACGCCTTCGTCGACACCACCGGCGAGAACGAGATCTGGCGCTACGCCGCCGACGGCTCGGGCCAGGGCGAGCGCCTGACCATCGACGGCGCCAGCCATCGCTCGGGCCTGTACCCGTCCCCGGACGGCAAGTGGCTCGCCCACACCGACAAGAAGGGCCGCACCTGGCTGCTCGACCTGAACACCAAGACCAACGTCATCATCGACGACGCGCGCCAGGTCGGCGCCGACCGCCCGGACCAGGTGGTGTGGTCGCCCGACAGCCGCAACCTGGCCTTCGTGCGGGTCGGCAGCAGCGAGCAGCGCAACCAGATCGGCATGTACAACCTGGCCTCGAAGACCACGGCCTTCGTGACCACCGACCGCTACACGGCCGAGTCGCCGGTGTTCTCGCCGGACGGGAAGTGGCTGTACTTCCTGTCGTCGCGCCACTTCAACGTCGGCAACGGCGGTCCCTGGGGCGACCGCAACATGGGACCGGTGTTCGACCGCCGCGTGGGCGTGTACGCGCTGGCGTTGCAGCCGGGCGTGCGCTTCCCCTTCAAGCCCGAGGACGAGCTGACCACGCCGGAAGAACAGTCGCCGGAAGCGGCCGCCCGGGCCGCGGTCCAGACCCCGGGCAAGGAAGAGGCCGACAAGAGCGCCGCCGTCGCCGCGGCGGCCGCCGCGACGGCCG
>DAMCRY010000067.1:0-12842 GCA_032115075.1 Massilia sp.
ACGCCGCCCGCGCCCTGGCCATCCTCGAGGGCAAACCGGCCGCGCCCGCGGCGCCCAAGGCCCAGGGCCCGGCGCAGCGGTACGTGGTGCAGGTCGCCGCGCTGGCGACCCAGGAAAAGGTCGACGAACTGCAGGGCCGCCTGCGCGCGGCCGGCGTGTCCTCGTTCACGGAGCGCTCCGGCGAGCTGATCCGCGTGCGCGTGGGCCCGTACAGCAAGGAAGAGGGCGAGAAGATCCGCTCGAAGCTGATCTCCATGGGCCTGTCGGGCTCGCTGGTGCCGCTCTGACGCGTGCGCCTTCAGTCAGGGTCAGGTGATACAAGGTATGGCGATGCGGGGTTGGGCGGCGTGACGATCTTCGATTACCTGGTCCTGTTCGTATTGATATCGTCGGTCGTCATCAGCACGCTGCGCGGCCTCGTGAAGGAAATCCTCTCGCTGCTGGGCTGGATCGTCGCCTTCGTGGTGGCGAACGCCTACGGCGCGGCGCTGGCGCCGATGCTTCCCGAGTTGCTGCCGGGCGAGACCGCGCGCCTGATCATGGCTTTCATCGTGCTGTTCCTCGGCGTGCGCATCCTCATGGGGCTGCTGTCGCTGGCGATCGGCGCGGTCATCACCGCCACCGGCCTCACGCTCGCGGACCGCGGCCTGGGCGGATTGTTCGGTCTGGCGCGCGGCATTGTAATCGTGCTCGCCGCCGTCATATTGTGCGGGATGACGTCCATCCCGCAGCAGGATTTCTGGAAGGACGCGCTGCTGTCGCCGATGGCGGAAACGGGCGCGCGGACGGTCAAGCCTTTCCTTCCCGCTGCCGTGGCGCAGCACGTAAGGTTTTGAATCACGGTTTTCATTTTTTGCAATCAGCAGTCCAGCTTTAGGAGCGCACCATGTGTGGCATCGTCGGCGTCGTCTCGCACAATCCCGTCAACCAGCTTCTGTACGACGCGTTGCTGCTTTTGCAGCACCGCGGCCAGGATGCGGCGGGCATCGCGACCAATCACAGCAGCATGTTCTCGATGTACAAGGCCAACGGCCTGGTGCGCGACGTGTTCCGCACCCGGAACATGCGCTCGCTCCAGGGTAATACCGGGATCGGCCACTGCCGTTATCCGACCGCAGGTTCCTCGAGCGAAGAGGAAGCGCAGCCGTTCTACGTGAACGCGCCGTTCGGCATCACCCTCGCGCACAACGGCAACCTCACCAACCAGGCCCAGCTCAAGGAAGAGCTGTTCAAGAACGACCGCCGCCACATCAACACCGACTCGGACTCGGAAGTGCTGCTGAACGTGCTGGCCCACGAGATCCAGGAAGCGGCCGACGGCTACAACCTGAGCACCGACGCGGTGTTCAAGGCGGTCGGCGCGGTGCACCGCCGCGTGCGCGGCGCGTACGCGGTGGTGGCGCAGATCGCCGGCCACGGCATGCTGGCCTTCCGCGACCCGTTCGGCATCCGTCCGCTGTGCCTCGGCGTGAACGAGGGCGAGGAGGGTACCGAATACCTGGTGGCCAGCGAATCGGTCGCGCTGGAGGGCCTGGGCTTCCGCTTCGTGCGCGACATCGCGCCGGGCGAAGCGGTCTTCATCGACAACGACGGCAAGCTGCACGAGCGCCAGTGCGCCGAGAACCCCTCGCTGAACCCCTGCGCCTTCGAATTCGTGTACCTGGCGCGCCCGGACTCGGTGATCGACGGCGCCTCGGTCTACGCGACCCGCCTGCGCATGGGCGAGTACCTGGCCGACAAGATCCGCAACGAGATCCCGGTCGACGAGATCGACGTGGTCATGCCGATCCCGGACTCCTCGCGCCCTGCCGCGATCCAGCTGGCGCTGAAGCTCGGCGTCGAGTACCGCGAAGGCTTCATCAAGAACCGCTACATCGGCCGCACCTTCATCATGCCGGGCCAGGGGATGCGCAAGAAGTCGGTGCGCCAGAAGCTCAATGCGATCGCCTCCGAGTTCAAGGACAAGAACGTGCTGCTGGTCGACGACTCGATCGTGCGCGGCACCACCAGCCGCGAAATCGTGCAGATGGCGCGCGACGCCGGCGCCAGAAAAGTCTTCTTCGCCTCGGCCGCGCCGCCGGTGCTGTACCCGAACGTGTACGGCATCGACATGCCGACCCGCGACGAGCTGATCGCCCACGGCCGCACCGTGGAAGAGGTGTGCAGGGAGATCACCGCCGACCGCCTGGTGTACCAGGACGTCGACGCCCTCAAGCGCGCCATCTCGGACGTCAACCCCGAGCTGAAGAACTTCGAGGCGTCCTGCTTCGACGGCGTGTACGTGACCGGCGACGTGACCCCGGAATACCTGGACCGCCAGGAAACCGCGCGTCATAACCCGAAGAAGAACCAGGTCGAGGACCCGGTGCGCACCCAGCTCAACCTGAACACGCCGGCCGTCACCGAGTAAGCCATGAGCGAGAAGAAGTACGGTTTTACCACCACCATCCTGCACAATGACCGCAGGAAGAGCATCGAGCAGGGCTCGCTGCACAAGCCGGTGCACACCTCGGTGGCCTTCGGCTACGGCGACGCGCGCCAGCTGGCCTCGGTCTTCCAGGGCAAGGAGCCGGGCTTCCGCTACGGCCGCCAGGGCAACCCGACCGTCAGCGCGCTCGAGGACAAGATCAGCAAGATGGAAGACGGCGTCGGCACGATCTGTTTCGCGACCGGCATGGGCGCCATCGGCGCCCTGTTCCAGGCCCTCCTGAGGACCGGGGACCACATCGTCTCCTCGTCCTTCCTGTTCGGGAACACCAACAGCCTGTGGCAGACCGTCGCGGGGCAGGGCGTCGGCGTGTCCTTCGTCGACGCCACCGACGTGGCCAACGTCGAGGCGGCCCTGACGCCGGAAACGCGCATGGTCTTCGTGGAGACCATCGCCAATCCGCGCACCCAGGTGGCCGACCTGGCCCGCATCGGCGAATTGTGCCGCGCGCGCGGCATCCTCTACGTGGTCGACAACACCATGACCACCCCGTATCTCTTCCGTCCGAAGAGCGTGGGCGCCGGCCTGGTGGTGAATTCGCTGACCAAGTCGATCGGCGGCCATGGCATCGCCCTTGGCGGCGCGCTGACCGACACCGGCCTGTTCGACTGGAGCGCCTATCCGCACATCGCGGCCAACTTCCGCAAGCAGCCCGCGGCCAACCAGGGCCTGTCCCAGCTGCGCGCCAAGGCCCTGCGCGACTTCGGCGCAGCCCTCGGCCCGGAGGCGGCGCACCACATCGCGGTCGGCGCCGAGACCCTGGCCCTGCGCATGGAGCGCACCTGCGCGAACGCGCTGGCGCTGGCGCGGATGCTCGAAGCCGACGAGCGGGTGTCGGCCGTGCACTACCCCGGCCTGGCCTCGCATCCACAGAACGGCATCGCGACGGAGCTGTTCCGCGCCGGCGGTTCGCTGCTCAGCTTCGAGTTGAAGGAAAGCATCGATTCCTTCGACTACCTGAACCGCCTCAAGCTCGGCATCCCGGCCAGCAACCTGGGCGACACCCGCACCCTGGTGATCCCGGTGGCACACACCATCTTCTTCGAGATGGGGCCCGAGCGGCGCGCCAGCATGGGCATCGCCGAGTCCCTGATCCGGGTCTCGGTCGGTATCGAGGATACGGAAGACCTGCTGGCGGACTTCCGCGCTGCCCTGGATGCATAAATTCGTATCGCAATGTATCTGTTCGCATTGCCAGGTTGAGTCCGGTGCATCTCCGCTCTAAGATGACCTCCTGATTACAATATTTGGAGGGTATTGATGCGGAGACTCCTTCTTTCGCTGCTGCTCGTCAGTGGGGCCGCCCTGGCCGCCGACGACCTGGTCGAGGCGAACCGCCTGCTGGCGGCCAAGGAATACGACAAGGCGATGTCCCTGTTCACGCGCCTGGCCAATGCCGGCCATTCCGACGCGCAGCTGCGCCTGGGCGAGATGTACTGGTTCGGCGAAGGCGCCACGCAGGACCTGGACACTGCGCGGCGCTGGTTCGAGAAAGCGGCCGCGGCGGGCAATGCGGGCGGCAAGGACTCGCTGGCGGCCCTCGACCGGCGCAAGGTCCGCGGCAGCGAGATCCTCTATTGGACCCAGCAATACGACGGTGCAGACCTACGTTCGGGCAAGTTTGCCTGTCCGTTGCCGGCGATTCCAGCCGCATCGACGACCAATGCCGACATCAAGGCGACCAAGGACGCGATCGAGGGCTGGCGCAGTTGCCACGAAGGCTTCATGGCCAACTTCAATGCGACGGTGTCGAGCGGCAAGCATATCCCGGCCGATGTGCTGGACATGATGACGCCTGCCGAGACCGACCGTGCCCTGGCCCATGTACAGTCGGTGTATGCCAAGGTGAAGGACCAGGCCGGCGCCGACATCGCCACCATGGCGGACAAGCAGACGGCGTGGTACGCGGCAACGGATGGCTTCGTCAAGGAAGAAAACAAGCGCCTGGCACGCCAGCAGAAGGAAGAGACGGACCGTATCGTGGATGCCCAGCGCCGCATGTCCGACAACTCGGCGATGCAGCGGATGGATCGGATGCCGGCGCCAGCGCCTTCGCGTCCATCGAAGTAAGTTTCAAGCGACCCATGGGCGGCCCGACCCGGCGGCCCATCCGGCGCACCGATGCATCGGTTCGCCGGAATTGTTTCAGCGGTTGAGTCCTCGCACTCCTTGCCGCTATCATGGCGTTCCATTCCTCATCCGTTCCTGTCATGAAGACCAAGCTGTTCATTGCCTCCCTGCTGCTGTGCGGCGCCGCCTTTGCCGGCGAACTGGAAAACGCCAATGCCCTGTTCGAGAAGAAGGACTACGCCGGGGCCATGAAGATCTACGCCAAACTGGCCGCTGCCGGCAATCCCGACGCCCAGCAGGCGCTGGGCCAGATGTATTTCTATGGCGAGGCGGGGCAGGTCGACGAGGCCAAGGCCGTCGAGCTGTTCAGGAAGGCCGCCGCCAAGGGCAACAAGGTCGCCGTCGCCTCGCTCGAGCTGATCGACCAGCGCGTCAAGCGTCGCGCCGACATCGACTACTGGATCAAGGGCTACGACGGCGAAGACCTGAAGTCGGGCGAATTCCGCTGCGCGGCCCCGCGCATCCCGGCGATGTCGAAGATCAATACGGACATCGACCGCATCGGCGCGGCCGTGAAGTCGTGGCAGGATTGCTATAACAGGTACGTGACCAACCTGAACCAGGCCATGCCGCTGAACAAGCGTATCCCGGCGGACATCGCCAAGCTGATGACGAAGGACGAAACCGAGCGCTCCAACGCTTACCTGGCGCAACTGGAGGCGAACCTCACCGAGGAGGCGAAGGTGAGCTCGAAGCTGGTGCTGGCGGATTTCGCCGCCTGGCGCACGGCCACCGAGAATTACGTCAACGAGCACAATGCCATGGTCAAGGCCGGCAAGGACAAATAAGGCCTCACCATCCGGGTGGGTCCGGAAATGCGACGGGGCGCCCAGGCGCCCCGTTTTGCATGGCTCGGTGCCGCTTGGCTCAGTGCCAGCTGCGCATCAGCCCGACGGCCAGGCCCTCGAGCGCGAACTCGTCTTCCGGCTTCACCTGGATCACCTTGAAGTCCGGATTTTCGGGCAGCAGCTCGACCATATTGCCGGTCTTGCGGTAGCGCTTGACCGTGACTTCCTCGCCGAGGCGGGCGACCACGATCTGGCCGTTCTTGGCGCTGTCGATCTTCTTGACCGCCAGGAAGTCGCCGTCGCAGATGCCGGCGTCGCGCATCGACCAACCCTTGACCTTCAGCAGGAAATCGGGGCGCGCCGAGAACATCGCGGCGTCGACGGAGTAGGTGGCTTCGACGTGTTCCTGGGCCAGGATCGGCGAACCGGCGGCCACGCGGCCGACCAGCGGCAGCGACATCATGAGGGCGGCCGGCGGCATCGGCATCTGCTCGACCGAGGCGCCCACGAGGCGGATGCCGCGCGAGGTGCCCGGCGAAATCTCGATGGCGCCCTTGCGCGCCAGCGCCTGCAGGTGTTCCTCGGCCGCATTCGCGGATTTGAAGCCCAGTTCGGCCGCGATTTCGGCGCGGGTCGGCGGGAAACCGGTATTCTCGATCGCTTCCTTGATCAGGTTAAGGATCTGTTCTTGCCTTGCAGTGAGCTTGAGCATGGGTGTGTTACGGCACGGGTTATATAAACAAACTGTATTTTTGTACAGTATTCCCGGATGCGCAAGGGGAAAACGCGTGCATGCCGCACTTTTTCTGGAAGTTTGTGGTTTATCGCGGCCGGGGCGGCCTGCGCGGGCCTTTTCGGAAGACTGCGTCGTATCGCGGGGGAGACGACGCAGCGACGGCTATTGCCGGCCGAAGGCGTTGGAGGCGCTCAGCACTTGCCGCCGATGCGCACCTCGTAGTAAGGCGTGACCTCGCCGTCCATGATGGTCTGGGCGTTGCAGGTAAAGAACTTCTCGCCCACGACGGTGGTATGGCTTTCGTCCGAATAATAAATCGTCAGGACGGAATTGGTCGGCCTGGCGTAGCTCAGCGCCGAGACCAGGAGCGCGACGGCTACCAGCGATTGCTTCTTGAGTTTCATCTTCCCTCACAATGGTTGTGATTAAAGAATCCTGCTTCTTGGGCGGCATTGACACCGCGAAGCGACGTTAGCGTGGCTGTTGCGGCCGGGCAATTCGCCATGCATACGCCGGCGCAAGGTCGCCTTTCCCGGCGGCTTGCTCCCCGCCACCGGATCGTGGTACGATAGCAGGCTTACCTTCCCACACTCGTCTTGACGCCGAGGTGGGCATTTGTTTAAACGTCCTTAAGGAGTGTTGCATGCGTCATTATGAAATCGTTTTTATCGTCCACCCGGACCAGAGCGAGCAAGTTCCGGCGATGATCGAGCGTTACAAGACCACGGTGACCAGCCGCGGCGGTAACATCCATCGCGTGGAAGACTGGGGCCGCCGTCAAATGGCTTACCAGATCCAGAAGCTGCCGAAAGCCCACTACATCTGCATGAACATCGAGTGCGACAACGAGACCCTGGTCGAGCTGGAAACCGCATTCAAGTTCAACGATGCCGTCCTGCGTCACCTGACCGTCAAGATGAAGAAGGCCGAAACCGCACCGTCGCCGATGATGAAGTCGGTCCAGCGCGAAGACGCAGCCAAGAGCCACCGCGCAGAAGCAGCAGCCGCTGCCCCGGCCGCAGCTGCCTGAGTTTTTCCAGGGCATCCCTGAACGAAGCAAAGCATCGCAGTGAACCACTTACAGCTCATCGCGACCATCGCGGAGCGTGACGTACTGCGATTTACCCCGGCCGGCGTCCCCATCGTGGGCGTGATCCTGCAGCACAGTTCGCAGCAGGAAGAGGCGGGGGTGGCCAGACTGGTCGAGTTTGAAATGCCTGCGCTCGGCGCGGGCGAGATTTCAGGCCGGCTTGACAGCGCCGAACTCGGCGCCGCTTACCGCTTCGCAGGATTCCTCGCCAGGAAAAACCGCAACAGCAAAGCCTTGGTGTTTCACATCATTGATTTCAGTGCCGCTGAGTAACTCAAACGGCACAATTTAGATTACAGATACAGGAGCCTCGAAATGGCATTCGGTAAAAAGTTCGACAAAAACAAAGCTAAAGAAAAACTCAAGCGCAAACAGCAGAACCCGCTGTTCAAGCGCAAGAAGTTCTGCCGCTTCACCGCCGCCGGCGTTGAGCAAGTGGACTACAAGGACGTCGACACCCTGAAGGACTTCGTCCAGGAAAACGGCAAGATCATGCCGGCACGCCTGACCGGTACCAAGGCGCACTACCAGCGCCAGGTCGACACCGCCATCAAGCGCGCACGCTACCTCGCGCTGCTGCCGTACACCGACCTGCACAACGCCTAAGCGTCGGCACGTCAGTCAGTTATCCTGGAGAATAAATATGCAAGTTATCCTGCTCGAAAAAGTGGTCAACGTCGGCAACCTGGGCGACGTCGTCAAAGTCAAGGACGGTTACGCACGTAACTTCCTGATCCCGCAAAAGATGGCGCGCCGCGCCACCCAGGCCGCCGTGGCCGAGTTCGAAGTCAAGCGCGCCGAACTGGAAAAAGCAGCAGCTGAAAAGCTGTCGGCTGCCCAGGCGCAAGGCGACAAGCTGAGCGGCATGACCGTCACCATCGCCCAGAAGGCGGGCGTGGACGGCCGTCTGTTCGGTTCGGTCACCAACTTCGACATCGCCGAAGCCCTGAGCAAGCAAGGCTTCCCGGTCGAGAAGTCGCAGGTTCGCATGCCGACCGGCCCGCTGAAGACCACCGGCGAATTCCCGGTTGCCGTCGCGCTGCACACCGACGTCGTCTCGGAAATCACCATCGCCGTCGTCGGCGAAGCTGCTTAATTTGACTTAAGCACTTGTTGTATAAATGAAAAAGCCGGGCTTGCCCGGCTTTTTTTATTCTCGGAAACTCGCCAATTATTTCAGCCGTGTGACCGGAAAAGGTATAATGCCCGCCATGAATTCCCCAGCCGATCCGCAAGTCGATTCCCTGCGCATCCCGCCGCACTCCATCGAGGCAGAGCAGTCCGTCATCGGCGGCCTCCTGCGCGACAATGCCGCGTGGGACCGCATCGCCGACTTCATGCACGCGGACGATTTCTACCGCTACGACCACCGTATCATCTTCGAGCAGATGGTCCGGCTGATCAACGCCGGCAAGCCCGCCGACGTGATCACGGTCTACGAGGCCTGCAACCAGCTCGGCAAGGCCGAGGAGGTGGGCGGCCTGCAGTACCTGAACGCGATGGCGCAGAACACGCCGTCCGCCGCCAACATCCGCCGCTATGCCGAGATCGTGCGCGACCGAGGCATCCTGCGCAAGCTGATCACCGTCGCCGACGAGATCTCGGGCAACGCCTTCAACCCGCAAGGGAAAGAGGTCAAGCAGATGCTGGACGAGGCCGAGTCGAAGATCTTCGCGATCGCCGAGCAGGGCGCGCGCGGCGCCCAGGGCTGGACCGCAGTGCAGCCGCTGCTGACCCAGGTGGTCGAGCGCATCGACGAGCTGTACTCGCGCGAGAACCAGGGCGAGATCACCGGCGTGCCGACCGGCTTCATCGACCTCGACCGCATGACTTCCGGCCTGCAGCCGGGCGACCTGGTCATCGTCGCCGGCCGTCCCTCGATGGGCAAGACCGCGTTCTCGGTCAACATCGGCGAGAACGTCGCGATCGAAGCCGGCCTGCCGGTGGCCGTGTTCTCGATGGAGATGGGCGGCGCCCAGCTGGCCATGCGTATGCTCGGCTCGGTGGGCCAGCTCGACCAGCACCGCCTGCGTACCGGCCGCCTGAACGACGAGGACTGGCCGCGCCTGACGCACGCCATCCAGAAGATGAACGACGCCCAGCTCTACATCGACGAGACGCCGGCGCTGAACCCGATCGAGATGCGCGCCCGCGCCCGACGCCTCGCGCGCCAGTGCGGCAAGCTCGGTCTCATCATCGTCGACTACCTGCAGCTGATGCAGGGTAGCCAGCCGGGCGACAACCGCGCCTCCGAGATCTCGGAGATCTCGCGAAGCCTGAAGGGCCT
The DNA here is from genome assembly GCA_032115075.1 of Massilia sp. Classification (GTDB taxonomy): domain Bacteria; phylum Pseudomonadota; class Gammaproteobacteria; order Burkholderiales; family Burkholderiaceae_D; genus Telluria. The sequence goes on from DAMCRY010000067.1 coordinate 9,520, forward strand.
GGCGAAAGAGCTGCACTGCCCGGTCATCGCGCTGTCCCAGCTGAACCGCTCGCTGGAACAACGACCCAACAAACGACCCGTCATGTCCGACCTGCGCGAATCGGGCGCTATCGAACAGGACGCGGACGTTATCATCTTCCTGTATCGCGACGAGGTCTACAACCCCGACTCGCCGGATAAGGGAACCGCCGAGATCATCATCGGTAAGCAGCGTAACGGCCCGATCGGGGCGATTCGTCTTACCTGGATCGGCTCCTACACCAAGTTTGGCAACTACAGCGGTAACCTCGCCATCTACCAGGGCGACTAAGTTTCTCAAGAAGTAGCAGACTCAATCTTAAGTACGCAATCCTAAAACTAGCCGGCCACGCCGGTCACTTTGCCGCTGCCAGCCGTGGCGGCGGTTTCGAAGTCCCAAGAGATTCACAACGGAGAATAAAATGTTTGGACGCCTGATGCCCCAGGAGGGCAAGTTCTTTGACCTGTTCAACCAGCACGCCGCGCTGTGCGTGAAGGGCGCGCAGGAGATGGTCGGACTGATGACCAACTTCGACGACCTGGAAAATCGCACCCACGCCGTGGAAAGCATCGAGAAACAGGCGGACAAGATCACCTACGCCACCGTCGACCTGCTGCACAAGACCTTCATCACCCCGCTCGACCGCGACGACATCCACAAGCTGATCACCAGCATGGACGACATCCTCGACATGATGGAAGACGCGGCGCAGACCGTGTCGCTGTACGACCTGCATGCCGTGACGCCGGAAGCCGCGCGCCTGGCGGAACTGTGCCTGTCGGCCTGCAAGAAGGTCCAGGAAGCGGTCGGCCTGCTGCACGACATGGGCAATGCCGCGAAGATCGTCGCCATCTGCGAGGAAATCGACCGCTTCGAATCGGACGCCGACCACGTGATGCGCGCCGCCATGTCCAAGCTGTTCCGCGACGAGCCGGACGTGCGCAACCTGATCAAGATGAAAGCCATCTACGAGATCCTCGAGACCGTCACCGACCGCTGCGAGGATGTCGCCAACATCGTCGAAGGCATCATCGTCGAAAACGCGTAACGCTTCCCAGAACAAGAACAACCATTATGGAATCTGTACACATCAGCATTTACGTGCTGGGCTTGCTGGTCGTGCTGGCATTGATCTTCGACTTCATGAACGGCTTCCACGACTCGGCGAACTCGATCGCCACCGTGGTCTCCACCGGAGTCCTCAAGCCCCAGCACGCGGTCGCGATGGCCGCCTTCTTCAACTTCATCGCGATCTTCGTGGTGAACATGAAGGTGGCCCAGACCATCGGCAAGGGCACCATCGATCCGCACGTGGTCGACCATTACGTGATCTTCGGGGCCCTGGTCGGGGCGATCGCCTGGAACATCATCACCTGGTACTACGGCATCCCCTCGTCCTCGTCGCACGCGCTGATCGGCGGCCTGGTGGGCGCGGCCGTGGCCAAGGCCGGCACCGGCTCGCTGGTCTCGGGTGGCCTGATCAAGACCGTGGCCTTCATCGTGGTCGCGCCGCTGCTCGGCTTCATCCTCGGCTCGATCATCATGCTGATGGTGTCGTGGATCTTCGTGAAGTCCACGCCGCGCAAGGTCGACACCTGGTTCCGCCGCCTGCAGCTGGTCTCGGCCGCCGCCTACTCGCTCGGCCACGGCGGCAACGACGCCCAGAAGACCATGGGCATCATCTGGATGCTCTTGATCGCGGCCGGCTACGTCAGCGTCAACGACACCCATCCGCCGGCCTGGGTCATCATCTCCTGCTACGCGGCGATCGCCTTCGGCACGCTGTTCGGCGGCTGGCGCATCGTCAAGACCATGGGCCAGAAGATCACCAAGCTCAAGCCGGTCGGCGGCTTCTGCGCGGAGACCGGCGGCGCCATGACGCTGCTGATGTCGAGCCACTTCGGCATCCCGGTCTCGACCACCCACACCATCACCGGCGCGATCGTCGGCGTGGGCGCCTCGCAGAAAGCCTCGGCGGTGCGCTGGGGCGTGGCGGGCAACATCGTCTGGGCGTGGATCTTCACGATTCCGGCGTCGGCCTTCATGGCGGCGGTGGCGTGGTGGATCGGCACCCACATCATGTAAGCCGGATCCTCCGGCGATAAAAAAGGCAGGACGTTCGCGTCCTGCCTTTTTTTATGCCGCGTGCCGGGACCGAGGGGCCTACGGCAGCGTGACCTCGAGTCCCTCGAAGGCCAGGCGCACCTGCAGCTCGCCCAGGCGCGCGCGGTGGCGCTGCAGCACGTCGGCGAAGGCCGCCTCCAGGTCGTCATCGCCGCGGGTCGGCTCGTGGTGGGTGCAGTACAGGCTGCGCGCGCCGACCCGCAGCGCCATCTCGATGGCGGCGTCGAAAGTGCCGTGGCCCCAGCCGGCCTTGGCCGGGTATTCCTCGCGCGTGTAGGAGCAGTCGACGATCAGCGCGTCGACGCCGGCCATCGCGGCGTCGATGGCGTCCTGGCGCGCCAGCAGGTGGGCTTCGCAGGCGTCGAAAGCCGGATCGTCCGGCGCGTAGGGGTTGTGCCAGGGTTCGTGGTCGCCGGTGAAGAACAGCGAGCGGCCATTGCACGAGATGCGGTAGCCGAGGTTGGTGACCGGATGGTTCATGACCACGTTGTCGATCGTGGCGTCGCCGACGGCGACCGGCACCCCGACCTCGAGGGTACGGTATTCGATGGTGGCGTCCATCTGGGTCTCGCTGACCGGGAAGTAGCTGTTCTGCAGCTGCACGCCCATGACGTGCTCGATGCCCCGGTTGGTGACCGGATCGTGGGCGCCGTGCAGGCGCACCCGGCTGCCCTTGACGAACAGCGGGGTGAAGAAGGGCAGGCCGTGGATGTGGTCCCAGTGGCTGTGGGTGATGAAGATGTTGGCGCTGACCGGCAGGCGCGGCGTGCCGGCGAGCAGGTGCTGGGCCAGCGGGAACAGGCCGGTGCCGCCGTCGAGGACGATCAGCGTGCCGTCGTCGCTCCTCACTTCGATGCAGGTGGTGTTACCGCCATAGCGCGCGGTGCGCGGACCTGGGGACGGAATCGACCCGCGCACGCCCCAGAAACGGAATTTCATCTGTACTCCCCAGCTGGCCTGATAGGTTTTCGTCGTTTCGTTTTTATGCGCAATCTTTCGCATGATAGCGGGTTGGCGGCCGCTTCGAAGGAAAAACCGCATGGGTTCGTCGTGGCACGAGGGCGCTTGCGTCGGAGCGGGCCGCCGGTCAGTCCCGCTGGGCGCGCGCGCGTTCGAGCAGCAGTTCGCGCTCGCGGCTGTTGGCCGTCATGCCAGCGGCGCGCTCGAACTCGTGGCGCGC
>DAMCRY010000068.1:0-12805 GCA_032115075.1 Massilia sp.
TAGGTGCCGCCTGCGGCGAAGTCGGCCTGGTAGCCGACCTCGGTGCGCAGCAGGGCGGCCTCGCCGTCGCCCAGGAAGGGCTGGACCTGGGGCGCGGTGGCCAGGATCCAGTCGAGGCCGCGCAGGTTCGGCTGGCTGAGCGCGAAGTCGCGCCCGGCCAGGTGCATGCGCGCCAGCATCCTGCCCACTTCGGCGCAGTGCGCCGGCTGCGGGTCCATCTGCGAGGCGCCGCTCAGGCGGCTGACGATGATGGCCGGCTTGCCGTGCAGGGTGACGACCAGTTCGCCATCCGCATTCGGCACCGGCGCCGGCACCGGGATGCCGCGTTCGGCCAGGTGGCGCATCAGTTGCACGTAGAAGGGCAACTGCTCGAAACGCAGGTTCTCGAAGATGGTCAGGACGTACTCGCCCCGTTCCGTCGTCAGGAAGAAATTGCTGTTATCGATGCCGGAAGAAATGCCGTCGAGCGCGAGGGCGCGGCCGAGGGGGAACTGCTTGATCCACTGGGAAAGGTCGTCCAGCGAGACCGCGGTGAAAACTGCCATGTGCTAGCAAGGAAGGTGAGGGTGGGCCGCCGGACCTGCCGGCGGCGCCGGGATTATTTTTTCTCGACGGGTTCCATCGGCGGTGGTGGCGGCGCATCGGCGCGCGACGGCGCTACCGCGGCGCCGGCGGTGGCCGAAGCCCCCGGCTTGGCCGGCGCCGGAGCGACCGGCTGCTCGGTGGCGCCCTGCTTCTTCGGATTGCCGAAGTCGAATTCCTTGACGGTCCACTGCGGGCCGCGCTGCGAACTGAGGACGTCGCCCGGCTGGGCGGTGCCGACCTGCGTGTTCGGGCGCAGGGTGTAGCGGCTCGGACCGCTTTGCACTTCCACTTCGGTCACCTGGCCGCGGTTGTCCCGCTTTTCGGTGATGCGGGTACCTTCCTTCGGCGGAATGGTGGTGGCCGGCGTGTCGCTGCCCGGCTCGATGCGCTCGGTCTGCGGCGGCTGCTGGCCGCGTTGCTGGGGCTGGGTCTGTTGTTGGGTCTGGGTCTGGGTCTGCTGTTGCCCGGGTTGCTGGCCCGGCTGTGCCGGCATCTGCTGCTGGGCCAGGGCCACTCCCGCGGGAATGGACAGGGACAGCGTCAGGAGTTTCAGGCAGAGAGATGTGCGCAACATGATGGTCACCTTGTGTCGTTTGGTCCATTGTAACAAACAGGCACGGTTCCCAGTGAAAAGTGCGCAAATTCTCACGGCTGTGTCTGGCATGCAAGGTGGGGAGGCGGCGCCCCGATTCTGCGATAATGACGGATACTTTTGCGCATCCTTTTCGAATCTTCGCCCTATGGACAATACCCTGCTGCTCGTTGACGGTTCCAGCTATCTCTACCGCGCCTACCACGCGCTGCCCGACCTGCGCAGCCCGGACGGTTTCCCGACCGGCGCCATGCACGGGATGGTCAACATGCTGCGCCGCCTGCGCGCCGACTACCCGGCGGCCTACATCGCCTGCGTGTTCGACGCCAAGGGCAAGACCTTCCGCGACGACCTCTACCCGGACTACAAGGCCACCCGCGCCTCGATGCCGGAAGACCTGGGCAAGCAGATCGAGCCGATCCACGAAGTGGTGCGCCACCTGGGCTGGCCGATCCTGATGGTCGAGGGCGTCGAAGCCGACGACGTGATCGGCACCCTGGCCGTGCAGGCCGCCGCGCGCGGCATGAAGACCATCGTCTCGACCGGCGACAAGGACCTGGCCCAGCTGGTCAACGACAAGGTCATGCTCGTCAATACGATGAGCAACGAGAAGCTCGACGAGGCCGGCGTGCTCGCCAAGTTCGGCGTGCCGCCGAACCGCATCATCGACTACCTGACCCTGATCGGCGACACCGTCGACAACGTCCCGGGCGTCACCAAGTGCGGCCCGAAGACGGCCGTGAAGTGGCTGACCCTGCACGGCTCGCTCGACGGCGTGATCGAGAATGCGCATGCCATCACCGGCGCGGTCGGCGAGAACCTGCGCGCCGCGCTGGAGTGGCTGCCGAAGGGCCGCGAACTCATCACGGTGAAGACCGACTGCGACCTGGTCAAGCACGTGGTCTCCTTCGAGGAGACCCTGGTCGGCCGTCCGGAAGACGCGGAAGCGCTGCGCGACTTCTTCCAGCGCTACGGCTTCAAGACCATGCTGCGCGACCTGGGCGGCGCGCCCCGTGCCGACGGCGCGGTCGCCCCGGCGCGCGGTGCCGGCCCCGGCGGCGCGCCGCTGAATTCGCCGGAAGGCGCCTCCGGCACCCTGCCGGGCATGCCCATCATCAAGGGCGAATACGAGACCGTGCTCACCGACGAGCAACTCGACAAATGGCTGGCGCTGGTCGACGCGGCCGAACTGACCTCGGTCGACACCGAGACCACCTCGCTCGACCCATTGAGCGCCGAGATGGTCGGCATCTCGCTGTCGGTGGAGGCGGGCAAGGGCGCCTACATCCCGCTGGCGCACCGCTACGCCGGCGCGCCCGACCAGCTGAACCGCGAGCACGTCCTGGAGCGCATGCGCGGGTGGCTGGAGAATCCGGCCAAGCCCAAGCTGGGCCAGAACCTGAAGTACGACATGCACATTTTCGAGAACCACGGCATCCGGCTGAAGGGGATCGTGCACGACACCCTGCTGCAGTCCTACGTCTTCGAATCGCACAAGCCGCACGACATGGACACCATGGCGATGCGCCACCTCGGCTACACCACGATTCCCTTCGTGGACGTGTGCGGCAAGGGCGCGAGCCAGATCTGCTTCGACCAGGTGGAACTGGGCCGCGCGACCGAATACGCCGCCGAGGATTCCGACATCACCCTGCGCCTGCACCAGACCATGCTGCCGCACGTCGAGAGCGACGCGGGCCTCACCCGCATCTACCGCGAGATCGAGATGCCGACCATGGAAGTGCTGCAGAAGATCGAGCGCAACGGCGTGCTGATCGACGCGGAACTGCTGCAGAAGCAGTCCGGCGAACTGGGCGCGCGCCTGCAGGAGCTCGAGCAGCAGGCCTATGAAGTGGCCGGCGGCCCCTTCAACCTGGGCTCGCCCAAGCAGATCGGCGAGATCTTCTTCGGCAAGCTGGGCCTGCCGGTGATCAAGAAGACCGCCACCGGCGCGCCGTCCACCGACGAAGAGGTGCTGCAGAAGCTGGCCGAGGACTATCCGCTGCCGAAGCTCCTGCTGGAACACCGCGGCATGTCGAAGCTGAAGTCGACCTATACCGACAAGCTGCCGAAGATGGTCAACCCGAAGACCGGCCGCGTGCACACGAATTACGCGCAGGCGGTGGCGATCACCGGCCGCCTGTCCTCGAACGAGCCGAACCTGCAGAACATCCCGGTGCGCACCGCCGAGGGCCGCCGCATCCGCGAAGCCTTCGTGGCGCCGCCGGGGAGCGTGATCGTGTCGGCCGACTATTCGCAGATCGAGCTGCGCATCATGGCGCACATCTCGGGCGACCCGGCGATGCTGAAAGCCTTCGCGGACGGCGAGGACATCCACCGCGCCACCGCCGCCGAGATCTTCGGCATCCCGCCGGAAGAGGTGCAGAGCGAGCAGCGCCGCTACGCGAAGGTGATCAATTTCGGCCTGATCTACGGCATGAGCGCCTTCGGCCTGGCCCAGAACCTCGGCATCGAGCGCGGCGCCGCGGCGAACTACATCGACCGCTACTTCGCCCGCTTCGCCGGCGTGAAGCAGTACATGGACGAGACCCGCCTGCAGGCCAAGGCGCGCGGCTACGTCGAAACCGTGTTCGGGCGCCGCCTGTGGCTCCCCGAGATCAACTCCGGCAACGGCCCGCGCCGCGCCGGCGCCGAACGCGCGGCGATCAACGCGCCGATGCAGGGCACGGCGGCCGACCTGATCAAGTTGGCCATGATCGCGGTGCAGGGCTGGATCGAAGCCGAGAAGCTGGACACACGCATGATCATGCAGGTGCACGACGAACTGGTGCTGGAGGTGCCGGAAGGCGAACTGGAACTGGTGCGCGTGAAACTGCCGGAACTGATGGCCGGCGTCGCCGAGCTGAAGGTGCCGCTGGTGGCCGAGACCGGAGTCGGGAACAACTGGGAGGAAGCGCATTGAGTATGCGCTTCCGCGCATTGAGTATGCGCTTCCGCGCATTGAGTATGCGCTCCCTTCCATGAAGAAGGGCGGACCCGCAGGTCCGCCCTTCTTTCATGTGCGGCGCACTCAGGCGCGGCGCTTGCGGCGCACGCCCGCCATCCCCAGCAGGGCGATGCCGAGCAGGGACGCCGACGCCGGTTCCGGGACCGCGACCATGTCGTCGAGCGCCGTGTAATCGATGTCCAGCGTGGCGCTCAGCAGGTTCAGGTCGCCCAGCACGTCGATGCTGAAGTCCAGCTTGCGGTCCCGGGCCAGGGCGGCGTACGCCGCGCTATCGCTCGGCAGTACGCTGCCCAGCACGATCTCGCCGGTGTAGTCGGTGGTGGCGATCGCGTTCTCGTAGGCGTCCACCGGCGTGCTGATGATCTTCAGGCAGTTCGCATTGCCTTTCTCCCACTGCTTCTCGGTGCAGCTCACCTTCTCGTTGTTTTCTTTCACGTAGCGCACCTGGGCCGACTTGACGATCGTGTTGGTCGGTGTCGTCACGTTGCTGGTGCTCGTGCTGGTGGCGCCCGAGAACGACATGGCGCCCAGGACGAGCTTGACCGTTTCCTGTTCGCCCACGCCGCTGCGCGGCATGGTGATCGTGGTGGTGACCGTTTCCTTGTAGGTCTTGAAGTCCACTTTTTCGCGCACGGCCACAGGGTCCGACCTCTGCAGCGTGCCGGTGGTGGTGTAGCGGATGTCGTCGCCGTCGTCCACGAACAGGAAGGAAAACTGCAGCGCGTTGATGGTGAAGTTCTTCGGCAGCAGCGGAACGAAGCTGCCCTGGTGGCTGCCGCTGTTCAGGTACATGGGAATGCCCGTGGCTTCCACCCGGATCGGTTCGGCCATGGCGGAGCCGGCGCCGAGGGCGAGCAGGCTGAGGGAAGCAAGGGAGTTAAGGGCGGTCTTGATGCTGGAACGAAGGTTCATCTCTTTTCCTTGGTGGTGGCGCAACTTGCAATAATTGACAAATTTGAGTCTTGCTTCATATATGCAATTCTTGTGCCACAGAAAAATTCCTTAACGAATCATAGGTTTGTATTTACGCACTCCGGACGCTGTCAAGTTTTCCGACACCGGATCGCCTCGAAAACGCGTTGCACAATTGAAATTTGTGTCCTGCGCCGAGTAAAAGCGATGCTGATAAGATAACGTTCCCAACCCTATTCATCACATCCAGCCGGAGGGACGTTCATGAAAGACCTGATTTCGGACGGCGAAAGCCTTCTCGCCAGCAGCGCATTCGACACCGGCGTGGACCGCCGCGTCTTCCTGAAAGCGGCCGTGGGCGGCGGCTTCGCGGTCGCCGCGCTGCCGGTGGTCGCCCAGACCCAGATCCAGACCAGCAGCGACGGCCTGGATGCCGCCGACCACATCGTCGTCGTCGACGGCCAGGACGTGCCGGTCTACCGCGCCCAGCCCAAGGACCGCACCAACCTGCCGGTGATCCTGGTGATCTCCGAGATCTTCGGCGTCCACGAGCACATCAAGGACGTGGTGCGCCGCTTCGCCAAGGCCGGCTACCTGGCCGTGGCGCCGGACCTGTTCGTGCGCCAGGGCGACGCCACCAGGACCCCGATGCCGGAGCTGATGAAGAACATCGTCGCCAAGGTGCCGGACGCCCAGGTCATGAACGACCTCGACACCATCGTCAAGTGGACCAGGCAGCGCGGCGGGAACACCGACAAGCTGGGCATCACCGGCTTCTGCTGGGGCGGCCGCATCACCTGGCTGTACGCGGCCCACAACCCGAACGTGAAGGCCGGCGTGGCCTGGTACGGCCGCCTGGTGGGCGAGACCAATCCGCTGCAGCCGAAGCATCCGATCGACGTGGCCCAGAACCTGAAGGTGCCGGTGCTCGGCCTGTACGGCGCCAAGGACACCGGCATCCCGCTGGACTCGGTCGAGCGCATGCGCAAGGCCCTCGGTTCGGGCAACAGCCGCTCGACGATCCACGTGTACCCGAATTCGGGCCATGCCTTCCACGCCGACTACCGTCCGAGCTACAACGCCGACGACGCCAAGGACGGCTGGAGCAAGGCGCTGAACTGGTTCGCCAGGAACGGCGTCGCCTGATCCCGGGCGGCGGCCTTGACTGGTCTTGCACGGCCGTGGGCCGGGGCAGGTTACAATGTCCGGTTTTCGGCCCGCATTTTCAGCTGCGAATTGCAGCCGTGATGCGTACGGCTGCAAGGCAAGACCAGAACAAGAGGCTTCCAAATCGATCCCGTACTGAGTTCCATCCTGCTGGCGACCCTGGCCGCCGGCGTCGTCAGCATCACAGGCGCTGCCGTCTTCTCGTTCGCGCTGCTGTCGAAGGTGGTGGAACGGATGGTCAGCCTGTCGGTCGGCATCATGCTGGCCACTTCGCTGCTGCACGCGCTGCCGAGCGCATTCGACTCCGGCGCCGACACGCAAAGCCTGTTCGCCACGCTGCTGGGCGGCCTGCTGGCCTTCTTCATGCTGGAAAAGCTGGCGATCCTGCGCCATTCGCATCACCACGAAGGCGACGGCCATCATCATGCGCACGGCCACGACGCCCACCAGGCCGGCAAGTCGGGCTGGATGATCCTGCTCGGCGACGGGATGCACAATTTCACCGACGGCATCCTGATCGCCGCGGCCTTCCTCGCCAACCCGGAACTGGGCTTCGTCACGGCGCTCGCCATCGTCGCCCATGAGATCCCGCAGGAGATCGGCGACTTCATCGTGCTGCTCAATGCCGGCTTCTCGCGCCTGCGCGCCTACGTCTTCAACCTGCTGTGCAGCCTGCTGTCGGTGGCCGGCGGCCTGCTCGGCTACTTCACCCTCGACCGCGCCAGCGGCCTGATTCCCTACGTGCTGGTGTTCGCGTCCTCGGGCTTCATCTATATCGCCGTCAGCGACCTGATGCCGCAGATGCAGCGTCGCGCCACCGTCAAGGAATCGGTGCCGCAGGTGGTCCTGATCGCGCTGGGCGTCGGCATCGTGTTGGCGCTGAACCACGCCGGCTGATTCCCCGACCGGGCGCACGCATCGCGTGCTTGAGTCTTTAATGATAATGACTTATCATTACCGTAGTTGACGCCGGCGGCCATTCGCCGACCCGCGTCCGACCAAGACCAATCACCGTCAAAGGAAGCCGTCCCATGTCCGTCCGCACCCTTCAACGCACGCCGCTCGCGCTGGCGCTCCTGTTCGCCTTTGCGCCCGCGGTCCACGCACAATCCGCACAAACGGCACAATCCGCACAATCCGCGCAAACCGACGCCAGCCGCCTGAAGACCGATCCGGACAGCGTGCCGACCGTCGTGGTGTCGGCCAGCACCCTGGGCGTGCTGGAAGACGACATGATCACCCCGGTGAATTCGCTGTCCGGCGGCGCCCTGGTGCGCGCCCGCGAATCGACCATCGGCGAGACCCTGGCCAACCAGCCGGGCATCACCTCGAGCCACTTCGGCGCCGGCGCCAGCCGCCCGGTGATCCGCGGCATGGACGGCCCGCGCGTGAAGATCCTGTCGGACGGCTCGGAAGTGCAGGACGCCTCGACCATCAGCCCCGACCACGCCATCGGTTTCGAACCCGTGCTGGCCGAACGCATCGAAGTGCTGCGCGGCCCCTCGGCGCTGGCCTATGGCGGCGGCGCGGTGGGCGGCGTGGTCAACATCCTCGACCGCAAGATCCCGACCGAGATGCCGGAGAATGGCCTCGAGGGCAGCATGGAACTGCGCGCCAATTCCGTGGCGCGCGAGAAGACCGGCGCCTTCGAAGTGACCGGCGGTTCGGGCAACATCGCCGTGCACGCCGAAGGCGTCAAGCGCGACGCCGGCGAATACCGGGTCGGCAAGGGCTGGGCCGGCGGCAAGCGCGTCCCCGGCAGCTTCAAGGATTCGGAGACCGGCAGCGTCGGCCTGTCCTGGGTGGGCGAGCGCGGCTACCTGGGCGCGGCTTATACCAAGGAGCGCACCGAATACGGCATCCCCGGCCACAGTCACGAATTCGAGGGCTGCCATCCGCACGGCGACCACCTGCACTGCGGCGGCCACGGCCATGAGGAAGAAGGGGAAGAGGGCCACGATCACGACCACGAGCACGAACACGGCGCCGAAGCGGCGCCGGTCGTGAAGCTCGACAGCGACCGCTGGGACGTGCGCGGCGAATACCGCAATCCGGTGGCCGGCATCACCAAGGCGCGCCTGCGCGCCTCCTTCACCGACTACCGCCACGACGAGCTGGAGCGCCAGCCGGACGCCGGCTGGCGCGGCGTGGTCGCCACCAGCTTCCTGAACAAGGGCCACGACGTGCGCGTCGAGGCGGAACATGTGCCGGTCGCCGGCTGGCGCGGCGTCGTCGGCCTGCAAACCACGCGCCGCGATTTCAATACCGTGGGCGACGAAGCCTACGTGCCGCCGACCGTGACGCAAAAGCACGCGGCCTTCGTCACCGAGGAATACAAGCTGGACAACTGGCGCTTCGAAGCGGCCGCGCGCCACGAATGGCAGGACATCGCCGTCGACAGCGCCCAGGCACCCGGGGCGCGCGACACCGAAGCGCGCGGCACCTCGGTGGCGCTGGGCGCGGTCTGGAAGTTCAAGCCGCAATATTCGCTGCGCGCCGGCGTCGCACGCAGCCACCGCCTGCCGACGGCCGAAGAGCTGTACGCGAACGGCGTGCACCTGGCCACCGCGACCTACGAGATCGGCAACCAGGACCTGGGCAAGGAAACCTCGAACAACATCGACCTCACCCTGCGCAAGTTCGAAGGCGACACCACCTTCTCGCTGAGCGCCTTCCACAACCGCGTCGACAACTACATCTACGCGCACACGCTGGACAACCACGAAGGCTTCCAGCTGGTCGAATACGCCCAGCGCGACGCCACCTTCACCGGCCTGGAAGCGGAAGTGCGCCACAAGTTCTCGAAGGTGGTCGAGGCGACGCTGTTCGGCGACACCGTACGCGCCCGCTTCGACAACGGCGACGGCAACCGCAACATCCCGCGCATCCCGGCGCACCGCATCGGCGCGCGCCTGAACGCGGACTGGCAGGCCTGGCACGGCATGGTCGAAGTGATCCGTGTCGGCAAGCAGGACCGGGTGGCGGACTTCGAGGGCCCGACCGGCGGCTACAACACCATCAACCTCGGCACCCATTACACGACCCGTATCGGCGGCGTGCCGGCGCAGCTCTACGCCCGCATCAACAACCTGACCAACGAGCTGGCCTTCAGCCACACCTCCTTCGTCAAGGACGCGGCGCCGCTGTCGGGGCGTAACCTGACCGCCGGCCTGCGCCTGGTCTTCTGATCGGTTCGGGATGAAGACGCTGATCCGGTTCGCCGACTATGCCGGCATGGCGGCTTCCGCGCTGTGCCTGGTGCACTGCCTCGCGATGCCGCTGCTGCTGGCGGCCTTCCCGCTGCTGGGGCTCGGCGGGGACCACCACGCCCTGCACGATGCGCTGCTGCTGGGCGTGAGCGTGCCGGTCCTGCTGGCGCTGGTGCCGGGCTACCTGAAGCACCGCGACCCGGCGGCCCTGTCGCTGGGTGTGGCGGGGCTGCTGTCCTTCCTGGTGGCGGTGTTCGTGCTGGGTCCGCGGGTGGGCGAGATGGCGGAAACGGCGGGAGCGGTGCTGAGCAGCGTGCTGCTGCTGGGGGCGCATGTGCGCAATCACCGCTATTGCAAGGATTGCGTCTCGGGCCGGTAATATTGCAGGGTGGCCGGCACAGCCGGCCACCCTGCAGGTGCGAGATCGTCAGCCCACCGCGCGGCAGGCATTGCACAGACCGTACAAGGTCAGCTCGTGCGATTCGAGCACGAAGCCCTCCGGCGTCAGCTTCTGCATGTCCCCCGGACAGGCGTGGACCTCGTACACCTTGTCGCAAGAGCGGCAATGGAAGTGGTGGTGGTGGCCATGCCCGGCGATCTCGTAGCGGTCCCCGCCGCCCGGCAGCGACACCGTGGTGATCTCGCCGGCTTCCAGCATCGACTTGATGTTACGGTACACCGTCGCCAGTCCCATGCCGGGAACGGCGCCCTGCGCATGCTCGAGGATTTCCTGCGGAGCGAGCGGGCGGCCGGCGTCGGCCATGCACTGGTGGATCGCCTTGCGCTGCCTGGTGTTGCGTTCCATGCGGTCCGCCTTATTTCTTCGCGCGCAGCGCTTCGAGTTCGGCGCGCAGGGCGCTGCGCTCGGCGTAGGACTTGTCGAGCTGGCCACGCAGGGTCTTGACCTCGGACTCGAAATTGTCGCGCGCCGTGGTGGCGCCGACCAGTTCCATCTCGGCGGCCAGGCGCGCATCCGACTCGGCCGCCTGGGCGGCGACGTTGCGCTCGAGCTGGGCCCGCAGTTCCGTCAGCTGGCGGTCCTTGCCGTCGATGGCCAGCTGGTCCTTCGCCTTGCTGACCAGCGCCTCGGTCGCCACCTTGCGCGCGTCGCGCAGTTCGATGTTCAGGCGCTCGATCTCGGCCGCCTGCTCGCTCGACGTGGCCAGGGCCTGGTCGCGCGCCGCTTCCAGGCTGGCGCCGGTCTCGCGCAATTCGGCCGCTTCGCTTTCCAGCTGGCTGAGGGCGTCGCGCACCGGCGCGGCGGTCTGCTCGGCCACCTGCTGGACCCAGCTGCTCAGGGCTGTTGCCACCGCTTCCGGGATCTCCGGCAGGGTGGTCGGTTTGTTGTCGTGTGCTGCGTCGTCGTTCATTGCATTCTTCTTCATGAGCTGCCTTGCGGCGTCAGGCCGGGCCGGTGGCAACCGGGCGGCCGCTATTGTCCTTGCCGTCGCCGACCCATTCGCTCCACGAGCCCGGGTACAGGGCGGCGCCCGGCATGCCGGCCACTTCCAGGGCCAGCAGGTTGTGGCAGGCGGTCACGCCCGAGCCGCACTGCATGATGGCCCGCTTCGGATCGTCGATCAGGGGGGCGAAATCGGCGCGCAACGCTTCCGGGGCCTTGAAGCGTCCATCCGGCCGCAGGTTGTCCTTGAAGAAGCGGTTCTTCGCGCCGGGGATGTGGCCGCCGACCGGGTCGATGGTTTCGTTTTCGCCGCGGAAGCGGTCGGCGGCGCGCGCATCGATCACGATGCGTTCGCCCTTGTCGAGATTCTCCATGACGTCCGCCACGGTCACGGTCGGCACGAAGGGTGCGCGCACGGTGATGTTGCCGCGCGGCCGGGCCGGCGTCTCGGTGCTGAGGGGCTGGCCCAGCGACTGCCAGGCCGCCATGCCGCCGTCGAGCACCGCCACCGCCTCGTGGCCGAGCCAGCGCAGCAGCCACCACAGGCGCGCCGCGAACATGCCGCCGTGGGCATCGTAGGCCACCACCTGGGAATCGTCGTTCACGCCCCAGCCGCGCAGGGTGTCGATCAGCGCCTCCTTTTCCGGCAGCGGATGGCGGCCGCGGAAGACGCCGTCCGGGCCGCGCTTGGCGCCGGAAAGCTGGGTCTCGATGTCGCCGAACACGGCGCCCGGCAGGTGGCCGATGGCATAGCCGTCGCGGCCGGCCGCCAGGTTCGCCAGGTCGTGGCGGCAGTCGACCACCACGAGGTTTGCATCACCGATGCGCGCGGCCAGTTCTTCCGCGCTGATCAGGGTTGTGAAGGGTTTGTGCATCCGAGGCTCCTCAGGTTTCGCTGGCGATCGGGTCGGTGTCCTTGACCACGGCGCCCTTGGACGTGCTGCGTGTATTGTAGAACGTCGCGGCGATGCCGGAGGCAAGGATGACGCCGATGCCCAGCCAGACGTGCCAGTCGAAGGTGTCGCCCCACAGCGCCAGGCCCCACAGGCTGGAGAACACGATGCCGGTGTATTGCAGGTTCGCCACCACCAGCACCTTGCCGACGCGGTAGGCGCGCGTCATTGCCATCTGCGCCATCAGGGCCGCGATGCCGATCCCCAGCAGCAGGGCGCCGCTGCCCAGGGTATGGCTCTGGAACACCGCACCCTCGGGGCCGTCGCCGGCCAGGGTGCCGGCCAGGCCGGCCAGCGCCGTGGTCAGCGAGAAGTAGAACACCACGCGGTATTCCGGCTCGCCCATCTGGCCGAGCTTGCGCACCTGCATGTAGGCCATGGCCGAGATCACCGACGAGCACACGCCCGCCAGGCCGCCCAGCCATTGCTCGCTCTCGATGGCCGGCTGCAGCACCAGGGTCACGCCGAAGAAGCTCATGGCGATCGCCAGCACCAGCGGCCACTCGGGCATCTTGGTGCCGCGCCACCAGCCGACGGCGAACATGAAGGCCGCGATCCAGATCGGGGCCATGTAGTTGAGGGTGACGGCGGTGGCCAGCGGCAGGCGCGTGATGGCGAAGAACCACAGCCACAGCGAGACCACGCCGACCGCGCTGCGCCAGATGTGGGCCCTGGGGAAATCGGTCCGGAAGGTGCCGCCGCGGTGGCGCACCACCATGAACAGCACCAGGGTGCCGATCAGGCCGCGGTACATCACGAGTTCGGAGGTCGAATAAAACTCGGAAGCCAGCTTCACGCCCGCGCCCATGGCGGCGAACGCGAAGCTGGCGAACAGCATCCAGAGCGAAGGCATTAAGTCACGGTTCCTTACAGTGCCAGTTTGCTGCGGTACCACTCGTGGAAGTGCTGCATCCCGTCTTCCATCGGCGACTGGTAGGGTCCTACTTCGTTGACGCCGCGGTCCAGCAGGATCTTGCGGCCGGCGTCCATGCGCAGCCCGATCTCGTCGTCCTCGAC
>DAMCRY010000069.1:0-6530 GCA_032115075.1 Massilia sp.
CGGCGCGGTCATCGCGCTGGTGGCCTTTGGCGCCAGCGCGCGCGATTCGGCCGCGGTGGGCGCGCGCAGCTGGCCGGTCTGGGCGTCGCGCACGACGACCATCCCCTGCTGGGAGCTGGCTTGCTGGGAGCGGTCTTGCGGAGGCGAGGCCTGCTGGGCGGCCGCCGGCAGGCACAAGGTGGCCAGCGGCAGCGTGAGCATCAGTTTTCGGGTGAGCATGGTTTTCTCCTGGCGATAGGGTTTCGGGTGCGTTCGGACGCGCCCGGGGTCGAGCAATGAGCGGCGTGCGGGCCTGCACTCCCGTCTGCGCGCCTTGGTCGCTGCTGGCTTTCCTGGAACCCTAGGCCAGCCGGGCTGGCGGCTTGCGCAGGCGGCGGGCGGTCAGGCCCAGCGCGCCCAGCCCGCCCAGCAGCATCAGGTAGCTCGACGGTTCCGGAACCGCGGTGACGACGCGCACCGAATCGAGGCCGATGTAGCCGAGCGTGTCCGAGGCGCCGAAGTAGCGGAAGGCGAAGCGTCCTTCTCCTTCGACCGTCAGGCTGGTGCTCCATTGCTGCCATTGCGCGGGAAATCCGTCGCCGGTGATGGTGAACAGCACGGTGTCGGGGGTGCCGTCGCCTCCGGTGTTCGGCGTGAAGCGCACTTCGAGGGTGTCGGAAAGGCCGGGGTTGTTTTCGCGGTTGGTGTAGAAGGACAGGGTGGTGATGCCGGACAGGTTGAGCATCGGCGTCACCAGCCAGTTGTCGATCGTGCCCATGCTGCCGTCCAGATTGACGAAGTTGGAGGCGGCATAGGAGTTGCCCGGGCCGGCCTGGGCGCTGAACACGTCGGTATAGCCCTGGAACCAGCCGGTACTCAGCGGCACGCTGTAGTTGAGCCTGTCCCAGCCGGCAAGGTTTTCGACATCGTCGAAGCCTTCGTTGAGCACTTCGACGCCTGCGTGGCTGGACAGTGGCGCCGATGCGGCGGCCACGATCAGCGCCGTGCCGCAGAGCCTGGTAAATCGGTTCATGATTGCCCTTTCATGCTGAGCCAGATGGATGGGAGTCCGCTCGCGCTGGCTATCGACGAGGCCATTGTTGTCTTTATGATATTTGTAAGCAGACAGGCAACATTGAGATTTATTTAATGTGGGTGTGAGACCGCTCGGGCCGTCTCAACGGCGGGAAGGGAACTAGTTCGAGCGCCAACGAAAACGGCCTCCGCGAGGGAGGCCGTTCGGTGCTCCAGGGAAATGTGGAGCCGTGCGTCTATCGCGGCGCCTGCCGCGCCAGCAAGCTGCGCAGCCGCAGCTTGCCGACGATCCCGATCGGGAAGAAGTAGATCGACAGGATGAACAGCACGCCCAGCCACAACATCCAGCGGTCCGGATGCAGCAGCGCCGCCAGCATCGGCACGCCCGCCAGCGCTTCGGAGCCCGCGCCCATCAGCCCCTGCAGGTAGTTCTGCGCGATGATGAACAGCGCCGCGCCCACCACCGCGCCGTACATCGTGCCCATGCCGCCGATGACGACGATCAGGAGGATGTCGGTCATGACCTTGAAGCCGAGCGAAGTGTCGGGACCCACGTAGCGCAACCACAGGGCCATCAGCGCGCCCGCCAGCGCCGCCACCAGCGCCGCCAGGCAGTTGGCCCAGATGCGGTAGGTCATGGTGCGGTAGCCCAGCGCCTCGGCGCGGAACTCGTTCTCGCGGATCGCCTGCAGCACCCGCCCGAAAGGCGAATTCACGAGGCGCAGCAGGAACAGGAACAGCAGCAGGCAGCCGAAGAACACCAGGTAGTAGCTGAGCAGCTTGCCGTCGATCGCGCGCCCGAAGACCTCGTTCTCCATCAGCGTGAAGCCGGGCGTGAGCACTTCCGGCACGCTGAAGGTGATGCCGTCCTCGCCGCCGGTGAAGTCGGACAGCTGCGAGGCCAGCACCGCGAACGAGGACGCGACAGCCAGCGTGATCATGGCGTAGAAGATGGCGCGCACGCGCAGGGCGAACAGGCCGACCACCAGGGCCAGGGCCAGCGCCACCAGCAGGGCGATGCCCAGGCCTCCGAGGGCCGCGCCCCAGGTGGCGTCGTCCACGCGCGCCAGGCCCAGGCCGATGCCGTAGGCGCCGATGCCGTAGAACATGGTGTGGGCGAACGAGACGATGCCCGTGTAGCCCAGCAGCAGGTCGTAGGAGGCCACCAGCACGATGTAGACGCAGATCGTGGCGGCGGTGTTGAGCGGGCGCGCGCCCGAGGTCAGGAAAGGCGCGAAGGCCAGTCCCAGCAGGATCAGCAGCAGCATGGCGCTCAGGGCGCGGCTGCGCGGCAGGTCGCCGGACAGGAGTCGGTGCAGCATCGGGTTCAACCTCGCATCTTCGAATACAGGCCGGCGGGGCGCCACAGCAGGATCGCGATCATCAGGACGATGTTCGAGACCAGCGCGAATTTCGGCGCCAGGAAGCCGGCATAGTTGGCCACCAGCGCCATCAGGAGGGCGCCGATGAAGCAGCCGCCCACCGAACCGAGGCCGCCGATGATGATCACGATGAAGATCATCACCATGATCTCGCCGCCCATGGCCGCGGTCAGGGTTTCCTTGTACAGGCCCCACAGCACGCCGCCCAGGCCGGCCAGCGCGGAACCGGCCGCGAACACGGTGACGAACAGGCGCTTGATGCGGTAGCCGAGCGCCTCGACCATCTCGCCGTTCTCGACGCCGGCGCGGATGAGCAGGCCGATCTTGGTGCGGTTCAGCGTCAGGAACATGCCGACGAAGACCACCAGGCCGACCACCACCGCGACTAAACGATACTTCTCGATGGCCGCGTCGCCCAGGAAGATGGCGCCGCGCAGGGCCGTGGGCAGCGGCAGGGCGATGGTCTCTGCGCCCCAGATCACGTGGATCAGCTGCTCGGCCACGATCATGCCGCCCATGGTGATCAGGATCTGTTTCAGGTGCTGGCCGTAGACCGGCATGATGATCACGCGCTCGAAGGCCCAGCCCAGCAAGGCGGTGACAAGCATGGCCACTGCGATGGCCAGCGCCAGCACGCCGAGGTTGATCGCCAGCGAATCGAGCTCGAGCCAGCCGCGCATCGGGATCAGGACGGTGGTGGCGGCGAAGGCCCCGACCGAGACGAAGGCGCCGTGGCCGAAGTTCAGCACGCTCATCAGGCCGAAGACCAGGGTCAGGCCGCTCGCCATGATGAAGATCATCATGCCCATCGCCAGGCCGGCGACGGTCAGGGTGACCCAGGTGGGGAAGCTCCCGACCAGGGGCAGCATGGCCAGCATCAGGACCGGCACCAGCAGCAGCGGCGCGACGTCGCGCGGCGCCTTCGGCAACGGCGCGTCGTTCGGCAGCGGCGCGTCCTTGGCGGGCAGGGGGAGGGTTGCACTCATATCTGTTCCTATTGGTGGGAGTCGAGCGACAGCCCGAGCAGGCGCTGCTGCAGTTCCTCGTCGCGGGCCAGCGCGGGCATCGAGCCCGCGTGGACCACGCGGCCGTCGTCCATCACGCCGACGGTGTCGCCGAGCGTGCGCACGAAGTTGAAGTTCTGCTCGACCAGCAGGATGGTCGTGTTGGTGTCCTTCAGCTCGCGGAAGGCCGCCATCAGGCTCTGGACGATGGCCGGGGCCAGGCCCTTGGTCGGCTCGTCGACCAGCAGCAGCTTCCTCGGTTCGACGATCGCGCGGGCGATCGCCACCATCTGCTTCTGGCCGCCCGAGAGGTTCCCGGCCGGGTAGTTCCAGAACTTCTTCAGGGCGGGGAAAAAGCCGCAGATCCAGTCGACCCTGGCCTGGTCCAGCGCCCCGTTGCGCGCCGCGAGATACAGGTTCTCGCGCACGGTCAGGTCCGAGAACACGGCCATGCTCTCCGGGACGTAGGCGATGCCGAGGCGGGCGATGTCGGGCGTCGACAGTTTCGTGATGTCGCGGCCGTCGAACACGATCGAGCCGGCGCTGGCCTTCCACAGGCCCATGATGGTGCGCAGGGTGGTGGTCTTGCCGGCGCCGTTGCGGCCCAGCAGGACCGCCAGGCCGCCGCGCGGCACTGCCAGGTCCACGCCCTGCAGGATGTGGTACTGGCCGATGTGGGTGTGCACGCCGGACAGCGTGAGGAGCGGTTCCGCCATGGGGTCAGGCCGCTGCGGTTTCGGGGGTTCCAAGATAGGCTTCCTGTACGATCTTCGATTGCATCACGTCAAGCGGTTTGCCGTCCGCGACCAACGTGCCGTTGTGCAGCACGACGATGCGGTCGGCCAGGGCGCGCACCACGTCCATCTTGTGCTCGACCAGCAGCACGGTCTTGTTGCGCTCGAGCTTGACCGCCTGGATCAGGTCGAGCACCACCGGCACCTCGTCCACGCTCATGCCGGCGGTCGGTTCGTCGAACATCATGATGTCCGGCTCCAGCGCCAGCAGGATCGCCACTTCCAGCTTGCGCTGGTCGCCGTGCGACAGGGTTGCCACGTAGGCGTCGCGCCGTCCCACCAGCGCCACCCGCTCGAGGTAGTGGTCGGCGCGGGCGATGATCTCGCGGTGGCTCGACCAGATGGAGAAGAAGTTCAGGCCCATGCCGGCGCGGCTCTGCACCGCCAGGCGCACGTTCTCGGCCACCGTCAGGTTCGGGAACAGGTTGGTCAGCTGGAAGGCGCGGCCTATCCCCAGGCGGGTCCGTTTCGCGGCGCCGGCGCGGGTGACGTCCTGGCCCCTGACGAACACGCTGCCCGAGGTGGCGGGCAGCTGGCCCGAGACCAGGTTGAAGTAGGTGGTCTTGCCGGCGCCGTTGGGACCGACGATGACGGTCAGGGTGCCGGGGTAGAAGTCCGCCGTCACCGCGTTCACCGCGACGTGGCCGCCGAAGCGGATGGTCAGGTCGCGGGTCGACAGCGAAGGGGTGCCGGCGGGCTGGGTGCTGGATGCGGTCATGTCAGCGCTTGTTCCGCACCGGCAGCGGCAGTTCGGATGCCGGGATCTCGCGCACCAGTTCCAGCAGGTCCCATTCGTTCTTCTGGTCTTTCTTGATGCGGAAGTGGTACATCGGCTGGATGGCCTGGTGGTCTTCCTTGCGGAAGGTCATCGTGCCTTTCGGGGTCTGGAAGCTCAGGCCTTCCATCGCCGCCACCATCTCGTCGCCGTTCTTCGCGTTGGGCGCCTTCGACAGGGCGGCAACCACCGCGCCGGCCGCCGCCATGCCGCCGGCGGTGAACATATCGGGCGGCATCTTGAAGCGCTTGGTGTGCTCCGCCACCAGCCAGTCGTTCATCTTGTTCTTCGGGAAGCCGTAGTAGTAATTGATGGTGCCTTCGGTGCCGGCGAAATTCTTCCAGGTCTTCATCACCGGCAGGATGTTGCCGCCCGGGGCCAGCGCGATACCGAAGCGTTCCGGCTTCATGTCGGCGATTTTGTTCAGCGGATTCGGGCCTGCCCAGACGATCTGCAGCACGCGCGGCTGCGGCTTGTCCTTCAGCTTGTCGAACAGGCGCTGGGCCGGCGCGGTGAAGTCGGTGGCGGTGGCCGGCGCATACTCCTCGTGCACGACGACGCCCTTGCTGCCGGTGGTCTTGAGCGCTTCCTTGGCTGCTTCGATGGCGTCGCGCCCGAAGGCGTAGTCCTGTGCCAGGAAGCCGACGCTGCCGCTCTTGAAGGTGCTGGCGGCGGCCAGCGCATCCTGCATGGAGCTGCGCGCGGTACGGAAGATGTACTTGTTCCACTTTTCCTGGGTGATCGCATCGGCCACGGCCGGCTCCACGATCAGCACCTTCTTGTATTCCTTCGCCACCGGCAGCATGGCGATCGCCGAGCCGGAGGAGGTGGTGCCGACCGCGATGTCGACCTTGTCGTCGCCGTAGGCTTCGGCCAGCAGGGTGCGGCCCAGGTCGGGCTTGGACTGGTCGTCCTTGACGATCACCTTGATCTTGCGGCCGTTGATCTGCATGGTGCCGTTGGTGAGGTATTCGAGGCCCATCATGAAGCCGGTCTCGGTCTCCTTGGCATAGGCTTCCAGCGGACCGGTCTTGCCGGCGATGAGGGCGATCTTCAAGTCCTTGCCCTGGGCAAGGACGGCGGGTGCGGCGGTGGCGGCGAAAGCGGCCACGATGGCGACGGACAGGGGTTTGATCAGGTGCTTCATGGAGTCTCCTCGTTTCTTGTTGCCTGTTCTATTCGTGTTGCTCAGGGTACCCGCGCCAGGAACTGGCGGATCGCGTCCAGCGCCGCCGGCTCGGTGAGCATGGGGGCGTGGCCGATCCCGGGCACTTCGGCATACTGCAGTTCCGGCGCCGCCTTGCGCATCCAGGCGGCCTGGCTCGGCTCGACCAGGTCGGACAGGGCGCCGCGCACCAGCAGGGTCGGACGGCGCCGCGCCAGGCGGCGGAAGGCCATGCGCGCCGCCAGCGAGGTCGGACGCAATTTACCGGTCTGTATCGCCGTGGCGATATTCGGATCGTAACGCAGCGCCAGGCTGCCGTCATCCTTCTGTTCGAAGGCGCGGCGCGCCCACTTGTGCCACTCCGCGTCGGAATTGGCCGGGAAGGCGCAGGCGTTG
>DAMCRY010000069.1:6612-12768 GCA_032115075.1 Massilia sp.
AGGAGGCGACCGCATTGCAGCGGCCCGCATAGCCGGCGATGCGCTGCAGGCCGCGTACCGACAGCACCGGGCCGACGTCGTTGAGGATGGCGGCGCCGATCAGGTCGAGACGGCGCGCCGCCAGGGTCATG
The DNA here is from genome assembly GCA_032115075.1 of Massilia sp. GTDB lineage: Bacteria > Pseudomonadota > Gammaproteobacteria > Burkholderiales > Burkholderiaceae_D > Telluria. The sequence continues at coordinate 6,744 of DAMCRY010000069.1, forward strand.
GTGATCAGGCCGCCCATCGAGGTGCCGACGAAGACCGCGCGGGCCAGGCCCAGGTCGTCCATCAGCTTGATGACGTCGCCGGCGTAGACCACCGGGTTGTAGTTGGCGGGGTTCGGGTCGTGCGCCGAATGGCCGCGGCCGCGCACGTCGAGCGCGAGCACGCGCCGGCCCATGGCTGCCAGCTCGGGGGCCAGTTCGTCGAAGTCGGCGGAATTGCGGGTCAGTCCGTGGATGCAGATCACCGGCAGCCGCGCCGGCACGCCGTCGCCCGCGCCCTTGGGGGACGCGCCGCTGGAAGACGAATAGTCGCGCGCGTACAGCGCCAGCCCGTCGCTGCTGGTGTAGCTGATTGGTGTGAATGTGGACACGCTGGCTTATCCTGTGAATCGTTTGCTGTTCGGCCCGGGGCCGTTCGTGAGGGCTGCAAGCGCCCCGGCCGGCGCCCGGGAAGGGCGCCAGCCAGGCGATGCCGCCTGTCGCTGCCGGGGAGGCTTAGAAGCGGTACTCGACGGTAGCCGAGACCTGGCGCGGGTTGCCGTAGAAGGCGGTCAGCGTGCCTTCCAGGCCCAGGGTCGGGAACAGGTAGCCGCCGGTCTTGTAGTGCTTGTCGCCCAGGTTCTTGCCATGGATGCCGGCGCGGACCTTGCCGTCGGCGCGGGTCCAGACGATGCTGGCGTCGTACAGCTTGTACGACTCCTGGTCCAGCAGCGAGGCGGTCTCGAACTGGGCGGTCGCGCCCTTGTACGAGGCGCTGCCGATCAGCGAGAGCTTGCCGCTGTAGCCCATCAGCGGCATCGCGATGTCGTAGTTGAAGCGCAGGTTGGCCGAGTTCTTCGGGGTGTTCTGGAAGGTGCGCTGGCTCGCCACGTTGACGCCGGCCGAGATGTATTCCTTGTACTCGGCGTCGATGTAGCTGTACATGCCCGCGATCATGAAGTTCGGGGTGATGTTGGCGATGGCTTCCAGTTCGGCGCCCTTGATCTTGGCCTTGCCGGCGTTGGTGGTCACGCCGGCGAAGCTGTCGTCGCGGCCGTCGCCGTTGGTGTCGATCGCCACCGAACCCGGGATCTGGACGTCCTGGTAGTCGCTGTAGAACACCGCGGCGTTGGTGGTGATGCGGCCGCCGTTGAAGGCCGACTTCAGGCCCAGTTCGTAGGTCTCGATGGTTTCCGGCTCGTAGCCGCGCTTCGCCACCGCCAGCGGCAGGTTGGTGCCGACCATGTTCAGGCGCGGTTCGAAGCCGCCGCCCTTGAAGCCCTCGGAGTAGGACGTGTAGACGTTGTGGTCCGAATTCAGCTTGTAGTTCAGGGCCACGCGCGGGGTGAACTTCTTGTCCTTGCGGCTCAGTACGCCGCCGCGCAGGTCGGTGTCGGTGCGGAACAGGATCGCGCCCGCGTTGCCCAGGCCCGGCGTGCCGGCCGCGCCGAAGTAGATCTGGCGCAGCACTTCGGCGTCGCGCTGGTCGACGGTATAGCGGCCGCCCAGCGACACGCTGAAGGCGTCGGTGACGTTGTAGCTGCCGTCGGCGTAGATCGCCCAGGCCTTGGTGTCGATGTCGCCCATCGTGTAGGTCGAGGTCGGGACCGCGCCGCCCAGGATGGTGTCGAACTTGTTGAAGGCGTTGGCGTCGATGTAGTAGATGCCGGCCACGCCCGCCAGCCTGTCGCCGGTGTAGGTGAGGTTGAATTCCTGGCTGAACTGCTCGTTGGTGTACAGGGCCGGCACTTCCATGTCGACCACCGCCAGCGAGTCGAAGTCGATCGGCGCATACGACTTGTCCTTGCGCTTGGCCGTGATCGACTTGAAGGTCCACTCGTTGTTGAGGGTGTATTCGACCGTGGCCGAGACACCGTGCGACTTGACCTCCTGGTCGTGGCCCAGCGCGGTCATCAGGTTGGCGCGGGTGTCGAAGACGTTGCCCAGGATCGGGGCGCCGCTGGTGCGGCCGACGATCAGGCGGTGGCCGTTGCGCGGGCTCGAATCGTCCTGGGTGACGTCGCCGGCGATGCGGATGAACAGGCTTGATGTCGGGGTGAACTCGGCCGACAGGCGCGCCGCGGTGACGTCCTTGTCGTAGTTCTCGCCGCCGGTGGTCAGGTTCTTGCCGAAGCCGTCGCGCTTGAAGCGGGCGAAGGTGCCGCCGATGCGGGCGGTCTCGCTGATCGGGGTGCTGGCGGTGAGCACGGCTTCCTTCTGGCCGTACTCGCCGATGGCGGCGCGCACGCGCACGTCGGTCTGGGGGGCCAGCTTGCGGGTCACGTACTTGACGGCGCCGCCGATGGTGTTGCGGCCGTACAGGGTGCCCTGCGGGCCGCGCAGCACTTCGATGCGCTCGACGTCGTAGATGTCGGCCACGGCCGCCTGCGGGCGGGCCAGGTAGATGTCGTCGATGTAGATGCCGACGCCGGATTCGAAGCCGGCCAGCGGGTCGGCCTGGCCGACGCCGCGGATGAAGGCGGTCAGGGTCGAGTTGGTCGCGCGCGAGGCCTTCAGGGTGGTGTTCGGCAGGGCCAGGGCGAGGGCGGTGACGTCCGGCACGGCCTGCTTGGACAGCTGGTCGGCGCTGAAGGCGGTAACGGACACCGGCACGTCCTGCAGGGTTTCCTCGCGGCGGCGGGCGGTGACGACGACCTTGTTCACGCCGTCTTCACTGGTGGCCACCGGGGGCGCGCCGGTCGCCTCCTGGGCATGGGCCGCGGCGCCGGTCGACAGCACCAGCAGGGCGACGGCGGACTGGATCGCGGGGTTCAGCAGCTTCATTTTGTTCTTGGTCAGACGCATTGATGTCTCCTAATTTTTTGATAGCGGCATGCGTTCAGGTTGTCGCATGGTCGGCAGTTTGCCTCGGCTCGGTCTGGTTCGATAGTCAACAATCGCCCACCCCTTTGTGCAAAAATGCACAGTCCGCTTCACCACGGCTGTGCATGTCTTGACGAGGGAGGCGCCGGCGGACGCACCGTTTGTGCGCTGCGATAAGGAAAAAGCGCCAAACGATTGCAGGGGGAATGTGCACTAGTGCACAATATGTCATCTTGATATCGAACAACGAGCCGTGAGAGCGAGCCCATGAATACGCTGCCCGAGTGGACCGACCTGCGTTTCTTCCTCGAACTGGCGCGCGCCGGCACCCTGTCCGGCGCCTCGCGCCGGCTGGAAGTCGAGCACACCACGGTGGCGCGCCGCATCGACCGGCTCGAGGCCCAGCTCGGATCGACGCTGTTCGACCGCTCGCGCGAAGGCTATGAGCTGACCGAGGTAGGCCAGGCCCTGCTGCCGCATGCCGAAGCGATGGAGGGCGCGGCGCTGGCGGCGGCCGAGCAGATCGGCGGGGCCGAGGTGGCGGCGCATGGCGTGGTGCGCCTGGGCGTGCCCGAAGTGTTCGGGGTGCGCGTGGTGGCGCCCCTGATCGCGGCCCTGCTGGAGCAGCACCCGGACCTGTCGATCGACCTGCTGAACCTGCCGCGCTTCGCCAACCTGGCCAACCGCGAAGCCGACCTCGGCGTGATGCTCGATCCGCCCACCACCGGCCGCTACATGGTCGCGCGCCTGGCCTCCTTCCACTTCTACCTGTACGCGGCGCCTTCGTACCTGGCGAAGCACCCGCCGATCCGCACCCAGGCCGACCTGGCGCGCCACGACTTCGTCGACTACGTGCAGGACCGCCTGGCCAGCCGCGAGCTGTCCTACCTGAACGAACTCGGCTTCACGCCGCGCCGGCGCATCTGCTGTTCGGGCATGACCGGGCAGCTTGAAGCAGCCTCGCTCGGCATGGGCCTGATGATGGCGCCGCCCTACGCGGTGCCGAAGGATGGCCGGCTGGTGCGGGTGCTGCCCGGCTTCCAGGCCGAGCGCTCGTTCTGGCTGGCGGCGCCGACCGACCTGTACCGCCTGCGTCGGGTGAAGGTGGTGTGGAACCTGCTGCGCGAATGCGCGGAGAGCCATCCCGACCTGTTCGTGGCCGATGAAGGGGTTTGACGTTGCGGTATTCTCTCCACACGTGACATCGACAAGGAATCCCATGCGCAGCCGCATCAGCGAAGACATCACCTTCCGCAAGCTCGAGATCCTGCTCGCCTACATGGAAGGCGGCAACCTGAACGCCGCCGCGCGCATGCTCGACATCAGCGCGGTCAGCGTGCACCGCGCGCTGCATTCGCTGGAAGAGGCGATGAGCTGCCAGCTGTTCAGCCTGCAGGGCCGCAACCTGATCCCGAACGAGGCGGCCCAGGTGCTGGCCGAGGTCGGCCGCGACGTGCTCAAGCTGATGGCGGACGGGATCGCCGCGACCCGCTCGACGGCCGGCTATTCGGCCGACCACCTCAAGATCGGTTCGCTGTATTCGCTCACCACCGGGATCATCCCGAACGTCATCATCGGCATCAAGCTGCGCAAGCAGGAACTCGAGACCGAACTCGTGCTCGGCTCGAACGCCGACCTGCTGCACAAGCTCAAGCAGAACGCCATCGACGCCGCCCTGATGGCGGTGCCGGACCCCGACCCGGACGTCGAATCGATCCCGCTGTTCGAGGACGAGGTGTTCTTCGCGGCGCCGAGCGGCTCGCCCTACGCGGCGATGAAGGAGGTCGACCTCAGGCAGTGCGCCGGCGAGAAGTTCGTCTGCCTGCGCGACGGCTTCGTGACCTTCACCGGCTTCCAGGAAGCCTTCCGGATCGCCGGCTTCGCGCCCACCATCGTCACCCGCGTGGGCGACATCTTCTCGCTGATGAACCTGGTCGGGGCCGGGATCGGCTACACGCTGCTGCCGGGCCGGGTGCGCGACGCCTTCGGCGACCGGGTCCAGCTGATCCCGCTGAAACAGGACTTCCACATGCGCCAGACCATCGGCCTGTCCTTCCTGCGGGTGCGCGAACGCGACCCGAACCTGCTGGCGCTGGCGGCGGTGTGCCGCATGCTGAAGCACGGGCCCGCCTGAGCCACGTGGTCGATGTTTACGCCGTAAAGTTCCGCTGAAAGTAAACGTCGCACGGCGAGCGTAATTGATCGGATCCCGATTCGACGCTACCTTACGATCTCAAAATAGCATAACAAAAGAGCATGCCCGGCCCGCCGCCGCGGTCCCTGCGGACACGGCGGCGACAGGGGATGCATTGGAGACGTATCACCAGCGGTCCCGCTTCAGGGCGAGCCGCGCGTCGAAGGAGCAAGCCGTGTCCTCTCACATGATCGCAATCTGCGTGCTGGCACTGATGTTCGTGCTCGCCACCGCCATGCCCATCAACATGGGCGTCATCGCCTTCGTGGGCGCCTTCCTGGTCGGCAGCGTCGTCGCCGGCATGCAGGCCAAGGCCATCATGGCGGGCTTTCCCGCCGAACTGTTCCTGACCCTGGTCGGGATCACCTTCCTGTTCGCCCAGGCCCAGAACAACGGCACCATCGACTGGCTGGTGCGGCTGGCGGTCCGGGCCGTGGGCGGACGCATCGCCGCGATTCCCTGGGTGATGTTCGCCATCACCGCGGTGCTGACCTCGGTCGGCGCCGTGAGCCCGGCCGCGGTGGCCATCATCGCCCCGATCGCGCTCGGCTTCGCGGCCAAGTACAACATCAACCCGCTCATGATGGGCATGATGGTGGTGCACGGCGCCCAGGGCGGCGGCTTCTCGCCGATCAGCATCTACGGCGGCATCACCAACAAGGTGGTGCAGGAGGCCGGCCTGCCGATCTCGGAAATGACCACCGCGCTCACCAGCCTTGGCGTCAACCTGGCCGTCTCGGCGGTGCTGTTCTTCGCCTTCGGCGGGATGAAGCTGATGCGCCAGTCCGCTCCCAGGGCGTCCGGTGGCGGCAGCGGCGGCATCGGCATCTCGCCGTTCGGCCCGCCGGTGGCGGTGGCGGCGCAGGGACCGCAGATCTACGGCGACGCCGAGAACGAGGCGGCGAGCGAGGAACGCCTCACCGCCCAGCGCTCGAGCAGCGCCGCGACCTTGGCGTCGTTCCAGCGCGGGTACAGGGCCTTGAAGTAGTCCAGCATCTGCAGTGGCGTCATCCAGTCGAACAGGTCGGACTT